>QKAN01000064.1 GCA_003246365.1 Clostridia bacterium
CATTCTGATAGACCTCTTTTATGGTATCGATTCCCTGCCTTCCCCTATTGAGAGCATATTTAATGTTAAAGGATTACTGCCTGCGTTTTCCGTTCCGGAATCAGCGCCGGATCTTGCCGCCATTCGCAAATCTCGTAAGAGCGGATTCTCCGAACAGATCGGAAACGGCGTATTGGAACTTTGCCGCGCGGCGGATCTCGTTTTTCTCGCGTTGCATGGCGGCGTCGGTGAAAACGGAAGTCTTCAATCGTTTTTCGACCTGAGCGATATCAAGCATACTGGCAGTCCGTCAATTGGATGCGCGCTCGCGATGGACAAAAGCGTCAGCAAGTCACTGCTTCGCAGCGAAAATATTCCGACCGCCGATTGGGCGATCGCACGCAAAGGGTTGCCGTTCGACTCGGAACATTTTCCTGTTCCCTGCGTCGTAAAGCCGAACTGCGGCGGTTCCAGCATAGGCGTTGTGATTGTGCGCGAACGTGAGGAGCTCGCCCCCGCAATCGAAGCGGGATTCGCGTACGAAGACGAGCTAATCGTGGAAGAATATGTTTCCGGCTTGGAGCTTTCTGCGGGCGTTATGGGGAGCGGAGACACGTTGACCGCACTACCCCTGATCGAAATCGTTCCAAAACATGGTTTCTACGATTATCAACATAAATATCAAAAAGGCTGGACGGACGAAATTGTACCCGCCCGCATTTCTCCAGAATTAACAGAAAAAGTGCAAGCGCTCGCGGTGAAAGCGTTCCGCGCGCTCAAGCTCAGCGTTTATGCGCGTGTCGATTTTCTGCTGACAAAAGACGGCGAAGCATATTGTCTGGAAGCAAACACACTGCCAGGTATGACGCCCACTAGCCTTCTTCCGCAGGAAGCGGAACATGCGGGGCTAGACTATCCCGCGCTTTGTGAAACGATTGTCAACCAATCGCTGAAACGGTACGAGGTATGATGAAACAATATTTGTTTTCCGAAATTCTCTCTGCTTGCGGCGGCCAATATTTTGGCGACAAAGCGATACTCACCGAAGCGGTGACGGATATCGTCATCGATAACCGGAAAGCTACGCCGGGTTCTTTGTTTGTTGCGATCATCGGGGAGAAGCACGATGGTCACAACTTTATCCCGCTTGCGCGGAATGAAGGTGCTTCTCTTGTTGTCTCCGATCGCAAACTTGAAAAAGAACCTTATATTCTAGTCCCTGATACGCTGCGTGCTCTGCATGATATCGCGCGGCGCTACCGTCAAAAGTTTACTATCCCCGTTATCGGCTTGACAGGTAGTGCGGGAAAAACAAGCACAAAAGACATGGTTGCCGCTGCGTTGAGCGCGGAGTATCGCGTCATGAAAACGCAGGGTAACCTAAACAATGAAACCGGAGCCGCGCTGACAATCTTCACATTGGAAGAAAAGCATCAGGTTGCGGTCGTCGAGATGGGCACCAACCACTTCGGCGAAATCGACCGCATTGCCTCTTTTGTTCAGCCGGATATCTGTCTTTTCACAAACGTCGGTTTAGCACATGTGGAGAACTTTGGCGACCGGGAAGGCATCTTCCGCGGCAAAACGGAAATGTTGCCGCATATGCGTCCGGGCGGACACATCATCGCCAACGGGGACGACGAATTTTTGCAGACCATACCTGGTGCAATCCTGTACGGCATTGGTGATCGCTGCGCCGTGCGTGCGACGGATATTGAAGATATGATACTCGACGGCATGTCATTTACCGCAAACGCCGGCAGAGAAAGCTATCGCATCTGCGTGCCCGCGCTCGGCTTGCATTCGGTTTATAATGCGCTTGCCGCGGTTTCCGTCGGGCTATTGCTCAAGATGAAACTCGGCGTTATTGCGCAAGGCATCGCAGAATATCAATCGATGCCGGGACGCATGAACGTTATCCGCCTGCCGCGCTTTACGCTGATTGACGATACGTATAACGCGAATCCAACTTCCGTTACTGCATCAGTCAATGTGCTTGCCCGCTGTACCGGCAGACGCGTTGCAATCCTCGGAGATATGCGCGAACTCGGGCCGGAATCCGCGCGCATGCATGAGGAAATCGGCCGTTATGTCTCTTCCCTCGGCATTGAATCGATTTTGTGCGTCGGCCCGGAAAGCGAGCGCATCTTCTTTGGCGCACTAAACTCCAACTCGGACAGCAGTGCTTGCTATTTTGCGACGCAGGAACGCCTGATTGAAGAGTTGCCCGATTATATTGAGGACGGCGATACGATTCTCGTTAAAGCCTCCCGCGGAATGGCGTTGGAAAACACAGTTCGGTTTTTAGTTGAAAACGCAAATCCGGTGTAAACGCAACTTCGATTCCGCCGGATGCATAAGTAATATTGATCAACATTTAGAAGTTTTGAACGATTATCGTAAATTCATTCCAGATGGAATGTATCAACTAAATCACGAATCTCGTTTTTGCTCAAATAAACCACCGTCCCCGCATCCTGCGCGGTTATAATCGACGCTGCGGTTGCCTCCGCAACCTCTAAGCGATCAAATGCAGTAAAGAGTGAATCTCCCGTCGTAACAATTCCGTAATTGCGGAATAATACGGCGGGTGTTTTATTTGAGAACAGTGCTGCTGTTTTGGCCGGGTTTTGAAATGGTTCCTCAAACGGATATTCGGGAACCGCACGCAGCATATAATAGCTTTCGGGAATTGTCGAGGTTTCAAATATTTTCTTTGACGAGGCAAACGCTGCAATATTCGGCGGTACTGCAGAAAAGATTGCATTAACATTTGCATGCTGGCGATATATCTTGGTGTGAAGAGCTGTCTCTTTCGATGGTGTTTTCCCTGCTTCCTTGCCTTGCTCATCGATATAAACGAGATCGCATTCCTCCAGCAGAGCAAGGTCTAATCCTTCCGGTGTAATCAAAAACGAGCTCTCGCTAATCCGCGCACTGCAAACGCCAACCGCTCCACTCAGCAATCCGTGCTCGCAACCGCGCCGGAGTTTCGCCGTCATCTCCGCGCGCAATACCTGCTCCGTTTCATTTGGTTTATGGTCATGCAATAATTGAACTTCTGCCGGAATGCGTTTTTCATAGTTTCCAATCTGCTCCTCGTTTATTCCGACAGCTTCGCCCAGTTTGCGGGAAAGTAAATCCAGTTTAGCTGCATACTCAATTGATTCAAATCGCTGATACGCTTCTAGCAAATTTTCTCCGCCGACGCATACACCGTGATTTTCCAAAAACACCACATCAGCCCCTTTGGAAAACTCGGCAAACAGGTTTTCTCCAAGCGCTACACTGCCCATCATGGCATATTTCGAGAGCCGCATGTTACGACAACGAATCATGGTATCCAGCACAAGATCGATTCGCGGCAGCGTTCGCGTTAAGGAAAACGCAATGCAATGAACCGGATGCGCATGTACCACGGCACGGAAATCGGGACGCGCCCGATAGGTAGCGCGGTGAAAAGCGATTTCGCTCGAAGGTTCGTGTTTTCCGTCGTATGTGCCGTCCGGGTGAACGCAGACGATGTCATCCTCCGTCAGACTACCTTTGTCAAACCCTTTCGGTGTAATCCAAATATCTCCGTTTTCCACCAGCATGGATATATTGCCGCCGGTTGCTGTTGTCAGTCCGCGTTCATAGACGCGCCGCATGACTGCGGCAACCTGCCCCGCAGGCGTTTTTGAAAAAAACTGCATTGTTTCTGTCCTTTTGATATGTTTAATTTTGTTGTTTGATCAGCCTGTTCGATTATATCATGATGCGAAATTTTTGTCGCTGATTGTGAATTTTGCTTCGCTGATTTTGCCCGAATTCAGCGGATGAACTGTTGACTTTTTCGCGGCCAAATGCTATCATAGTCAACGCCGTCTGGGTGTAGCGCAGTTTGGTAGCGTGCTTGAATGGGGTTCAAGAGGCCGGAGGTTCAAATCCTCTCACCCAGACCAAAATAAAGGAAGGTTCCGTTTGGAACCTTTCTTTATTTCTATCTGAGCAAGGTGATTCTGACGCTTGGATTTTGAACCCATGGGGTTCAAGGGGTGAGCGGTGAAGAGGCAAACAGCCCTTTGGCTGTTTACCAGCCGCGAACGGGCGCACGGGTACCGCGAGCGAATGCGAAGCGGTCGCGCGCCCCGGGCACAGGGAGGTTCAAATCCTCTCACCCAGACCAAAAAACAAGGAGTTCCGTTTGGAACTCCTTGTCTTTTTTCTGAATATGATATAAGTTGGTATATTTTATGCTTTATTTTCCACGGGTACCGCAGCCTTTTTCCCTTCGCTAAGAAAGGCAGTTGTCAGTATGCCAACTGCGAACAATAGTACCGCCGAAATCAGATAGATTTTCGAAATACCCAGCGAGCTAATGACATTTGCATTGATACTGGTGCCTACGGCTCCGCCGACGAATATATTCAACGAAGCCATTGACATAGCTGTCCCCTTCGTCCGCGGCAAAATCGACTGCACCGTTGCAACAAGCGTTGACTGGAAGAAGATAAATGCAACGCCAAAGAAAAACAAGCCAACCGCAAGAACGAAAATGTTTTTACTGAGCGCTAACGCGAGCAGCGCAGCTGCACCCATAATTCCTGTCACGAAAAAGTATTTGGAATCTAGTTTTTGCTTTACCTTGGGCGCAACGCGTCCGCCGAGAACGGTACCAACGCCGAACAGAGAAAGAATTAAGCCGACACCAAGTACCGTATATCCGGTAATCCCCTGAATCAACTTTCCGGAATAGGTGAAAGACCCGAATACGCCGTATCCAACGAGGAAAATCGTAAGAACCAATCGCATGAATTTGAAATTGGAGAGCGGTTCTTTGTATGCGGCAATATAATTCAACTTGCTGACAACAGGCGCGTCTTTTTCCAGCATGATCATCATCAGGATAGCCAGAATCAGTTCTCCGACGCCGTAAACGATATAGACCAACCGCCACGAACCGAAAAACGCCAGCACGCCGCCGACAATTGTCGCGGTAGCGGCCCCGAGGAACATCATGCCCATAACCTTGCCCAGTGCTTTATGCCTGCTGCTGTCGTCAAAGCTTTGCCCGACAAGCGCCAGCGTTACCGGGAAAATGCCCGCGGCAAATGCGCCGTTAACAGCTCGAAAAACGACAAGCGATGTCAGGTTATATGCAAATCCGCCGAGAATGCTGAAAATAGCCGTTCCAAACGCGGCAATGTTAATTACCCTGACTTTGCCAAATCGATCGGACAGCGGCCCGAATAGCAGCGTGAACGCGCCAAACGCCAGCATATATGCAGTTACCGAAATCGCCGCCGTTTCTACGGTCAGGTTCAAATCCGTCGCGATGTTCAGCAAAAGAGGTGCGGCGGCATAATTATCGCCGTTGGCTAAAAAAGCCATAAGACCCAGTAGTAAAATCATCCTGTTTGTGTTCTTCATGTTTCCTCCTAGAACTTATAAAACCAGAGAAATGCTCACCGCGTTTATCGTTTGTCGGGTAAAATGTGTTTCCCGCTATCGCTGACGCAATTCTGCATTCTCAGTGTTCGTCTCAACCGCAGCAATTCTCTCCGCCGCATCCGCATCCGGTTTTGCTTTCCTTCCCGTCATAAAATTTCTTCAGATTCTCGGGGAACGTATAATTTCCGCTTAAATAAACTCTGCGCTTTTTACTGGAAACGGCGGCCAATATTCTCTCTGCCAGCATTTCTTTCGGCGGAATCTCGAATGTTTCTCCGTTATACTTAAACACACGGCAATCCACCTGTGTGCCGCTGATTTCACCGCAGCATCCGCAATTATTTTCAGCCATGGTGGCGCATATATCGTGACCGTTTACCCGAATGGTCGGCGACGAAAGAAAACGGTATTTTTTCGCAATTTCCCGTGTAGACATTTCAATCTTTTTGTATTTAACCGAATAACCTGCGAGTTCGAGCGCGGGCGTCAAAACAGTAATCACTTCCTGAAGAACATCTTCCGTTCCGACGCAGCGTTCGCACGTTTGCAAGTCCAGATATAAGTACTCGATCAATAGCGTTTTGGAAACGGCTTTGCTCCCGCCGCAAGAGCACGCGCTCTCCTGATGTAACGATTGGCCGCGTGGCGGAATCCATCCGGTATCTTCACCAAAATAACGAAGCGCGCCAGTCGGGCACAGATTGCCGCATCCATGGCAATGGTCGATGCAAGCATTTCCGTTCGCAACGTCCGGCACCGGCGCTTTCTGCGCATCGTACACACCGTGGGTGCATTTGGTTATGCAAGCGCCGCACTTTGAACAAATAGAATCATCAATGACCGGATACCAAGTTTTCGCCATACTTCCCCCTCTGTTGCTTGTTTAGTTAAGAATACTTGAATCTACAATCTCTTTTAAAATTAACTGTTTGATGCCTTCTTTTGGCAACAATCAACCAAATCTGATTGATCCATCGGAGTCGTGATCTCCCGCAGCACGGCGACTGCATGTTCACACCCCGCAGTATCAATTTGATAATGCGTCCACTTGCCTTCCTGTCGAGCGACTACAATTCCGGATTCAACCAGTATCTTCATGTGGTACGAAATAGCTGATTGACTGATACCGGTTATCTCCATCAGCTTACAGGCGCATTTTTCGCCGCTGCGCAGGAGTTCCAGTATCTGCTGACGGTTTTCATCGCAGAAGGCCTTGTAGATCTTTGCGTTTTGCGAATACTTCGTTTCCAAAATTTCCTCACATCAAAACATTTTAATGTGTTAATCATAGACACTTGCATGCGCAAAGTCAACTACAGCTTTTCATTAAACAATTATTTTGAAGTTTTGATTCGGGCATAGCTTGTCTATCTATAATTGATTGTTCATATAAACTTATACTAATAGAGTTGACACCTGCAGTTAATAGGCATATGATTGACTCAGTCATCTTTTTAGATGAAATGTTGATAACAGAACTGTAGGTAGTTTTATGAATAAATGGCTGCTCATTTTATTAATCGTGATACTTGTTATTACGGTCGCATTGTTTTCACTAATCACGTACATGCGACATTACAAGAACCCTTCTGACGATATTCTTGCAAACGCAGGCATCGTCGAAAAAACAGCGCAAGTGGGTTCTGTGCTGTTTAACTATGCTGAAGGCCCCGACAATGGTCCTGCGCTGCTTTTACTGCATGCGCAGACGCTGGATTTGTATACCTACCATTTGGTGATGCCGGAGCTCTCGACAAAATTCCACGTATTCGCCGTGGATTATCCCGGCCATGGAAAAACATCCGTACCGGACGATTACAAGATGAGCGCCAATCAAATTGGCAGCGATTTAGCGGATTTTCTTCAAAACATCATCGGCGAGCCAGCCTATGTTACCGGAAACTCATCCGGCGGGTTGCTGACCGTTTGGCTCGCGGCAAACAAACCAGACCTGGTTAAGGCAATCGTGCTGGAAGACCCACCGCTGTTTTCATCGGAATATCCGGAAATCGAGCATACCGTTGCGGATAAACTGTTCCGCGCCAGTGACAATGCGTTGCAAGATCGTTCCTACGCCGGTAATTTCTTGGATTACTGGATTGAGAACGGCACAGAGTTTTTTAAGACGTACACAGGCCCGTTTTCGCAGCAGTTGATTCGATTTGCCGTCAACAGCTATAAATCCGCAAATCCCGGCAAACCGCTCGAAATTGCGTTTGTACCGCCCTCTGTGCAGGAGATGCTGCGCGGATTGAATGAATATGACCCGCGCTTTGGTGCTGCGTTTTACAACGGCACCTGGAATGAAGGGTTTGATCATGCGGAAGCGCTTGCAAAGATACAATGCCCAACGCTGCTAATTCAGGCAAACTTTGACTATCTGACGGATGGAACGCTAAACGGCGCAATGTCTCATGAAATGGCAGATCGTGTTGTTTCGCTCATCAACGACTGCCAATATGTGAAAGTAGATGCGGGACACGTGACAAATATCGAAGTGCCCGATCAGTTTATCCAATTGATCGAGGACTTCTGCCTTTCAAACTAAACAGAACATGCAAAGGAATACTCACATGCAGCAACAAACTATCATCAAAGATTTCGGCGTACTCTATCGAACATTTCTGGACTATATTTCAAAGTCCATTGAAGGCACCAATCTGTCCTTTTCGGACAGCGTGTTTCTGGTCAACATCGGCAATCAGGAAGGCATTTGTCAGGAGGAAATCTCTGCCACACTAGCAATCGACAAAGCCGCTATTGCGCGCTCTGTGAAAGGCATGGAGCAAACGGGATATGTTTTTACAAAGAGATCAACGCTCGATAAAAGAACCAAAGAGCTGTATCTCACCGAGTCCGGAATGGAACAATACCGCGATCTAGTTCAACTTAACAGTGATTGGCTAAATGAAGTACTTGCCGATCTGACCAACGAGGAAATTGCCGTTTTCTCCGATACGATTCACAAAATCAGCGACAACGCCAAACGAAAAAAGTCACAATAATAGATATTGCGACCATTCATTTGAAAACCAAAACAAAAAAGAGGGCTGATGCCCTCTTAATCTTCGCCATAGGATGGCTGATCCAAATCTGCGCTGTTGCTGTATCCAAAGCCCTCCCAATATCCCTCATAGGTGTCATCGGAAGAAAGCTCTATCCTGTTAATCCAGCGCGCCCATTTATAGCCCCACTTATCCTCCGCCACCAGAATAAATGGGTATCCCATCTCGGGCGGCAGCGCGATGCCGTTTGCATGATAGGCAAGGATCAGATCGTTATCGAGAATCTCCTGCAAAGGCAGTGAAGTAGTATATCCGTCTACCGCATGAAAAATTACGGTGTTCACTTCCGGATTCGGAGACGCTGCTTCCAGGATTGTTTTTAGCGGCACGCCTTCCCATAGGATCGTTGCGTCCCATCCTTCTACGCAGTAAATCGTTACGAGTCTTTGCACGCTTGGAAGGCTTGTAACATCCGTATAAGAATAATCCATCGGATTCGCCGCCAGTCCGTCTACCGTCAGCTGATAATCCGCAACGTCAACATACTGTATTCCCTTAATCGAATTATCTCTCGGACCAACCGCAGGATAAAGTCTTGTTCCGTCATACTCCTGCAATTCGCCTTCGCGGTATCGTGCCATTGTAGCACGGGACACTGCGTCCAGTTCTGTTGTTTCCGCGGGCGCAGCAGTCACATCTGCCGTCGTTGCTGCGGTTTTTGCGCATCCAGTCAATAATAATAACAAAACAATCGCGACAGCCAGTTGTTTTTTCATACGCCCTCCCTAAAAGCATTGTTTTAACAGCAGATTGAGAATAACTCGTATTTTCATTATAGCATTCGCAAAAAGTGATAGCAGTAATGAATATCAAATTATATGTGAAATAAAAAATCTCGTATCTTCTTTTTCTTCTGCCGGCTGTATGATATATTGTTTCCGAACAGATTGGAGCAATACCGTGATGCATTTATCTCATTCACATCAACAACGTTCAGAATCGTTCCCCGTTGGAGCGCTTCTCGCGCTTTCGGGCGGGTTTCTCGACGCATATACCTACATCACGCGAGGCGGTGTGTTTGCGAACGCGCAAACGGGCAATATGGTATTCTTTGGGATTCATCTTGCTGAAGGGCAATGGAGCGATTCAATCCGGTATCTCTTCCCGATCGTCGCGTTTGCCGCGGGCATATTGCTGGCTGAATGGATTCACAGCACGCAAAAAAACAATAGCCGCCTGCATTGGCGGCAGATTATACTCGCAATTGAATGTTGTATTCTGTTTGCGCTCGGTTTCATTCCGTCCGGCGTTTGCGACGCTGCGGTCAACATTGCGGTTTCCTTTGTTTGCGCGCTTCAGGTGCAAAGTTTTCGCACAGTGCATGGATTGAGCTACGCAACGACCATGTGCACCGGAAACTTACGCAGCGGAACCGAATTGTTGTTTTTCTCGATACAGCGAAACGATCGTACGCTTTTATTGGACAGCTTTAAGTACTTTGCAATCATTGTAATCTTTACGCTTGGAGCGGCGGCAGGTTACCTTTCGTCCCAACGCTTCGGCGAACGTTCTATCTTTATCCCATGCGTTTTACTGCTGTTTGTATTGATGTTTTTAAAGCGTAATGCAACATCCGGGCCGGTCAATAACACTGAAAAAGAAGGTGAATCTCAAATATGATGAAAGATATTCGGTTGGGAAACATCATGATCGATTGCGACGATGAAGAAAAGCTTTGCTCGTTTTATGAGGCGCTGCTCGGTTGGAAACGAAGCGTGCTTTTTTCGAGGCCGGCTTTGACCAGTGAATCAGGGTTAGTGTTTCTATTTATACAAGAAGAGGACTATGTGCCGCCTGTCTGGCCGGAAATGCCCGGACAGCAGCAAAAACAGATGCATTTCGATTTTCAGGTGCCGGATGTTGCCTTGGCTGTTGAACGGGCAGAAATGCTCGGCGCACATCGCGCAAACGTTCAGTTCGGTGGCGACACAGAATGTTTTGTAACCATGATTGATCCTGCAGGACATCCGTTTTGTCTCTGCGCAAGTTCAAACCAGGGTTAAATCCAGATAAAGAAGGGCGGTTTCCCCGCTCTTCTTTATCTATGTTTGATCAACCGTTTTTCGCTAACGCACTCTTTCGAATCAATATCAACAGCACCAGAATACCTGTGCCTAAAATGATATGACCGATGCCTGCAACGCCGGAAAGAGACGCGTCTAAAACCGCAGAAAGCTCAACAGGTTGCATTTGCGCCAGTCCTCTCAAAAACAAGCATGCAACGGTGAGATTCAGGCCGACGTGATACACCGTAACCCAAATCATAACGCCTTTTCTGCCCGCAAACGCAAATGCCTTATCCAGCAGTGCAAGCACTAGAAAGAAAAACATGCCCAGCATGAAATAATGCGCATGAATGACGGATAGATTCGTGTCTCCCGTGTACTGCATATATTTGGTGTACTCGCGGAAGAAAACGCCGCCCACCATGGCAAGTATGGCATAGACGATGGCTGCGTTGAAAAATCGTTTCTGCATATCAAGCATCCTTCCGGTTTGTGTCTCTATAAAAATTCAGCCCCATCACGACAACCCATACGTAGGCGAGTGTTTTAGGAATCATCAACATGCCGATCAAAGGGATTTGTTCCGCAAACAAAACGACAGGAATATAGAACGCAAACGACAACGTAATCGCCAGCCACATAAAGCGGAAAGCGCGATCGGTGATTCGCTTCGCCTCGCGCGCGTAAAGAACGATTAGTATGATTCCCATTGCCGCGAACGGAATATTGCGCAGTATGCCGAACGTAAGCGGTTGATGATACGTAAGCCATTGATTTTGCGGAAGCGCGCAAAGGATCAGTCGCGCAAGCGCCAGCCCCCACATCACCGCGTTCAATCCGCGTTTTTCGTGTACACCGTACGTTTCCCGCCAGACATAATAAAGGATCAGGTAAAACACCGTCATAGTGATCGATGTAACCAGTTTGCCGACGCCGAGCGCGGCTGCGTTAGCTTCTAACCCGGTTGTCCAGAGTGCATACATTCGCGGTACCAGGTGAAAAGAATCCCCTGCGCCGAGAACGACCGCCATAATACCGAATTTTCGAACCAGTGTTCCTTCGCCGCCTTTTTTGATCAGATAAATTCCAATTACAACCACAAGCGACAAATATAATATGTCAAAAATTGTTTCCATGAGTGCCTGTGCCATATCAATGTTCCTCCATTCAATATAATATTCGTTTTACAATTTCTAGAAACGGGCCGTCGCTTCTATCCATATGTTGCAACAGTATCAGTAAATTCCCCAGCACAAAGTCTGAAAATGATTCGATCGTCAGCGGGTCTTTCCATACATCCGAACGAATATCGCCGTCATTTTGCAAACGGCTCACAAGCGAATTTCGCATTCGTTTCTGCAACGTTTCCATACGATTTCTTCCTGTCTCCGCTTCGTCGTGCAGACTACGCATGAGAATTTCGGCGCAGTCGTTCATCTTGGATCGCAAAAAGTCGATCATCTGCGCAAGTTGATCGCTGAACCGTTCATTCGTTACACATCTTTCCATATCTACCAATGCTTTGGTCCAATAGTCTTCCGTAAGAGATAGTAAAACATCCCGCTTGTTTTCAAAGTAGTTATAAACTGTTCCGACTGAAATATTCGTTTCTGCCGCAAGTCGTCTGATGTTGATAGCATCTACCCCTTCTTCGCATTCAATTTTTTGCGCACATGTCATCAGTATATCTTTCAAGTCATCGTTTTTCTTTCGCATTGAAAAACTCCATTCCAAGATTTTTAATTGAACACGTTCATTTAATTATAATCCATGTATCCTATTTGTCAATCATTGTAAAACTACGTGCTTCGTAAAATGTTCACGGTTTTGCAACTTCAGCGCAACTTGGCATGTATTGAAGACGGTTGCTTGCTTT
>QKAN01000136.1 GCA_003246365.1 Clostridia bacterium
AATGTAAACGGGCTTCGCGCCTGTATCACGAAAGGTTTTTATGATTTTGTGGAGCGGGAACAGCCGGATATTCTCGCCTTGCAGGAAACCAAAATGCAACCGGAACAATTTGATGGAGAAGTTCCGGGTTATCATATCTACTGGAACAGCGCGGAGAAAAAAGGATATTCCGGAACGGCCGTTCTTATAAAAAACGAACCGCTTGCGGTTGTAAACGGAATTGGCATACCCGAACACGACAACGAAGGCCGCGTCATAACGCTGGAATACCCGGACTTTTACTTTGTAACCGTCTATACGCCGAACGCACAGGATGGTTTAAGGCGCTTGGATTACCGCATGACGTGGGAAGACGCGTTTTTAGATTTTTTGAAAGCTTTGGACACAAAAAAACCGGTTATCGTTTGCGGCGATCTGAATGTTGCGCACAAGGAAATAGACTTGAAACATCCGAAGACCAACCGCAAAAACGCAGGTTTTTCCGATGAAGAGCGTGCCTGTATGACGCGACTGCTTGAAAATGGATTTATCGATACCTTCCGTTATTTTTACCCCGATAAAGCAGAAGCGTACAGCTGGTGGAGTTACCTGGGTCACGCACGCGAAAACAACTCCGGTTGGCGTATCGATTATTTTATCGTGTCCGAACGACTGATCGGCGCCGTGAAGGACAGCATGATTCTAAGCGACGTATTCGGCAGCGATCATTGCCCTGTCGAAATCGAATTGAACGTCTAATTTGATTCATTTGGTGAATTTATGATTATACTCGCATCCTCCTCCCCGCGCCGCAGAGAGTTGCTGTCCATGATTGGACTCGACTATAGAATTGAAACTTCCGGCGAAGAAGAAATTCAGCCGCATGGTTTGCCGCCGGCAGAATTTGTAAAAACGCTTGCTCTGCAAAAAGCGCAGCCGGTTGCCAATCTTCATCCGAATGATTGCGTCATTGGAGCGGATACCATCGTGTTTCTGGAAGGCGACATTTTGGGCAAACCGCACACACCGGATGTTGCAAAAACATATCTGACCCGCATGCAGGGAAAAAGCCACGTCGTCTTTACCGGAGTTGCCGTTTTAAAGGATGGCAAAGCGGATGTTCGCCATTGCGAAACAAAGGTAACGTTCGCTCCGATGACGGAACTGGAGATCGACCGCTATGTTGCAACCGGCGAACCGCTAGATAAAGCCGGCGCATACGGCGTGCAAGGTCCGGGCGGAATCTTTGTCGATTCTGTAGAAGGCAACTACTTCAATGTAATCGGTTTGCCGCTACCGATGCTCTACCGCATGTTGGCCGACGCAGGAGAAGTCGTACTCTGATTTTTAAATCATTTTTCTATATTTATGAATGAGATCATCGAAGAAAAACTGAAATTACTCCCCTCTTTCCCCGGCGTTTATAAAATGTTCAACGCGGAGGGTGAGGTTATTTATGTCGGCAAGGCGATTTCGTTAAAGAACCGCGTTCGCCAGTATTTTCAGTCAAGCAAAAATCATCCGCCAAAAGTGACCGCAATGGTTCGTCAGATCGCGGATTTCGAGTATATCCGCGTCAGCAACGAAACCGAAGCGTTTTCGCTTGAATCCAATCTGATTAAAGAATTCAAACCGAAGTACAACATCCTCCTGAAAGACGACAAACACTTCCCTTATATTCGCGTGGATTTAAGGCAGGATTTCCCGCGGTTGGAGGTTGTGCGCCGCATTAAAAAAGACGGTGCAAAATATCTCGGCCCTTTTCTGTCCGGTTATTTGTTGAGGGACGGACTCGCTATTGTACGCGAGCAATATCCAATCCGGCAATGTAAAAAAGATATCGCCCGCATGATTGCACGGCGCGAACGCCCCTGCCTGATGTATCACATCGGCAAATGCTGCGCGCCTTGTTCCGGCAATGTTTCTCGCGAAGAATATCACAAACTGATCGATGAAGTGCTGTCGTTTCTATCCGGCAATACATCGGAAATACTTCGTTCGCTGAATGAGCAGATGATTGCTGCCTCTGAATCGATGGATTTTGAACACGCCGCGATCATTCGCGACCGCATTCGAGCGATTGAAAGTCTCAACGAAAAACAAGCCGTTATCGCGACGACGAATACGATGCTGGATGTTTTTGCGTTGGGTCGGCTCGGGACAAACGCGCTGGTATTCGCACTTTTTGTTCGTAACGGCAAAGTGATCGGCACCGAAAAGTTCCGCATGGATGCGGACACAGAGGAATCCGACGCGGATATCCTCTCCGCGTTTCTCTCGCAATATTACGCGGAGTCCGCCGCGTTTGTTCCCGAAGTTTTGCTTTATCAGGATGCCACCGATATGGAAACCATTTCCGGTTGGCTGACCGGTCTAGCAAAACGCAAGGTGGAAGTGCACCGCCCGCAGCGCGGCGAAAAACGCAAGTTGACCGAGATGGCATATCGGAATTGTCTCGACGTGTTGGAAAAAGACGCGTCGCTTCAAAAACGCGCTTGGGAACGAGGAGAAGGCGCGCTGTCGCAACTGAGCGCCATTCTTGGTTTAGAAACGGTGCCGACACGCATCGAATGTTTCGATAACTCGCATATTCAGGGACGCGATACCGTTTCATCTATGGTTGTGTTTACGGACGGACAGCCGGACAAAAGCGCGTATCGCAGATTTCGCATCCGCGCCGATGCAGGCGGCAACGATTTAATCGCGATGCGGGAAGCGTTGACGAGACGGTTCCAAAAAGCTTGCGACAATGACGCGGGATTTCTGCCTGTGCCGGATTTACTGGTGATGGACGGCGGACCCGCCCAACTTCAGGTTGCGCTGGAAGTGTTGGAAGAATTTTCGCTTGATTTTATCCCTACCGTCGGTCTCGCCGAGCTCAGCGAAACAATCTATATTCCCGGTGAACCGATGCCGATCCAGCTGCCGCGCAACTCCGCGCCGCAACATTTAATTGAACGGTTGCGGGATGAAGCGCATCGATTCGCGATCAGCTACCATCGAAACGTACATAACCGTAACGCGCTCTACTCCGTTCTGGACAGCATCCCAGGCGTCGGCGACAAGCGCAAACGCGCATTGTTCGACGCGTTTATGACCATAGACGCAATCAAAGCGGCCTCGTTGGAAGAGCTGATTGCCGTTCCACTTGTCGATTCGCGTACGGCGGAGTCGGTATATCAACACTTTCACAAAGAATCGTCAGAACAGGACGAAGATCAATCCTCAATAATTGCAATCCAAGACTAGCAAAAAAGCGGAAGTTACCTTCCGCTTTTTTTAAATTGATCAAATCTTGTGCTTACGATGCGCCGAACAATTTGTCGCGAAAACGCTCCAACAGCTTCATGAGCGGTAAACCAATCCCAAAACACGCAATAGCCTGACCGATTGCAACATATCCCGCCGCAACCCAGTAGCTAACACCTACGCCATAGACATAGGTCAGCAAGGCGCCGACGACGAGTGCATTGACCACTACAGACGGCAGCGGAGCAAGATATTTCGAAACACGATTTCGCATCAAGTATGTGATATAAGCCGCAAGCAACGTTGCCAGACTTCCGAAAACGACATCATATGCAGACGCCCCCATCAGCAAGTTCGCAAGCGCACATCCCACAAAAAGTCCCGGTACCGCAGAAAACGTAAAATAGGGCAATACGCTCATCGCCTCCGAAACGCGGCATTGTATCAGTCCGGATGAAATCGGCGCGAGAAAAATCGTCAGTAGCGCGTACACCGCCGCGATAATTGCGCCGCGCGCGAGATCTCGCGCCGCCATCTTCTTTGTTGTGTTTATCTTTTCCAAGTATTTTCTCTCCCTTAATTTGCGTTTGCTGCGGTAAGAAGGCGATCGATTTCCGCGCGGCTTTCCGTAGCGGTTTTCTCTTCATTAATCGTGAGTAATTCGCCGTCACGAACCGTCATCTTCCCCGCCACCCACACGGCATCGGCAGGACGGTTATAGCCAACCGTACCAAACAGATTTGCTTCATCCCGTTCCGCGCCGGACATTTCTAATCTGTCATAGCGAATTGCAAACAAATCTGCGGCGCATCCTTCTGCAATTTGGCCGAGTTTTTTCCGCCCAAGAATCCGCGCGCCACCGCGCGTCGCCATCTTCAGCAATTCGTACCCGCTCGGCGCATTTGCGCCGTAACGAAGCCGGTGCATCAAGTATGCTGCGCGGATTTCCTGCAACAGGTTGCTTGCGTCGTTGCTCGCGCTTCCGTCCACAGCCAGTCCGACCGGAACATCCAGCTTTAGCATCTCTGGAATACGCGCAACGCCGGAACTTAATTTCATGTTTGAGCACGGGCAGTGTGCAACACCGGTTCCAGTGTCTGCAAGCAATTTCAATTCTTCATCGTTAAAATAGATACCATGCGCATAAAACACATCTGAACCGATAAAGTCCACGCTTTCCATATAGGCAAGCGGGCGCATGCCGCGTGTGCTTTCGGTAAACCGTTCTTCATCTTTTGTCTCGCATAGATGTGTGTGTAGCCGTACGCCATAGCTGCGCGCAAGCGCTGCGCTTTCTTTCATGAGATCAGCCGTGACTGAAAAGGGTGAACAAGGCGCAAGCACAACTTGTCGCATGGAGAAATCAGAGGCATCGTGATATTGTTCAATTGCGGTGCGGCTGTCTTTTAATATTTCATCTGTCGTTTGTACCACAGAATCCGGCGGAAGTCCCCCGTCTTTTCGGGAAAGGCTCATGCTGCCGCGAGAGCTTACCATGCGCATGCCTAGCGTTTCCGCCGCGGAAAACTGTGCACCTAGCAAATCGCCTGAACCGTTTGGGAAAACATAGTGGTGGTCAAAACAGGTTGTACATCCATATTTCATCAATTCACCCATACCGCTGAGCGAACTGAGACGAACCGTTTCTTCGTTGAGATGCGCCCAAATATCGTACAATGCCGTAAGCCAGTCGAACAATTCCAGATTTTGCACATGTCTGAGATTTCGCGTAAAATATTGATACAGATGATGATGCGTGTTGATCAGGCCGGGATAGATCAACCATTTGCTTGCATCAACGATTTCGTCCGCATCACTCGATTGAACGGAACCGATCATTTTGATCAGACCGTCTTCCAAAAGAATATCTGCATTGCGCAGGATCGAATCCTTATCGTCGCACGTTACGATGCATTTTGCGTTTTTTAAAAGTGTTTTCATCGTTGTTCGCTCCTTCGCGTCCATCAATTGAACGCCATCCCGCACACGCAAAGCCCTTGTAAGATGCGGCTGTATTTGCTATACTGAATTGCCTTAAAAGCCGGATCGTACAGGCGATTCCGTCGTTTCGGGTTTTCATTTTATCATAACTGGCGCACGCTCTACAAGGATGCGTGCATGCAAAAATTAATCGATTGAGGAGCGAACGAATGCCTCAAAACGCCATCATCAAACTCGTGAATGTCGGGTTTCAATATGCGGGTGCAGAAAAGACCGCTTTAAAGAACATCAGCCTATCAATTCAGAAAGGCGAAGTGGTCGCTATCGTCGGTCATAACGGTTCCGGCAAGAGCACGCTTTGCAAGCTCTTCAACGCGCTTCTTCTTCCAGCAGAAGGTACTGTCACCGTTGCCGGAATCGATACGCGAGATGAATCAAACCTGCTCAACATTCGTCAGCGCGTTGGCATGGTATTTCAAAATCCGGACAATCAACTCGTCACAACCATCGTAGAAGAAGATGTGGGATTCGGTCCGGAAAATCTTGGCATTCCC
Organism: Clostridia bacterium; assembly: GCA_003246365.1. Classification (GTDB taxonomy): domain Bacteria; phylum Bacillota; class Clostridia; order Christensenellales; family CAG-138; genus UBA7703. The sequence continues at coordinate 5,724 of QKAN01000136.1, forward strand.
CCCGCCGAAATTCGCCAACGCGTCGATGCCGCTTTGCGGGATGTTGAAATGACATCCTATGCGGAAAAAGCAAGCCATGCGCTCTCCGGCGGACAAAAACAGCGCGTCGCAATTGCGGGGCTTCTTGCCATGCAGCCTGAAGTTTTGGTTCTGGACGAGGCAACCGCAATGCTTGATCCGCGCGGACGCGAAGAAGTGCTTTCCACCGTATTGAAACTCAACAAAGAGCGTGGTATGACGGCTGTCATGATTACGCAATTCATGGAGGAGGCGCTCGGCGCAGATCGCGTTTTTGTTCTTTCGGAAGGACGCCTTGTCATGGAAGGTACGCCAATAGAAGTGTTCAACGAGAGAAAGCTGCTTGAAGAAAGTCGGCTGGAATCTCCAGCATTCGTAAAATTGCGAGACGAACTGACGGCGGCGGGGATTCCCGTCAATCAAACAGCGATGACATGCGATGATCTCGCGGATGAACTCAGCCGGGTATTGTCCGTCTGATGCATTGATAAGGATAAGAAAATGCCAATTCAAATTGAACAACTGAGCCATACATATTTACCGGGCAGTGCGCTGGCTTATCCGGCGTTGTCTAATATATCGTTAACCATTTCCGACGGAGAATTTCTCGGCATTATTGGTCATACCGGTTCCGGCAAAAGCACGATGATACAGCACTTAAACGGGTTGCTGCTGCCAACTTCCGGAAGCGTCACGATCGACGGATTGGATACACGCGAAAAAAAGTTGCGCAAACAAATTCGCTCTCTTGTCGGCATGGTGTTTCAATATCCGGAGTATCAACTATTCGAAGAAACAGTTTCGCGGGATATCGCCTTTGGCCCAAAGAACATGGGCGTCGATGAAGCGGATATCCCCGCGCGTGTTGCAAACTCGCTCAAGCTTGTCGGGCTTGATCCAGATGAATTTTCCGAGAAATCGCCATTTGAACTCTCCGGCGGCGAAAAAAGACGCGCCGCGCTGGCCGGTATTCTTGCAGTTCAACCGAAATATCTTGTGCTGGACGAACCGATGGCCGGGCTTGATCCGCGCGGCCGCCGCGAGATATTGGCTTTAATTGAATCCCTTCGCCGAGATTTTGGCACCGGTATCGTTATGGTTTCGCATTCCATGGACGACGTTGCGATGTTTGCAGACCGTATTGCGGTGCTCGACAAAGGATCTCTCTATATGGTCGGTACGCCGGAAGACGTATTCTCGCACAGCGCCGAGTTAATCAATATGGGATTGAATCTACCGCAGGCAACGCAGTTGGTGCGCGCCTTGCGGGACCGCGGGATCGCCATTGAGCGGGATTATTATCGGATGGACGAGTTGTCCGCCGATTTGATCGGGAGGTGGCGTCATGACCGCTAATATATCTCTCGGGCAATATCTGCCGGGCGACAGCGCGGTTCATCGTCTCGATCCGCGCACAAAGATTTTACTTATGGTGCTTTACATCGCTATAGTATTCGTCGTAAAGTCACTAATCGTGTTTCTGCTCCCTGTTGCGCTTTTGATCGCAATCTTTGCGTTTGCGCAGGTTCCGGCATCCTATTTCTTTTCTTCGTTGAAGCCAATGAAATGGTTGTTGGTTTTTATGTTCGTGATCAATCTCTTTGCTACAACCGGAGAAACCGTCCTGTTGCAATGGAAATTTATTCGACTGACGCAGGAAGCCATAGAACAAGCCGTTTATATCACGCTGCGTCTCGTCCTGCTCGTTGCGGGAACCTCCATTCTAACCTTAACTACTTCTCCAATTGCGTTGACCGACGGCTTAGAGAAGCTTATGTCGCCCCTTAGGAAACTACATTTTCCTGCGCACGAACTTGCCATGATGATGACGATTGCGCTTCGATTTATTCCAACGTTGCTCGAGGAAACGGATCGTATTCAAAAAGCGCAAATGGCGCGCGGCGCAGATTTTGAAAGTGGCAATATCTTTCAACGCGCTAAGAGCATGATTCCGGTGCTCGTTCCGCTGTTTGTGTCGGCATTTCGCCGCGCGGACGAACTCGCAATGGCAATGGAAAGCCGCTGCTATCACGGCGGCGAAGGCAGAACGCGCATGCGCGAACTGCATTTTCGTATGCGAGACCTAATTGCAACTTTGTTGCTTTTGTTCGTTCTTGCCGGCATCATCGTGTTGGAGCAGTTAGCGTTATGAGCCGCCGTATTCGCCTCGTTGTGCAATATGATGGAACGAATTATGTCGGCTGGCAAGTCCAGGAAAACGGCATATCCGTTCAGCAGCGCCTTAACGAAGCGGTTCTTGCGGTTACTGGAGAAACAGTGCAGCTTCATGGTTCAGGACGTACCGATAGCGGCGTTCACGCAAACGCGCAAGTAGCCCATTTCGACACATATGCAAGAATGCCCGCCGACAAGTTCGCAATTGCGCTCAACATGCGTCTTCCGCGCGATATCCGCGTTCTTTACAGCGAAGAAGCACCGGAAGATTTCCACTCCCGCTTTTCCGCGAAAAACAAGACCTATCGATATACCATTCAAACCGGATTGCATGCAGATGTGTTTACGCGTTTTACAGCATTGCATATTCATACCCCAATCGATTTTTCAAAAATGAAATCAGCTGCATCCGATGCAATCGGAACGCATGATTTTTCCGCGTTTATGAGCGCAGGCTCTACGCTTGAAAACACGGTTCGAACGATTACACACTCCGAGTGGACAAAAAACGGAAATTATCTTTATTATGAGGTTAGTGCGAACGGTTTCTTATACAACATGGTGCGTATATTGGTCGGCACCATGTTGGAAATCGGTTCCGGTAAATTGCCTGAAAACGCAATGAAACAGGCGTTGGAAAGCGGCTTGCGATCCGACGCGGGCGCAACTGCCCCGCCTCATGGATTAACTTTAAAACGAGTTGTATATGACGATTTTGATACGGACGAGGTGCTGTCACGATCATGATTCCGCGAAATGAGTTTGAATCATATATGCGTCTGGCATTGGCTGAAGCAAAGATAGCTTCTGATACCGGTGAAGTTCCTGTTGGCGCAATACTTGTTCGAAACGGTGAAATCATCGCACGTGCTCATAATTTGGTTGAAACAACGACCGACGCCACCGCGCATGCAGAGATATTATGTCTGCAAGCCGGAATGAAGCAGTTTGGCACCCGGTTAAGCGATTGCACGCTTTTCGTCACGATGGAACCATGCGCGATGTGCACCGGTGCCTGCATTAACGCAAAACTCGGTCAGCTTGTATACGGTGCGTATGACGATGTTTCAGGATGCTGCGGATCAAAAATCGATTTGACTGATCATTGTTTTCTTCACTCTGTCGAAGTATGGGGTGGTATTCTGGAAGACGAATGCAAAAGTATCTTAACCAAGTTTTTTCAGGCGCTCCGCTAAGAGCGCTGTTTTATTCTCTTTTCGGATGTTCTGTAAACATGATATGATAATTTCAATTTATATCGAGTTGAGGAGGTAAACGGAATGAACTTTTTAAGGTTGCTAGAGGGATTACGTACTCCGTTTTTTGATCATGTGTTTCAGTATTTCACATACTTTGGTGAAGAAACACTGTTTATGATCATTGCCATGGCATTCTTCTGGTGCATCAATAAAAAAACCGGATATTTCCTTTTATATATCAGTTTTTTCGGCAATATCATCAATTCCTTCCTGAAGCTTATATTCCTTGTACCCCGTCCCTGGGTTCTCGATCCAAATTTTACAATTGTAGAAAGCGCACGTTCTGCGGCAACTGGATATTCTTTTCCGAGCGGACACACGCAAAACGCCGCCGGATTGTTTCTTGGCATTGCGCGCGCACGCGGTGAGCTTTGGATTCGAATCGTATGTGTTGCCATCACATTGCTTGTTGCATTTTCACGAATGTACCTCGGCGTACATACGCCCGCCGATGTGATTACTTCGCTTGGCGTCGCGCTTCTTCTAGTGTTAATTGCTTATCCGTTGTTCTATCGCGCCTGGAACAATTCGAAGTGGTTCATTCCGTTAATTGGCGTTATGCTCGCCTGCGGAGCTGCACTCATTTTATTCATTGAGCTGGTGCCTATGCCATCAAATGCAATCATACAGTTTTCCTTGGATTGCGCGGAATCTTCCTATAAAATGGTCGGTTGTGCTTTGGGGTTAACATTGGTTCTTTGGGTTGAACCGAAGTATATCCGTTTTTCAGAAAAAGCAGTTTGGTGGGCACAGATATTAAAAGTTGTATTGGGGCTTGTAATCGTTATTGCAATTCGTATGCTTCTGAAAGAGCCCCTTCTCGCTCTCTTCGGCGGGCATAACACGGGAAACCTAGTTCGTTATTTCCTGATGGTTGTTGTCGGCGGTGCAGTTTGGCCACTTACCTTCCGGTTCTGGGGCAATCTTGGACATAAAAAAGAGCAGGCTGCCTAAGCAACCCGCTCTCATTATTCCCCGCTTTCCAGCGGGGATTTTTTAATGGATTAATCCTCGCAAAATCAGCGCAAGAATTAACGCAACTGCGACAACGCCGGCATATATAATGCCAACTTTGCGCTTAATGCGCTGCTCTTTTTGTGCAACATCATCCGGCAATTTTTCGGTTGTTACCGCGCCTTCCATTGCATCCAGCGCGCGATCCAGCAACGTTCGCCTTTGCGATTCTTCCTGTGGTTGCTGCTTCGCTTGGGAAACTTGCGGTCGGTTCGCAGCCGTCGGTTTTCTTATCTGCGGAATTTCGCTGAGCACATCTTCCGGCGTCACTTCCGGACAGATAGCGCCGATTTCTACGCATGCCAGCGCATGACGATAGTCAAACACTGAGGAGATTCTGCGATATCCCTCCGCGTCGATGATCTGCCAGAAAAGCTGATACATCTGCGGCGGAACACTTGCGTTCGGTTGGATACCATCTCCAAACACCGCCATCCCAGACATCGCCTCATAAAGCGTTCGCGCAACAGCAGCCAGATCAACCCATGGTTCCGTGTCGTCAACCGCATGCCGCGCTCGAAGTCCGGCTTTTGCCGCACCGAAATCGATTAGTTTAACCGAACCATCCGTGCAAAGAAAGATTGAACGCGCATTTACATCGTAATGCAGCGAATTTAAGCTGTGTACAACAAGCAAAGCATCCGCAAGCGAAGCGGCAATGTACATCGCTTCTTCCGGATACAGTCTCCTGCGCCGCAATTGTAAATAACGTTCTAGCGTTATGCCTTCCAGCCGCTCCATTACGGCATACGATGTTCCGTTTTCAAAAAACGCGGTATATACCGTTACCAGATTGTCGCTGCCCTTCACATCCGTCAACGCCAGATGCTGGCGATAAAACATTTCCGAGCCAAGAAAAAACAATGCGCCGCATGCTTTGTTCTTTGGTGAAAGTGCAAACCCTTGTCCAGCGCGCTCAGACAGCGCATATGGAAAATATTCCTTTATGACAATTTGCGTGCCTGTTTTTTCGTCGTGTCCGAAATACGTAATGCCATATGTTCCGCGTCCCAGTACGCCGCCGATGTTATAACGCCGGTGCAGCACAGTGCCGACCGGCAGCAACTCCGCCGGTTCCAGTTCTTCCGTTAAATATTGGACCATTCTTCCCAGATTACCCCTTGCCCGTTTCTCCCAATGATCGAAACCAATTTCTATTAATGATATCCGACTGCATTTGCAAACAAAAGCAGGCCGCAAGTAAGCGCGAGTACGGCTATTTGAATTTTCGCGCTCCATTTAAACCACTTGCCATATCCAATTCCAACGATTCCCAGTGAAATAAGCAACACCGGATTGGTCGGATAAAAAACGTTTGAAAACCCGTCGCCAAACGCATATGCCAGAACCGAAATCTGCCGGGAAATTCCGGACAGATCCGAAATCGGCGCAATCAGCGGCATCAGCAGAAACGCCTTTGCCGAACCGCTGGAGATAAACAGTTCCATTACGAGAGCCAGTAAATAGATGAGCAAGACGACCGCGCCGCTGCTGGCATTTTGCGTCAGTTGAACTGTATTGAACAAAATCGTGTCGAGAATTTTCGACTCAAGCATCGTATATCGAATTGAGTTCGCCATAAGAATCAGCAATACTGCCGGTAAAATATTGACCATACCCTTGCCGAATGATCTCAAATAATCGCGCACTGTCATACCGGAAGCGAACGACGAGATCGTACCGGCAAGCAGGAAGATCAGCGCGATCAGCGGCATGATAATATCCTGTAAAAACGTTACGATGCTGGAACTCAAAATCAGTACGATTCCTGCTCCCAGAATAATAGCAAACCATACAAGAGCTCTGTCCTTCTTTTTGTCGGGAACGAAGTCCAGACGAAGCGACGCCCAACGTTCAATCATGGAAGGATCATAAATCATGGATTTCATCGGGTTACGTTCAATCCGTTTTGCATAAGGAATCAAAAACGCCATCAGAAGGCCATAGATCAAAACAAACGTTAATAGACGCATCCAAATACCGGAAAACATCGGTAACCCGACAAGCTCCTGCGCGACGCCAACCGTAAACGGGTTGCAAACGCCTGTGCTAAAGCCAAACCCGACTGCAAGCAAGCTCATGCCGAGACCAACAAGCGCGTCCCAGCCAAGAGAATACGCAAGCGCAACCGCAATTGGAACAAGCG
>QKAN01000138.1 GCA_003246365.1 Clostridia bacterium
CGAAGCGCATACAAGGAAGGACTTCTCCAGCCATGCTCGGAACCATCGTCAACGCCGCAGCGATTATCGTCGGCGGTACTCTCGGATTACTTCTGAAAAAAGGAATCCCTGAGCGCGTGTCAACCGGAATCATGCAAGGTCTTGGCCTTGTGGTCATCTATATCGCCATCAGCGGTATGTTGAAAGGGGAAAACGTGCTCATTTCAACCATATCCGTTGTGGTAGGCGGCGCAATCGGCATGGCGCTCGATTTTGACGGTCGCTTTAATCGATTTGTCTGCAACATGGAACAACGCTTCACCCGAAGCGAAACGGGCGTTTCCCGGCTTGGCGAAGGATTTATTGCAGCAACGCTGTTATACTGCGTCGGCGCAATGGCAGTGGTCGGTTCGCTCAACAGCGGACTCACCGGCAATCACGAAGTGCTGTTTACCAAGAGCATTCTCGACGGTGTGAGTGCGATCATCTTCGCGAGCACACTCGGCGCGGGCGTTTTGCTCTCCGCGATTCCGCTGTTTCTTTATCAGGGCGCGATCACGCTGCTTGCGCAGTTCCTTGCGCCCGTGCTCAGCGATGCAGCCATCGCCGAAATGACCTGCGTCGGTTCTCTGCTGATTCTTGCCATCGGTCTGAATCTGCTGAAAGTGACGAAGATCAAAGTGATGGATTTCATCCTTGCAATCTTCATCCCGATCGGGCTTGTACTGTTTATGTAATCTTGCTTTTAAACTTTTGCGCGAATGGAGGACGGCATGGAATTTTGGGATTTGTTCGACGGCGAACGCCGCCCGCTGGGGCGAACGCGCGCGCGGGGAACCCCGATTGAACCGGAAGAGTTCCATACGGTCGTCTCCATCTGGACAGTCGATTCCAACGGAAACATTCTGCTGACGCTGCGCGATTCGCAAAAGGAAAGCTATCCCGACACATGGGAAAACACCGGCGGCTCCGCTCTGGCCGGCGAAACAAGTTCGCAGGCTGCCGTCAGAGAGCTTTTGGAAGAAACCGGCATCGCCGCGGAAGAATCGGAGTTGACGCTGCTTGGCACACAAAAAGCGCGAAATTCCTTTGTCGATCACTACGCGCTGCGGCGCGACGTTCCGCTTTCCCGGATTCAACTGCAACCCGGCGAAACGGCGGACGCAAAATGGGTTTCGCTGCAAATGCTCGAAGAGATGATTGCCGACCTGACGCTGGCAAAACCAATCGGAGAACAATTTAACGCAATTCGGGAAATCTTTCTTGCGTTTTTGTATAAAAGCATAGATTAACTTTTTGATCGACCATAGATTGAACTAAAAAATGCCTGCCGGACAATCCGGCAGGCATTTGTATTGCGTTTTACTATTTCTTCTGTTCGTGATATTCCGCTTCGGTGTTGACGTTCCAGATATTCTTTTTGTCGTAATCCTGCTTGAGAATATTGTTTGCCGTTTCGAATCCGGTCAGCATGGAGTGATCCATGTTGTTGTACCGGTGCTGTCCATTGCGCCCGACACAGAACAGGTTTTCATATCCATCAAGGTATTCTATCACCGTATCAAGCTGATCGTAACTATCGAAATAAGCCGGATACGCCTTTAATATCCGTTCGCGGTGCGCGCTCAAAATCGGCTGGCTTGCGTCCAGCACACCGATTCGGATCAATTCCTGTACCGCGAAGTCGATGCAGGCTTTTTCTTCCATGTTCCAGAAATCGTCGCCTTCGTTGCAGAAGTATTCCAACCCGATCCAGACCGTATCCGCCGGAGATTGTACCATATAAGGCGACCAGTTGTTGAAAATCTGGATGCGTCCGAGTTTCACGCTCGTGTCCTGCACATAGATCCAGCAATCCGGCACAATGTTGCCAAGCGTGGGAATTTCCGTTTCGTTTTTCAGAGCGAGTTCATTGACCAGCAAACCTACCGTAACAAAATCGCGATACGGCAGATCGTGCGCAATTTGGGCAACGGTTTCCGGCGGCTGCTCCATGCTCGCGACCAGGTCGCGAATCGGCATAGAAGAAACGCACTCGTCGCAAGCGATTGTTTCGCGTTTTCCGTCGCAAAGGGTCTCCACGCCGGTCACCCGTCCGCCGCTTGTGCGGATGCCAACCGCGGAGGTTTGCATGCTGATCGTTCCTCCCATTTCGCGCACGCGGTCGGCAACCAGTTCCCAGAGCTGCCCCGGGCCAAACTTCGGATAATAAAACGACTCGATGAGCGATGTTTCCTTGTGCGCCGCGCGCCATTCCGGCGAGCGGAAAATTTTGGAGAGCATGTCTTTCAGCACCGCAAGGATAGAGAGCCCCTTGACGCGCTGGGAACCCCATTCCGGCGAAATATCGCGCGGGTGTCTGCCCCAGACTTTTTCGGTATATCCTTCAAAAAACATGGAGTAGAGCACGCGGCCAAATCGGTTGATGTAAAAATTCTCCAGCGATGTTTCCGGCAGTTTACGCACCGTTGAATACAGATAGCTGAATCCCGCGCGAATCGTGGTTGCCAGCCCCATGTTCTGAAACGTTTGCATCTTCATGCTGATCGGATAATCGAAAAATTTTCCGTTGTAATAAATTCTCGAAACGCGATTACGCACCAGCATGACGCGGTCGGTCTGTTCCGGGTCCGGTCCGCCGGAAACCAGCGTGCTGCTTCTGCCAAGCGCCGCATCGTCCATCGTGGGCGCGCCCTGCGCGGGCATCATCTTAAGCCACCAATCCATCACTTGTTCGGATTTCGAGAAAAACCGGTGTCCACCGATGTCCATGCGGTTTCCTTCATGGCGCACCGTCTGCGAAATGCCGCCGATTTGATTTGTCGCCTCCAGAATGCGAACATCCATCTCCTGTCCGGAAGCGAGCAGTTCATAGGCGGTTGTAAGGCCGGCAGGGCCGGCGCCGATGATGACAACAGTTTTCATTCTTGTTCCTTTCGCTGATACAACAGAATTTTCCGCATAAAAAAGTTCCACGCCAGAACGATCACGGCGATGACGCACTTCGCAACGAGCGGATGCATGCGCACCAGCTCAACCGCGCAATACATCAGTCCGGCCGTAATCACAAGACCAGCCGCCCCGATCAGCGCGTAAACGAGAAACTCGCCCGCGGCTCCGGTAGACGCCTGTTCCGCGCGAAACACAAACGCTTTTGACAAAAAATAGTTGACGGTGAGACCGACCAGAAAAGCAATTGTCGTCGCGATCAGAAAATGTACTCCAAGTAGCATCAAAATCGCGAGCGTTCCCCAGTCCGCAACAAACGCGATTCCGCCCACAAATACATATCGAAACGCCTGCAATAGAAAATTCTTTGTCGGCGCAACGAACAGCGCGTTCCAGTCGCCCTTTTTCAAATAGGTGAAAAGTTCTTTCATGTATGATCCCTTCTATCCCGCTAAATCGATCGAAGAGGAAAATGCTTGTAAATCTAAGATGAATTTCTATCGGTCAGTTGACCAAAGAAAAATACGCTTTGCTATTTCAATTACAACTTTATTTGACAACCATTTCTAGAATAAAGACACATCGAATCAGTGTCAAGTTATCAGTTATGACATTTTTAAGTCAAATTACAGCAAAGGAGCCGTTTGCTTTACCGCACGGCTCCTAAGTGATCAATCGGAGATTGTTTTCATACTTGTTTTTTACAAGCTTCTCATCAGGCGCAGATAGAACTGCACCGTGCGTACGATCTTCTCCGTCGCAATCCGCTCGTCGTTGCCGTGAATTCCGGCGCGGTCCTCTTTGGAAAGCTCCATTGCGGAAAAGCGGTATACGTTATCCGAAATTGCGCAATAATGCCGCGAATCCGACGCCGCAAACATGAGATACGGAGAAATCTCCGTGTTCGGCCATGTCTGGGCAATTGCTGTCGTGAGCTTTTCCCAGCCGTATCCGGTTGTTTCGGAAATTTTGCTCGGGTCCGTGCCGTGCATAATGCTCGCCTGAATTCCGGGATCGTCGATCCTGTTTTTCAATCCCTGCAACGTTTCTTCGCGGGTGCTTCCGCTAATGATACGGAGGTTGGCTACCATGCTCGCCCGCGGCGGAAGCACGTTGCTCGCCTTGCTGCCCTCCGCCATGGTAAACGCGCATGTGGTGCGCATCATGGCGTTCAGCTCTCCGCCGGATTTTTTGCACATCGCATCCAGCAGCGGCATAAAGCACCAGAGGTTGGCAAAGATAAGCTTGTAGACAAACGAAGATTTGCGGCCAAGCGTATCGAACATTTCCGCAACGGGTTTGGTCAATACGCGCGGGAACGGCTGCCCTTCAATGCGCGTTACCGCGCGGGCAAGTCTGCCGATTCCGGTGTGCGGCGGCGGCGCAGAGGCGTGTCCGCCCGCGCCTTCGATGACGAACTGCGCGTCCATCAAACCTTTTTCCGCAATACCGATCAACGCGCAGGGTTGCTTGACACCGGGAAAAATTCCCTCAACCACCGCGCCGCCCTCGTCCACAACAATTGCCGGAACAACGCCGCGGGAGCGCAGCGTTTCCACGATGACAGGCTGCGATTTGCCGGCAACTTCCTCGTCTCCACCGAATGCGAAATACATATCGTTTTCCGGCGTGAATCCGCCCTTTAGGAGCTGCTCCGCCGCTTCCAGTGTACCGAGCAAGGTGCACTTGGTGTCCAGTGTGCCGCGTCCCCAGAGGACGCCGTCTTCCACGATGCCCTCAAACGCGGGTTTCGACCACTGCTGTTCGTTTACGGGAACCACATCGTAATGCGACATGAACACAGCGGGCTTTTCCGCGCTTTTTCCCTTTAGCGAAAAGAGAATGCCGGAAGGCCCGATCTCTTCGTAAGAGCAACGCGAAAACACCGTCGGATACAGCGTTTTCAGGAGTGCGCGAAATTTGGCAAACTCCGCTTTGTCGATCCGCTCGTCCTCATAATAGGAAACCGTTTTGCAGCGTATCATCTCCGCCAAGTGATCGACCGCGGCCTGCTCGTCCACATCCGCTTCGCTCGCCGCTATCGGCGCACTCGCCTTTGGCGTAAACCGCAGCGCGCGTATGACGACAATCGCCAGAAACGCGACCACCAGCGCGGCAAGCGCCAGCCAGAAATAGGTCATGAATTCTTCCTCCCATCTCCGCTTCCGAATTGGGAAGCAATCTTATTGCATTCAGTATACTACCGATTTCCCGCTTCTGCGGGCAAATTTTATATGGCAGATGGTTACAGAACGTTCTTTTTGTAAAGAATGCGCGCCACGCCGATTGCGATTAGCGCACCGACCGGAACCAGAATACCAACCGCGCTGGAAAGCGACGGAATCAGCAGGAACAGCGCAATCATAACGAGCAGCGGCGCAACAGCGATTTTCCAGTTTCTGGAAATAAACACGACGCCGAGCGCGCCGAACAGCGCAGGCAGAATGTTCGCAAACGCCGGTTGAAGCGTCTCGCTCTTGAGGACTGGTTCGATCTGGGACAGCAGCAGCACGCCTAGCGCGATGATCACCGTGGTGACGATGGAACTGGTTGCAATCGCCAAGGTTGAAATGACTTCGCCTTCTTCCGTTCCGGGTTCCACGCCCGCGCGGTTCATGGAATTCAACGCGCAGGGAACTTTCAAGTTCGCCAGATTTCCCGTTACGAAACCGAGGTAGGAACCGCCCGTTCCGAGCATCGGAACATAGGTGAATACTTCAATTACGCCGACCGTCCAGAAAATCGGGACGATACTGAGCATTCCCTTGAGAATTCCGCCGACGGGCGGCCATGCGTTATAATAAATACTGATGACTACCGGAATCGCAAGCAGCATCGCAAGCGCGCTGAGGATCCAGATTCTACCGACAAAGTGTACGCTGTCGCGATAACTTCTCTCTTTTTTCATGGTTTCGTCCCTCCTTATCCTAAGATGTTCTGCACAAGCGTAGTAATCGGAATACTCAGCGCCATGCCGCCAAGCAAGCTGATCGGCAGCGCATAATCTTCAAACCATTTTGCTTTGAGCACCTTACGAATCAGCCCGCAGATGAGCATCAGAATTGCGCTGGAGAACATGACAAACACCGGAATCCAACCTGTCAGCCCTTCGTGCACATGCGCGAACACGAGCCCGAGAAACGCGGAAATCATACCAAGAAAGAGACCGGAAAGAAAAATCTGTCCCCATTTGGAATCCTTGCTCTTGATATTGCTGATGCCGTTTTCAATTTTTTTGCCGAGAATCGGAACAAGCAGCAGTCCCGGCACGATACCGAGCGCCATAACCCAAGCGATCGTCGTAAAAATCTTAGGATCGGTAATATGCTCCGATAAACTTGCGCCGACCGCGCTCGCCGCGGCGGCAGCCGCCGTTGCCTCATACGTCAGCGAACCGATGACGGAGAGCCTGAGCCAGGGCAGCGGAAATCCGAGCGCGTTGCTCAGCGCGATGACCCCAAGCAAAATTGCAAACGCCGGAGCGATTGTAAAGAGAGCGGAGGAGCCGACGGTTTTACGAAGCGCTTTCGTATCCATCCCCAGCTCTTTTCCCCGTTTCCAGGCCTTAATAAAAAAGACGACCGATTGCAGCAATACAAATGTAATCACGATTGCAACGATGATATACATAAAGCCGCTGTTAGAGTTAAATTCCATCCCGAAACTCCCTTCCGATACGATATGTCAATGATCGTATATTGTATATATTTTCTCATTATAACAGGTTCAACGCATTATTCAAACTATTAACCCAATCCGTGTCTGTTTTATAACACGATGTTGAACTATCAATTATGCGATATAAAAAATGGATAAACGCGCTGTTGCGTTTATCCATTTTATTGGATCTTTTTTACTTAGTTGACGTGGTCCATGTCGTCCATATCGTCATAGCCCATGAATTCACGTGCGGCGATGCGTTTTTCATCCCGCTCATGCTCGACCATGTCCGAAAGCATTTCTTTGATTTTCTTCGCGTCTTTGATTCGCTTGATGGTCAGCTCGGGAGAGGATTTATCCGCCGTGTTGAGGCGAATGCTGCCAAGGCCCCAAATGCGCTGGCTCAGCGGACGGAGCAAGGTGATATCAAGGATTCGATAAAGCCGGATTTCGTCTTCCTTGCGGCTGATAAAACCCGTATCGACCACCAGCTTTTCTTCTGTCAGGGAATATCGCGTAAACGTCCAGGGCAAGCCAAAGATAATGCGCTTGCGGTCTTTCCAAACGACGTCTGCCATTTTGCGTTCCTCCGTGTTGTTGATGTTGGGATTATACCACATCGGTCTGATGCGTGAATAGCATGGGTTTTATCCGCAGGTTTGCAGAAATCCGTCCCGATTAAATGCAAAACCGCCCCCGGAATCTCTCCTTTGGGCGGTTCAATCTACGCTCCGCTACAGCCCGCAGCAAGGCGGAATCCTCAGCTGTTACATTGTAACGCGCAGGCGATCAGCATGCAATATGTTTTTTCGTTTTGACCGGAATTTCAGCGATACATGGCGTTTTTCTTCATGATAACGGTTTTAAACGACCAGCCTTGCGTCTGCGCGGCGGACTTAACCGCTTTGGAAATTGCGCCGATATCAAAGTTGTACTCAAACACCTTTCCTTCCGGTCCGTATTGGATGCTCTTCACCTTTCGAAAGAGTGTCTTTCCGCTTTGAAACGACGATTCGCCACTCATCCCAAAAGATACGCCGACGCTGATCTCCGTCGTTTTTTCATACATTTTGACGGTGTTTGCGGATTCGTCAAGTAAAATCATCGCCTCGTAACGGATTTTTTTCTTGCCGGTGGAAAAACTGGCATCGAGCAGTTCCGTTTCGATACTCAGGTCGGTCTTGTTTCCCTTTTCAGGAGAAATTCCCAAAGTTGCGAGTTGATTCTCGATTTCAATCATCAATTCATTTTTCATCATTTTTCCCTCCCGCCGTTGCTTACTAGAAATATTATACGATGCTTTCCTGTGAAACTCAATTGTATGTGTTGTTTATCTGCTGGATATAGACAGAAAAGGATGCGCCGCATATAGCGGCGCATCCTGCGCGTTTGTTGTTTGGTTTCGCTCTTTTAGATGAAGAGGTTGACGTTGCTCTCTTCCGCGTCGCCCAGGTAGGCGCCAACGCCGCCGAGTTCGACACCGTCGATGAGCTCTTCTTCCTTGATGCCCATGATGTCCATGCTCATTGTGCAGGCGACGATCTTGACGCCGGCCTTCATAGCCTTGGCAATCAGGGTTTCGAGGGAATCCACGTTCTTCTTCTTCATGACCATCTTCATCATAGCCGTGCCCATGCCCGCCATGTTCAGCTTGCTGAGCGTAAGCTTGCCGGTGCCGCGCGGCATCATGCCGCCGAACATCGCCTCGATGAAGCTCTTCTTCACCTTGATCTTGCTGCCCTTACGCAGAACGTTGAGGCCCCAGAAGGTGAAGAACATGGTAACCGGGCGTCCCATTGCCGCCGCGCCGTTTGCGATGATAAAGCTCGCAAGTACGCGGTCGAGATCGCCGGAGAACACGATGATGGTCTTGCCGTCGCCCGTCGGAGACTGCGGAATCTTCTGCGTTAAAACCGCACCCGTGCCTTTTTTCACCAGCGCAACATAGTCGTTTCCGACCCGTTCGTTGCTTAAGAGGGTGTTGCCTGTGCGGCGCGCCCACGCGACGATATCACGCGCGAACCCCGGATCGCTGGCGGAGACTTCCATGACCTGGCCGTCCTTCATTTCTTTCATGGTCTCAAAGACCTTCATGATCGGGCCGGGGCACTGCATACCGCTGCAGTCGATGCGCATGGCGGCGACCGGAACATTGGCTGTTTCTGCGGCACCGCTGTCATGGACGGGTTCGTTCTTCGTGTATGGCATGGGGTTAACCTCCTCGTAATGCGTCGATTGATAGAAACGGGTGCCGGCGGGATAAACCGAAACGTTGGTAAACCCATGCTGGCTCAGGATGCGCGCCGCGTTATAGGAACGCACGCCGATGGCACAGAACGTGATGATCTCTTTGTTCGGGTCGAGCTCGCCAATGCGGCTTCTGAGCTGACCCAGCGGGATATGCTTTGCGCCCGGCAGAGCATAAGCCAACAGTTCCGCGTCCTCGCGCACGTCGAGCAGTACCGCGTCCTTGTTCGTTTCGCCGACGTTCCAGGAGGAGAATTTCACAACACCGCCAAGCACGTTTTCCGCGACGAAGCCCAACATGTTGACCGGGTCTTTTGCCGAGGAGTACGGCGGCGCATACGCAAATTCGAGGTTTTTCAGATCGGTGACGGAAGCGCCGAGGCGGGTTGCAACGCCGATTGCGTCGATGCGTTTGTCCACACCGTCGCGACCCACGATTTGCGCGCCGAAGATCTTCTTGCCGTCCTTGCTAAAGAGCAGCTTGAGCGTCATCGGCACCGCGCCGGGATAATAGCTCGCGTGGTTGTTCTGCGTGATGATAATGGATTCAAAGTCCTTCCCCTTCACGAGACCGCGCTTAACGAGCGTCTTTTCGTTTTCGCCGGTGCTGGCAACCGTGAGGTCGAACACCTTTGCAATCGAGGAACCCTGCGTGCCGGTATAGGCAGCGTCGAGTCCGGCAATGTTATCCGCCGCGATGCGGCCCTGTTTGTTCGCGGGACCGGCAAGCGGGATCATGGTCTGGTCTTTGCTGATGTAGTCCTGAATCTCAACCACGTCGCCAACGGCATAGATGGAAGGATCGGACGAAAGCATATGGTCGTTGACGACGATGCCGCCGCGGGCGTTCATGGTAAGACCCGCTTCTTTGGCGAGCTGGCCGTTCGGGCGCACGCCGATGGAGAGGATGACGAGTTCGGCAGAGACGGTTTTGCCGCTCTTGAGCTTGATATCCACGCCGCCGACAACGTCGTTGAAGGATTCCACGCCGTCGCCGAGGTGCAACTCAACGCCGTTTTGCACGAGCGTTTCGTGCAGCATCTGCGCCATTTCAAAGTCGATCGGGGACATGACCTGGTCGAGCGCTTCAATCAGGCTCACATCGAGTCCCGCATGCTTCAGGTTTTCCGCCATTTCGAGGCCGATGAAGCCGCCGCCGATGACCGCCGCGGATTTCACGCCCTGATCGCGCACAAGCGCACGGATGCGGTCCGTGTCCGGCACGGTCCAGAGCGTCTGTACGCGCGAAGATTCGATGCCGGGAATCGGAGGCCGGAGCGGGGACGAGCCGGTGGAAACAACCAGAACGTCATACGGTTCGGTATAGGTTTCGCCCGTCGCGACACGCTTGACGAGCACGGTTTTCTTTTCGCGGTCGATGGAGAGCACTTCGTTTTGCACGCGCACATCCACGCCAAATTTCTTTTGCATTGCTTCCGGCGTCTGCAGCAGCAGAGATTGCCGGGTCTTGATCACGTCGCCAACGTGATAGGGAAGTCCGCAGTTTGCGTAGGAGATATACTCGCCGCGCTCGAGCAGCACGATCTCCGCGGTTTCATCCAACCTGCGGAGCCTTGCCGCGCAGCTAGCTCCACCCGCTACGCCGCCGATAATAACAACTTTTTTCATTTGCCCTGTTCCTCCTTTTTCTTTCCCGGGGTAACGATATAACCCAGCAGCACACCAATTACGCCGCCGTAAAGAGTCGAGATGTATGGATTGGACGTGATGGGGCATGCGCCGCTCGCGCAGCCGACGAAGTAATAATACAAAAAGCCGCCAATTAAGCCAACTACGGCTAAAATCATCATCGGCAGATAATGTTTCCACTTCTTCTGTTTCGGTTGCGTTTGATTCACGTTCTGTTCCATAGGATTTGTCGCCTCTCTTGTTTGGGAACAGAATACGATAAAATGTGATCGATAGTCGGTGACTTTATTACGGTTGGGGAAGATCGAGTGCAACAAAGTAATTATACCTTGAATATCCGATCTACTTCACTATCTTCTTGTTTGAAATCACGATTGCTTTTATAATCATTATAATCATCTACATCTGGTTCAAGGTAACCCTCAATAACATTCTGCGCCTCACCACTCTCAAGTTCGAAATCACCGTTAAATTTAATCTTATTGTTAATAATTATTGGTAGTTTTTGCAAGAGGTCACTAACTCTATCATACAATTCATCTTTGATTGCAGATTCGAGTTCGCTCGCGGCCTCTTCGATATCGATCTCCGGACCTTCTTCGCCATATTCTGTGTTATCCGAGATGATACCTTGTACATCAAAAGCTTCCGCTTCATCTGAGACACTTACTGAAAAATAGTAGTTATCTATCGTCTCTATTATACCTTCTGCTATCAGATCGGTAACTGTTTCAAGAGCATCAATTTTAAGTTTTTTATTAAAGGCATTATAAAGTATGCAAGCAATTTCGACTGCGTCGTCCAACTCGAGAAAATTAAAAGTGGCTTCTATTACTGCTTCGTTAAAAACTTCTAATGTACTATAATAATCTACAAGTGGACTTTCCAACAATTTTTTATACACAAAACCACGAGATAATTTATAATGGTTCTTAACATTAAGGCTTCTAGGATTCTTCAGATAATTTTCAATTACTTTTTGATACTCGTTTTTTTGGATATCATGAAGGCATATATTATATATAATCGTATCTGCTCTTTCTAAAACTGTGTCAAGATTAAAGTTTCTGATGGAACAATCCATCACTTTTTCTAGGAAAAATGCGTCTGCATTGTCACCCAAAATTCTTATTGCTTGATCTATTGTCCTTATATTAGAGATGATGTCCTCTCGGTCAGCAGAATTTTTATAAACTTTATTTTTTAAGAAGTCATTCACGGAAGGATTCATCACTCCAATTTGCTTTATTCCACTATTGGACACTATACGCAACATTGAACCATTAAGACGTTGTAGTGACGTTTCATAATTATTGATTGTCTTATCAATGTTTGAATTTTTTAATATCCGTTGAGTAAAGCATTGCTCAAGTATTTCGTAATCAACAAGGTTATCAGTCAAAGAAAATAAAGTTGTTAAAAGTATCCTATCAGCTACTTGTATGCGTTCATCAAACTCTGTTTCCCAAATAGCTTCAGGGTTATCAAATATCTCTTCAACTTTTAAGTAGTACTCTGCAGGGGTTGTACCGTTATAAAAGCTCGGTAAAACTATATACTCGCACAAACGAGGAATATAATTTTTATGTCTCAAAATTGATAAATAACGCTTGTTTTGTTTAATATACTTAAAATGCTCTTCCGGAATATCTGAGAAAAAAAGATGATTATAAAGTATTTTGGCTCTCTCAAGTTCATTTAACATATCAGTATTCAAAATATAAATTTTAAGTTCCTTGTGCTCAAGCGCGATAAACATATCTCTACCGCGCTTACCAGCTTCATTAAAAACCGTAATCCTAGAATTTGAAATTAATACTTTGTTTTTATTAGCTCTA
>QKAN01000062.1 GCA_003246365.1 Clostridia bacterium
CGATAAATCTTGCGCGACAAGATAACCGAGACCGGCAGATAGACGACCACCGGGAAGAGCCATACAATCTGCATATGGCCGTTTTCAAACGCCATATACCCCGTGCTGCGGAATGTTGCATATTGAATCACAAGCAACAGGATCGGCGGAATCGCACTAAACGCAGCAAGTACTGCCGTATTGATCCAGTTGCCTTTTCCGTTTTTCGCACCGAGTGTATTGAAGTTGAATGCGTTTGTCGCAACGGAAGATGCAACATAGTAGATCAAGAACAGCGGCAGATACGGGAACACCGCGGTATAAAGATTGTTTGCATCGAAAGCCTTGACGGCAAGAACCCAAATACGGAAATCCACTTTGAAGAAGTAATCCGCAAAAAACACGCAGGAATAGGAAACAGCGACGACGATTGCGGCAAGCAGCAGCGTCTTGCCCCATGCGCCCCAACTCATCCGGATCCCTCTGGATTCCGCCGAAATCCCATTCTTCTTCAAATGCAGATAGTAACTTGCAAGCATCAAGAGAATTGCGAATACGCCGGTAATCGCAGCCCAGCACCCGATGCCCCACGGAGAGCTTTGCGCCCACGGAGTTTTAGCCATGGTAAAGGAACCGACGTTGTTCAGAATTGGCAGATACGTAAGCGCTCCAAACGCTGCTGCGAGCACGAGACTGCCCCAGAACCAGAGCTTTCCACCCTTTGCAAACTCTGCCGCGACGACCGGCTCTTTCCTGCGCAGGGAGGAGAAGAACGGTGTGAACGACATAAGGTTTGCAAAGTTCACGACGAACATCGCAAAGCCGATAAGTCCGAGCAGGTTAAATGCAACTTTCCACTGCCAGACCTGATTGGTTGCTGCAATTGGGTTCGGTGCGCCCAAAGCCTGATCGAAGAACTCAATTGTTGCTACGGTCGACCGTTGACTGAAGTGCGACCACGGGTGAATGATGTTCGGATTGTAGATCACACGCATCGCTTCCTGGCCATCGATGGTCTCGGTGTAAACATTTCCCTGTTCACGCAGATCCTTTCCGGCAGGATCGGTTCCAAAGTATAGGAACGACTGAGCGTTGGAGTTTTTCAAAAAGTCGCGCGGCGAAGTCGTGTTTCCGTTAGCGTCAGTCTGGCGCATGAAAAACTCGTCATACTGCGCCGCAACAATACCTGCATCGCGGCTGCCGTAAATGTCGGTATATGCGCCGGAAGCTTCGTCGACATAGGTTGCATCCGAACAATTGAGCAACACGGCTGCGATCAGGCGTGTCGGCATCGCGTTATCAATGGCGATTGCTACATTGCTCGACATACCACCGAGCGAGTGTCCGGTGATGCCGATTCTTGCCGTGTCAACATAACTCAGCGTGGAGACCATCTTGACCGCTTCATACATACCGGTCAAAATTCCGCCGATGTTCGCGACGCTCTCAGAGTGACCGTGCGAATACATGTCCATTGAAAGGACAACAAACCCGCGACGGGAAAGTTCGACAAAATTCAAGTCCTGCATTTCACGGTTGTTGAACATACCGTGGCTGACGATGACCGCAGGCGCTTTGTTTTCGGCAGAAACGCCATCCGGAACAAACAGTAACCCGCTCATCTGTATGCCGGCTGTCGTTTCCCAGCAGAGATCCTTCACCGTTACTTTGCCGCCCGATGTCTGCACGATAGATGCTGCAACCATGCTCACGAGCATCAGCACTAGCGCAATACACAACCAAACTTTTGCTTTTTTCTTAGCGTTTTCCACTTGTTTCTCTCCTCTTTTATAATTTATTAATCAGAGAACCGCGTTAATGATTAGAATTCCCCCTCCTTCTTTTCTTTTTCTTACGAAACAAATCCGTCCTCGACACCAAAAAACCACTCAAATCTGCGCAAAAACGAATTTAGGACTAAAATCCTACTGAATTAAAATCTAGATCTCATATCGGGATAATTAAGAGAAATTGGATGATATAACAGCTTGTACTCGATGATTTCTTCTTGTTGAATGAAAAACGTAATTGAATCGGTATTTGAAATGATGCGTTTCGAGATTTGTTTGATCTACTACTTGTCTTACACAATATGTTAATAAGATTTAGTCTTCGTGTCAATATTTTATTCTACGTATGTATTATTATTATCATACATGTTTATTGATGCTCTTGAAATTTCTATGCAATAAGCCAAAAATCAACTATAATACTTGTAATTGTGTTTATCGAAAAGAACGAAGCGAAAAAGAATTTTGATAGTTAAACGTACAAGATCAATATGAGAATCTGATGTGACAGGAGTTAATCATGAAACTGGAGTGGATGGGTGAATATCGGGATATCATCGAGAAGCTGATTCGATTCAGCAACGGATATTCAAGCGTATTACACAAAAAGCAATATCTGGGAACAGATATTGCCATATCGTTTGCGCAAATTCAAGTCGTGGAATACATTCTTGAAAATGAAAGTTATATGCAGAACATGTCTAAGATCGCATACCGTCTTGGCATCTCTTACAGCACATTTTCAAAGCTTGCAAATTCTCTCGTCGAGATGGGTTTGCTGAAAAAGTTTAACATCAGCGGAAACCGCAAGGATCTCATCATTCAAGCCACGGATTACGGCAAGGATCAATACATCAAGTATTCAAAATTCATGAGCGAAATCTGGATTAAACGCATTGCACAGGCAGGTAATGCCATCCCGAAGGAATATTTGCCGTATGTCGCAGAAATGCTCGATGCGGCCAGCACCGAGCCGGACGCAGAGAAATCAGACAAGAAGTTGGTCCCTGTGAAGACCGCTAAGAAGAAAAATCCTGGCACAATCTGATTCAACACAACAAAATCATTTCAAAATAAGTGTAACACGTTTCCCCGTGAGAGCGAACGATGAAAAAATTGCGAAAAACACTCGGCAACTTCGATGATCCAGAAATTCTCTCTATCGCGCGGCTTGCCGAAACGCAGAGTAAGCGCACGATTTGTCTTTGGAGCATTCAATATGCGCAGGAGCATCTCCTGCCGATTTATGAGCGTGCTTTCCCAAATGATCCCCGCCCGTGCAACGCGCTGATCAACTCGCGCGGTTGGCTGGAAGGGAACGTGAAGTATGTCGATGCAAAAGAAACGAACAACCGTGCGCACAATGCAGCAACCGAGGCAGAAGGTAGCCCTGCCGCGCAAGCAGCTGCAAGAGCCATCGCGCACGCATCGCTGACCATCCATGTCTCCGCGCACTGCATGGGTATCGCGTTTTACGGTGCGGCGGCGATTGCGTATGATCAGTTAGGAACAGATGCGACTGAG
>QKAN01000102.1 GCA_003246365.1 Clostridia bacterium
TCGAAATTTGAAGAAACTCAAGTGCGTCAGCGATGTATATCGTATGAATCGGTAACAGGAGAAACATTTTACTATGAGAGCGGTTGTTCAGCGCACGACCGAAGCGTCGGTTACAGTTGAAGGAAACATTGTTGGCGAGATCAAACGCGGTCTCGTCGTGTTTTTGGGCATTGAAGAAGGCGACAACGAATCCGATTTGAATTATATTTGCGACAAAGTCGTAGGATTACGTGTGTTTGACGATGAAAAAGAAATACCGAATTTATCCGTTACAGATATAAATGGAAGTGTTTTGCTTGTTTCGCAATTCACATTGTGTGCCGATGCCAGAAAAGGCAAACGACCAAGCTATATCAAAGCGGCACGTCCTGAAACAGCGAATCCGCTATATGAAAAAGCGATTGCGATCATTGGGGAAAGTGTGCCTGTACAACCGGGCGTATTTCAGGCAATGATGCAGGTTCGCCTTGTTAATGACGGACCGCATACGATACTCTTGGATTCGAGGAGGACTTTCTAATGTTTTTTCAACAGGTTACGAGCGGTTCGCTTGGTGAACATATCTATCTATTAGGCGCGGACGATTCGAAGGATTGCATCGTGATCGATCCCGGCGAGGTGCAGGCCGCTTTAAACGCGGTAGAGCGTGCGCAACGTAATTGTATAGCCATATTGCTGACGCATGGACACTTTGACCATATCGGCGGTGTACGCGCGCTAAAAGATAAATTTGGCGCGAAAGTATATATTCACGAAGCGGATGCTGGTATGCTTGGCAGCAACCGGATGAGCCTTGCGGTGCTGACGGGAGACCTTGTGAAACCCGCTGAAGCGGATGTGTTATTGCACGGCGGAGAAACGCTTAAGCTCGCCGGATTAACGCTGGAAGTCATCCATACGCCCGGACATACAAAAGGCGGCGTGAGCTTTGTGTTAAAGAGCGATCGCAAATTGTTTGTCGGCGATACGCTGTTTCAGGAGGGCGCCGGTAGAACAGATTTTCCCGGTGGAAGTGAAAAGGAACTGTATCATTCCATTGCAGACAAACTCTTTCCGTTGGAAGGTGATTTTGACGTTTATTGCGGACACGAGGAAGACACAACGTTGGAGCACGAACGTCAGTTCAATCCGTTTATCGCGATGGGGAAACGACGCGGTTGGTAACATGAAATGATTGCAATTTCCACGAATCGAACGGAATACAGAAACGATATAGCCGAAGAAATTCGGCTCTTTATTGGTTTGTCGGAAATTGTGTTGCTTGAGGAGATCGATCCAAACGAAGCGGAATTGATTTTTGATTTGCAGCTCGTTCGCTGCGAAGATCGATATCAGGTTTTTGGAAAAGCGGGCGGGCTGGAAATAATCGACTCTTTCGTTTTGCCTGCGAACGCCTCTGCGCTTGTTATTAAGAAACTCGAAAAACGCGCAATTAAACTTGCTTGTTATCGCATGCTGAAAAAGTTATTTCCAGACGTTGCAACGCCATGGGGATCGTTGACCGGAATTCGTCCGACCAAGTTGTATCGGGAAATGACCAAAGAGGGCGGAGAAAATTTCGCGCGGTCACTGTTTCAAAATACGTTTGATGTGTCAAAAGAGAAAACAGACCTTGCCGCGCGCATCTGCGCTGTGCAGGAGCCGTATATCGCATCCGTGCAATCGAACGATATCGACATTTATGTTGGAATTCCGTTCTGCAAAACAAAGTGTCTATACTGTTCGTTTCCAAGCGAAGTACTTGGGAAAAACGATCGACTGACCGTTTATCTTGAGGCGTTAAAGCGCGATATTTCAGCAGGAGCGCAACTGATCAAAGAAAATGACTTGCGTGTTCGCTCGTTTTACATGGGGGGCGGAACCCCGACGGTACTGAGCGCACAGCAGATGGATGACTTACTAAGCTGGTATTTGTTGCAGTACGGTTCTTTTGGAATGGAAGCAACCGTTGAGGCAGGTCGACCGGATACGATTGATCGCGAAAAATTATCTTTATTTAAGAAGTTTGGCATTCATCGAATCTCAATCAATCCGCAAACAATGAATGACGAGACGCTCCATCGTGTCGGGCGGACGCATACAGCAGAGGATGTTCGCCGCGTATTTGAGCTGGCGCGAGAAATTGGGTTCTCGTCGATCAACATGGACTTAATCGCCGGATTGCCGGGTGAAACGCCGGACGATATGAAGCGAAGCTGCGACGCGATTGCAAACCTGCAACCGGATAATCTGACTGTGCATTCGCTTGCAATTAAGCGATCTTCCTTGCTTAAAAAACAAATTGACGAGTATCCGCTTGCCAGCGCGGAGCAAGCAGAGCAGATGACTGCGATCGGCGCTCAGTGCGCCGAGCATCTCGGTATGTCGCCATATTATATGTATCGGCAGAAATACATGAGCGGGAATCTGGAAAACGTCGGTTACGCGCTGACGGGGAAAGAATGCGTTTACAACATCGACATGATGGAAGAAACAGCAAGCATTCTTTCACATGGCGCGGGCACGATGACGAAACGAGTCTTCGGCGGTGAAAACAGAATCGAGCGGTTACCCAGCCCCAAAGATGTGCCGACTTATCTGGAGAAACTAAATCGATTAATCGAAGATAAACAACATTTTTTCGCGAAAAGCTTTACGAAATAGCATTTTTCGGAGGCGGAAACGATTGACAGCCGCGAAACACGCCGTTATAATGTGCAAGAACAGGTAATGAACGGGAAAAGTAGTCCGAACGAAGTCGCCCCAGAGAACGGAACGTATGGTGTGAGTTTCGTAAACGAGCGTTGGACGAAAGGCACCCGCGAACCGCGCAGCCCAGCGGCGCATACGCGCCAAAAGTTGCGACGTAAATCCGGCGTTAACGGAAATGAAGCGGAATGAACGCGACAAAGCTGTCGCTTCGTTCAATCAGGGTGGCACCGCGGGTTTCCCGTCCCTACAGGATCGGAACCCGCTTTTTTTATACCGTTTTACTGGTATAATAGTAGGTATCATAGAGTTGGAGGTCAGTTATGGCAGCCTATAAGGCCCCGAAGGGAACAAAGGACGTACTCCCCGAGCAAAGCTATCAGTGGCAGTTTCTGGAAGCTCGCATTCGGGATATCGTCAAAAAATATGGTTTTTTGGAAGCGCGAACTCCGGTGATCGAGCATACGGAGCTGTTTTTGCGCGGCGTTGGCGAAACAACGGACATCGTGCAAAAAGAGATGTATACGTTCCTCGACAAAGGCGAACGCTCCATCACGCTAAAGCCGGAGGGAACGGCGGGCATTGTGCGCATGTTTGTTGAAAACAATCTCTTCGGGGATACGCAGCCGACGAAGATGTATTATCTTTATAACCCGGTGTTCCGTTATGAGCGCCCGCAGGCTGGAAGGTTAAGAGAACATCACCAGTTTGGCGTTGAGTTTTTTGGCGCGAGCAAACCCAGCGCGGATGCAGAGTGCATTTCGATTGCGGCGGAACTGCTCAGCAGTCTGGGCTTAAGCGGATTGACGGTGAGACTGAACAGTATTGGCTGCCCGAAATGCCGCCCGCACTATCACGAAGCGCTAAAAGATTATCTGCGCGGGCACTACGACGAGCTCTGCGAAACCTGCAAAGTGCGTTTTGAAACAAACCCGCTGCGCGTATTGGACTGCAAAGTTCCATCTTGCCAGAAGATCGCAATCGATGCGCCGGTGATTGGCGACTATCTTTGCGACGAATGCCGCGATCATCAGGCTGGATTGCTAAAGTTGCTTGACGGCATGGGCTTGCAGTATGTGATTGATCCGCGACTGGTGCGCGGACTGGATTACTACACGAAGACTGTGTTTGAAATCACATCCGAAAGCATCGGCAGCCAGAGCGCTGTTTGCGGCGGTGGCCGATATGACGGTCTGGTCGAAGAAATCGGCGGTCCGCATACGCCGGGCGTTGGATTCGGGTTAGGAATGGAACGGTTGCTTCTCGTCATGGAAAACACAGGCATGCAGATTGAAAAGCCTGTACGCTACGATTTATACATCGCATCCATGGGCGAAGAAGCAGAGGAGAAAGCATTTTTACTGGCGCAGGGGCTAAGAAAAGCTGGCGCAAAAGTGGAGATCGATCACATCGGGCGAAGTGTAAAAGCGCAGATGAAGTATGCCGATAAGATTGGTGCGCGATACGTAATGGTTCTCGGTGGCGACGAACTCGCAAAAGGCGAAGCGAAACTAAAGCGTATGAGCGACGGGGAAGAAATCACAACCGCGATAAACGCGGAAAAAATTATAAAAAGCATCATTTGAGGAGCGAAATCATATGAGCGAATTATTGGGTGGCTGGAAACGAACAAATTATTGCGCGAACTTCACGACCGCGGACGCGGGAAAAGAAGTTACGCTGATGGGCTGGGCAAACGTGCGCCGCGATCTTGGCGCGTTGGTATTTGTGCAGCTGCGCGACCGTACCGGGTTGATGCAGATTGTATTCAACAGCAACACGCTCAGCGAAGAAGACTTTGCGCGCGCCTGCACAATCCGTTCGGAATTTGTGCTTGCGGTGCGCGGCAAGCTCGTCCTCCGCACGGGTGACATGGTTAACAAAAACATGCCCACCGGCGAGCTGGAAGTGCTCGTCAGCGAGTTTAAAATTCTCAGCAAGAGCGAGACAACACCGTTTGAAATTACCGATGATTGCAAAGCAAACGAGCTGTTGCGGTTAAAATACCGCTATCTCGATTTGCGCCGTCCCGCGATGCAGAAAAACCTGATTATGCGTCACAAGATCGCGTTTGTTGCGCGTGAATATTTTGACGAACAGAATTTCCTCGAAATCGAAACGCCGATTTTAACAAAGAGCACGCCGGAAGGCGCACGCGATTATCTCGTGCCAAGCCGTGTACACCCGGGTAAATTTTATGCGCTTCCGCAAAGTCCGCAGTTGTTTAAACAGCTTCTGATGCTTGCGGGATATGACCGCTATTTTCAAATCGCGCGCTGCTTCCGCGACGAGGATCTCCGCGCGGATCGTCAGCCGGATTTTACGCAGATCGACATCGAAATGTCGTTTGTGGAAGAAACTGATGTTCAGAGCGTGAACGAAGGATTCCTAAAAAGACTCTTCAAGGAAACGCTGGACGTTGATATCGAACTTCCGCTGCCGCGACTTAAATATGCGGATGCGATGGCACGATATGGTTCCGACAAGCCGGATACGCGTTTCGGACTGGAACTCTGCGACTTGACCGATATTTTCAAAAACAGCGAATTTTCCGTGTTCCAGAATGCGCTTGCCGCTGGCGGAAGCATCCGCGCGGTCAACGCAAAAGGCGCAAGCGCAAACTTCTCGCGTAAAGAGCTGGACGCGATGGGCGAGTTTGTTAAAACCTATCGCGCGAAGGGCTTGATTTGGATGAACGACAAGGCCGACGGACTCGCTTCGCCGGTGCTGAAATTCCTCACGGAAGAAGAGATTGCCGCGGTTCGCAAAGCCGCGAACTTTGAGCAGGGCGACGTTCTGTTCATAGTCGCAGACGTGAATAAGACCGTGTTCGCTTCTCTCGGTGCGCTCCGTCTCAAACTTGCGGAAAAGCTGAACCTGATTCCGAAAGACAAGTTCAACCTGCTATGGGTAACCGAGTTCCCGCTGCTTGAGTGGGACGAGGAAGAGCAACGCTTCAGCGCAATGCACCACCCGTTTACGAGCCCGATGGATGAAGACCTGGAAAAGCTCGACACCGATCCGGGTGCGGTTCACGCAAAAGCATACGACATTGTGCTCAACGGTGTGGAGATTGGCGGCGGTTCCATCCGTATCCATTCGCAGGAACTGCAAAAGAAGATGTTCCGCGCGCTCGGCTTTACGGACGAGCAGGCGGAATACCGCTTCGGCTTCCTGATGGACGCTTTCAAATTTGGTCCGCCGCCGCATGGCGGTATGGCTTACGGACTAGACCGGCTCGCGATGCTCATTACCGGCAGCACGAGCATTCGAGACGTCATCGCCTTCCCGAAGGTACAGAACGCGTCCTGCCCGATGACAGGAGCGCCGGACTTTGTGGACGACAAGCAGCTTACAGAGCTCAACATCGACTGCACAAAGGTGGAGGAGTAAGTTCGTGGAAAACACAGGATCGCATATCGGCATCGTCACTTCGCTGGATGGCGAAAACGCAAAGGTGCGCTTTCAGCGAAACTCCGCCTGCGGACATTGCGGCGCGTGCATGACGGTTGGCGAATGCGAGATGGAAGTGTCGCTTCCCAATACACTCAACGCAAAAATCGGCGATCGTGTATCGGTGGATCTTTCGCCGAAACGCATGGTGCAGGCCAGCCTTCTTGCTTATGCTGTGCCGCTTGTGCTGTTGATTGCGGGCGTACTCGTCGGCAGCCGAATAGCGGACTGGGTCGGGCTTGTGCTTGGCATCGCAGCCTGCGGAATCGGTTATCTGATTCTCCGGCTGGTTGATATTCGCGCACGAAAGAAGAAAAGCTTTCAGCCCGTCATGGAGCGAATACTGGACGAGGACGAGGAGTAACCGCGCATTACGGCGCATCCATACGAATCAGCTTATGCCCCGGAGTATTTTCCGAGGCGCATAGTGCGGAAATAAAATACGACAGGAATACGAGTGAAATGAATTGGTTAGAGTCTCACGAATTCGTGGCGCAAACAGACCCGGAAATCTGGAATGCGATCACGCTTGAAGTCGGCCGACAGCGCGACCACATCGAACTGATTGCTTCGGAAAACTTTGTTTCCCGCGCGGTTCTCGCCGCAATGGGCAGTCCGTTGACCAACAAATACGCAGAGGGTTATCCGGGAAAACGGTATTACGGCGGCTGCGAATACGTGGACATGGTGGAAACGCTCGCCATAGAACGCGCTAAGAAACTGTTCAATGCAGAGCATGCCAATGTTCAGCCGCATGCCGGCGCGCAGGCAAACCTGGCCGCGTATCAGGCGTTGCTTCAACCGGGAGATACCATCCTCGCGATGAATCTCAACCACGGCGGTCACCTGACGCACGGACACAAGGTAAACGAAAGCGGAAGACTCTATCATTTCGTTCAGTACGGCGTACGCGAAGACACGGGCTATATCGATTATGACGAGATGGAACGCCTTGCGCACGAACATATGCCAAAGTTGATTGTAGCCGGTGCAAGCGCGTATTCGCGCATCATCGACTTCGAGCGCTTCGGAAAAGTCGCAAAGGACGTCGGCGCGTATTTCATGGTAGATATGGCACACATCTCCGGCCTGATTGCGGCGGGGGAGCATCCCAATCCGTTTCCGTATGCGGACGTGGTCACCACGACCACGCACAAGACGCTGCGAGGCGCCCGCGGCGGGTTGATTCTCTGCAAGGAAGAGTTTGCCGCGAAGATCGACAAAGCCGTGTTTCCGGGCATGCAGGGCGGCCCGCTGATGCATGTTATCGCGGCGAAGGCTGTCTGCTTCCTCGAGGCGATGCAGCCGGAGTTCAAAACCTATCAACACCAGATCGTGCTCAACGCGGCAGAGCTCGCGAAAACATTACAGGAAAAAGGACTGAAGATTTTCTCCGGCGGTACGGACAACCACATGATGCTGGTCGACCTGAGAGAACTGGACGTCACGGGGCTTCGGGTGCAAACACTGCTGGACGAAGCGAACATCACCGCAAACAAGAACGCGATTCCGTTTGACACGCGCAATAAGCTGGAGACGAGCGGTATGCGGTTTGGTACGCCGGCCTCGACCACGCGCGGCATGAAGGAAGCGGAGATGCGGCAGATCGGTAATATGATCGCGCGGATCATCCACGAAGGCGAAGCGGCTGTGCCGTCGGTCAAAGAGGAAGCGATTGCGATTTGCAAACGATTCCCGCTGTATGAATAAGTAGGGTATAAAAAGGGCGCACCACATGGTGCGCCTTTTTCGTCTTTTTTGGTGTTGTTGTTTATTTACATGTAAGAACTTTATTTATCAGCTTTGAGTGCCAATTCTATTGGTAGCTGGAAAACATCTCTTAGTTTTACAAGATTAATACAGAAAAAATTTATAATTTCATTCCAATGATCTTGATCAAACAATCCGCTTTTATGAAAATAGATACAAATCCTACAAGCACGCCTATCGGGCAATTCTTGCCATTCAAGAACTTCATCAAAGTTTTTCTCAAATTCGGATTGTTTTTCTTTCAATGCCCAAAAGATTTTTTTATTTTTTTCTTTATCTCCGAGGTCAATATAGATTTCTGCGCGAGCTTTTGAAATAAGTATAATTGGATTTACTGTAATCCCAGATAATCCAAAATTGCCATTAATCCAATGATCTCTAGTAGGAGATATGTTGCCGTACATGCCAGTTTTAGCACGTAGTTGAGGAATAGCTTTTTCCCAGAACTGCAATGTGATTTTTTGACGATTAGCTTCTTCATTAGCTATAACGATATTCTCTTGTTTTTTTGCAGTAAGCTTGATTTGATAGTCTCCAATATCCTGAATAGGCAAAATTTGTTCTGTATCAAGATACAATTTTCCGTCATCTACATATGGAGTTACTTTAATGCACTTTATGTCTATGCCATGGTCAGTAAGCCAAAGTACAGTAGAAGTTACTTCTTTTCTGAAATTTGCAGCAACTAGAATAATGCGTTGATCTCCGTCTGTTGGATTAAGCGGGATACTCGAGTAATCTGGTTCATCAAAAAATTCAGATAGTTTTTCTTCTGCCTGACAAGTGCCTTGTAAAAATTTCTGGTAAATATCAATGATTTCATCTCTTTTCAGGGTTGCGCAGTATGATGCATATTTCAAGGCTTGCCATACAACATCCCGACCGGAATCATCTAATTTGTTTTCTACAATTACAAGTCGACCGCTTTCATCGAGAGCAAGTAAATCAAGTCGCTCTTTTGTATCGCTGAATCCCGCAAACTCTTTTTGTATGATTAATAATCGTTCGCCAAGAATATCTGGTGTGCTGGCAATCCATTCTTGCAAATCGGATCTTTCATGTAATTTCAATTCTGAGAATGTTTTCTTTTCTAATTGGATTGCTCTCTTTGTGGCCTTTTCAATTAAATACATTTTGCATCTCCGTAAAGCATAGTGATAATACTTTCAAAAATAGAACTGTTGAATATAAATTATAATTTGGAATATAATATGTCAATAGCTTATTGTTTTCAATATTAATGCGTATATCAAAAATATTCAGGAGAAAAACCGTGGACCCATCAAAACTCTATGTCGAATACTATGCCAAACTCCACGCCGAGCGCGCCATGAAACTCTGGCCGCTTCGCTTCGTCAAGAGCGAACGCCCGGATTTTGTCACCAGGCACGGCGAAATCGGTCTTGAGGTCACCCGCGCCGCCATTGAAGAATGGGCGCAGCAGGAAGCGGACATGAACCGCGCCTTTGGCGACGAGATGCCCGGCGAGGCGATTGAACAGACGATTCTCGCGGACTGCGAAGAAGACGCAATTGCAAACAACTCGGAAGACGGGGAAGAGAACATCCTCTTTGAATTGCCGCCGGATGTAAAAGACATGCACATTGGCCGCGTGATGGAGCGCATAGCGGACAAAACAAAGGCGCTAACGGAATATCGTCTTTGCAAGGAAAACTGGCTATATGTATTCAGCGAAACGACAGGATTGGATCGCGACGATATGCAGCGCGTACAGGCATTTGTTGATGCGCAAACAGAAGAATTGCGATTTGATAAAATCCTCATTAAAGTCGGCTGCCTGCTGTATGTTAGCTGCCGCGGGGAAGAACTCAGCGAGGTTGCGCTCAGCGCATCTTCATTAATGCGCATTCACCGTACCGCCAGACGGTTGCCCGCCTTCAAAAATCTCATATAAAACAGCTGACAAGCAACCAGTATAAAATCTTATAATGAAGCTTGCGCCAATTTACTCGGATTCTGCGAACCAGTATTGGCGCATTTGTTTTAGAACGTCTTTTGTAATAGGCAATTTCGAGTCGTCGCCGATCACCGCGTCTATACCGCAATGCGGACAGACTGCGGTGCTTTCGTTTTCGTCCCACCATTCGGTAATATCGCCCGGCTGGTAAATTCTAAGGCAATAGAAACAGCCGCAAATCTTGCTGCGCGAAAGCTCGTCTTTGTTTTTTTTCGCGTGTTGATGCGCACGTTCTAAATCAAAACTAGTTTTCATAATTACATCTCGTTTCAGCAAGAAAGAATAATTCTTGAATTATTATATCTCATCGGAACGAATCAAACGATAGAAGTTTAATGAATCAAAGTATATTAACAATATCATAGTTGAACTTGTAATCCAAAACTTGTCAATCCAACAAAATAATGATAGATTTAACAATATTAAGTTTTAAAATTGCAAAATAACGCGGTAAAATATTATGTTAAATTTACAAATGGTTATCTATGGTTATTCACTTCTAATTCTGTTGTTTCTATTGTTTGACAGCAAAAAGAACAAAGATTTATATTCGAAGACTTCCGCGTGGTTCCGCAGAATAATTTATGCGACCATGATAATTCTCGTACTGGAAGCGTCTACATTTGCGTTTGACGGACTGCAAGGCAAGGCAATGTATTGGGCTGTTTATCTGTCCAATTCAATACTGTTTTTGTTTAACCTGTTGCCAATCAGCCTATGGCTTGTCTATGTTGATGAATGCATCTTAACCGATTCAAAGGAAAAAGAGCGGAAACGAATTATTTATCTATTATGCAACGTTTTCGTTATTATGCTTGTCATTGCAAATATATTTTTCAAAGAATTATTTACGGTTAACGCGGCAAACCAATATGTCCGTGGCTGGGCGGTTTATTTGATTATGGCGCTGAATATGATCTTGTATTTCGGCTATATACCATCGCTCATTAAATATAAAAAGTTCTTGAGCGGCAGAATATATGAATTGATATTGGCGCTTGGGCTGTTTCCGATAATCGGAGCAATCGTACAGATGCTTTGGTATGGCACACCGCTTGTTTGGCCAATGATGGCGCTGGTTGCGCTCGCTGCGCATATTCTGATTGAACGCGAAGAAATCAGACGGGACAGTTTAACCGGCTTGCTTTCTCGAACGCAACTGATTGCGCGCGCGCAGTTTGTTGCGGATCGTCGGCAGGCGTTTTCGTTGATTATGCTCGACATAGACCGGTTTAAATCGATCAACGATATGTACGGACACGATGAAGGAGACCAGGCTCTCTGCGTGATTGCAAATTTGCTGATCAAATCGATCAAACAAATTGACAGCGCATATCGCTATGCGGGCGATGAATTTGTGCTGATTATTGAGTCGGATCAACCGGAAGCGGCGCTCCGCGTCATTGAGCGGCTGGAAAACAACCTAGTCAAATATAATAAATCCAGTCAAAAAGAGTATTGCTTGACGTTCTCGTCCGGTGCGGTCTACTTTGACGGAAAAAGCGAAGAAAAAATTAACGATTTGATTGCGAAAGCAGACGACAGAATGTATCAATCCAAAAGGATTAAATATCTTCGTGAAAAAGATTTGTCCGCCTAAGGCGCAGATACCTTCAATTTTCCAACAATTATAGAAACAAAAAAGAGCACTCCGAAACGTTAAAATTTCAGGAGTGCTTTTCTGGTGGAGCTTACCGGATTCGAACCGGTGATCTCTACACTGCCAGTGTAGCGCGATAGCCAACTTCGCTAAAGCCCCGAGCCGCATGTGCTATTATAGTGGAAAGAGGCCGGTTTGTAAAGACTCTTTTGCGATCAAAAAAGGATTTTTATGCGATTGCGATCTCGCGGTTTCACAACGGTTTTCCAACCACATCGCTTTGGGTTTCCGTCCGCGTCTGCAAAAGCGGCAAATATACCATAAAGTATGAACTTTTTGCGGCTTTTATGCATGCCGCCGCATCGCTATGCTATAATATCGACGACTTTATCGAGGTGGACTGTCCAATGGCAAAGAACAATCCGTTCTTCCGGATGGAATCCGAAGAAGACCACAAACAAGCATGCGACGCGCACGAAGAGGCCGCGCCGCTCTTTACGAATCGCAAAAAACCGCGCTCCTTCGCGCTCGCGGTTGTGTTTACGTCGCTCAAGCTCACGGTGCTGGCGTTCATCGTCGTGGGCTTTATCGGCATGGGTCTCGTGCTCGGCGTCGTCAAGGCATATGTCGAGACAACACCGACGCTCGACGTTGCGCAGCTGACGATATCGGACTACACGAGCTATCTATACGACATGAACGGGAATCTGATCAGCTCGATTGCGGATGTGGAATACCGCGACTGGGTGGACATAGAGGACATCCCGGACATGCTCAAAAACGCATTTATTTCCGTGGAGGACGTTCG
>QKAN01000142.1 GCA_003246365.1 Clostridia bacterium
GCGGATTCATGTATTACGCGTTCCAGCAGCTCGGTCTGCCGGATCTGATCGGCAGTTGGATGAGCTCCTATTCCTCTGCTTTGCTGGTGCTGGTGCTCGTTAATGTCTGGCAGTTTTCCGGCATGACGATGATCATTTACCTAGCCGGTCTGCAATCGATACCGACGGAGCTCAACGAAGCCGCGCGCATAGACGGCGCAAACGCATGGCAGCGGTTTACCGGCGTAACAATTCCTATGCTGATGCCCGCGATCCGAATCAATGTGGTAACGAACATCATCGGCTCTCTGTCGGTGTTCGACGTAATTATGTCGCTCACCGAAGGCGGACCGGGGTATGCAACGGAGAGCTTGTCGATCTACATCATGCGCATGTGCTACGGCAGCCGCACCGGTTACTCTACGGCCGTTGCGATGATTCTATTCTTTATTATTCTTGTGCCGGTGCTGGTCTCTATGCGGCTGACGCGGCAGAAGAACTAAGGAAGGAGGGGGCAACCAATGAAAGAAAGCAAATGGTTTCGCGTTGTGCGCTGGGTGCTCATCCTGCTGATTTGCATATTGTGCCTGATTCCGTTTTATGTGCTGCTGGTGCTTGCGCTCAATTCTCCTTCGCGCGTGTTTTATGAAGGAAATCTGTTTGTGCCGGACTTTTTCTGGCAGAATTTTATAGACGCCTGGAACAAATCAAAAATCGGCACCGCAATGCTCAACTCCGCAATCATCACCGGAGGAACGCTG
This sequence comes from Clostridia bacterium, assembly GCA_003246365.1. Taxonomy (GTDB): domain Bacteria; phylum Bacillota; class Clostridia; order Christensenellales; family CAG-138; genus UBA7703. The sequence goes on from QKAN01000142.1 coordinate 741, forward strand.
CTGACTACCGTCATCACCGGTGGACTTGCGGGCTATGCGATTGCGCGGTATTCCTCGCGCTACAACAAGTTTGTGTTTGGCCTGCTCATCGGCTGCATGATGATTCCCGGCATCATCAACACGGTGCCGCTGTATGTGCTCATGCGCAAAATCCACGCGATCAATACGCTCTGGGGCATGGTCTGTGTCTGTTCCGCGCTTGCGATGCCGTCCGCCGTGTTTATCTATGCTACGTTTATCCGCGCGCTGCCGAAAGAGCTGGACGAAGCCGCGGCGCTGGATGGCTGTTCTCCCTTTGGAACGTTCTGGAAAGTGATTTTTCCGGTGATCAAACCGGCGACGGCGTCGTTTGTCATTCTCAACGGATTCGGTATCTGGAACAACTATGCGCAGGCGGTTTTCTTTTTGCAGAGCCGCGCAAAGCAGAACATTCCGCAGGCGCTGTCTGTGTTTTTCCAGCAGTTTGCCGGGGCAAAATGGCATTTGATGGCGGCGACAGCGGTCATTGCGATCATCCCTGTTGTGATTATATTCCTCGTCTTCCAGCGGCAGTTCATCAAGGGGCTCTCGGACGGCGCGCTGAAAGGCTGACAAGGAGACAAAATGGAACTCTATCCTGAAAAAGGTCGATTTTTACCCGGAGAAGTCATTGCGTGCACCATACTTGATGCGGGGGATGCGGAATACTTCCGCGTCTCCGCTTTTTTACTGGATAAGTGCCTGCACACTTTGATCGTGCCGCGCACGGGCGCGGAAACCCGGTTGCTGATTCCGCCGGTCAACGAGCCGTTTTGCGGACTTGGCGTAGTTTGCGAAACGGATAACGGCGAAATCGCCGCTTGCGCTGTGGATGTGCAGGGCGAGATGCGCGCGTTTCGTTACGGGTTTCTTTCCGACTTTACGCCGGAAGAACCGGATGAAAACGACGTGCTTGCCATGGCGAAACATCACGTTAACGCGGTACAGTTTTACGACTGGTCTTTTCGGCACGATACGCTCGTATCGGATCAACCGGAATATACGGACATGATGGGGAAGCGCAACTCGTTTCCGGCCATCCGCCGCAAGATCGACGCATGCCATGCGCGCGGCATGCGCGCGCTGGGATACGGTGCGGTATACGCCGCGAGCGAGGCGTTTGCGAGGCTTCATCCGGACTGGCGGCTGTTTGCGCACGCTGGCAAACCGCTTCGCTTTATCGATGTGTTCGCCATCATGAACCTCAGAAGCAGTTGGCGCGAGCACATCATAGAACAATACCGTCAGGCCGTGAACGCAGGATTTGACGGCATCCATATGGACACCTACGGGTTTCCGAAAACCGCACTGGATGCGTCCGGCGAATTGGTCGCCTTGGACGACGATTTTGCGCCGTTGATTGAACAAACCAGAGTCGCTTTGCCCGATGCGGCGCTGGTGTTCAACAACGTCGGCAACTGGCCGGTTGAGCGCACGATGGATGCACCGGTAGACGCGGTCTATATCGAGGTCTGGCCGCCTTATGAACGCTATGAGCATCTGCGGCAGATCATACTCGCGGCAAAAACGGCGAGAAAACCCGTTGTGCTTGCGGCATATCCGGCGCCGTTTCGACTGGATACGCCGGAGCGCGCGCTCAACGCGCAACTGCTGCTTATGGGCGCGATTGCCGCGCACGGGGCAACACAACTTTGGTTCGGCGAGGAAAACGCCGCGCTGACGCAGGGATATTACGCGGATTATACGCGCTTGAGCGAAGAACAGGAAATCATGCTGCGCGCTTACGATGATTTTATCGTGCGCTACGAGTCGCTGTTGTTTGACGATAAACTGGTCGATGTGAGTATGACACACTGTGGTTGGGACAACGAGGAATATGCCTGCGATGCACCGTATACCGTTTCTGCAGACGCCGGGAAACTCTGGCTGGTCTTGCGCGAAGATCGCAACCGGAAACTGATCGTTTTACTGAATCTTTGCGGAGACGATTCTTCGCTTTGGAACGCAGGCAGAAATGCCCCCGAACCGCTGCACAATATTTCGCTGCGCGCGCAGGTGTTTACATCCAACGTTCGTGCGTGGACGGCCTCTCCGGACAGGATGAATGGCACTGCGGAACAACTCACGGTAAAAATGGAAGAAGGCGAACGCGGAAATTTTGCAACGGTTACACTGCCTCTGGTTGAACGGTTTGCGATCGTCTATCTGGAAACGGAGGCAGGCAAATGAAACAAGCCTGGTGGAAAGAGCGGGTGTTTTATCAGATATACCCGCGCAGTTTTATGGACGCAAACGGCGACGGAATCGGCGATTTGAGAGGAATCATCGAAAAGCTGGACTATCTCAAATCGCTTGGCATCGGGGCGATCTGGCTTTGTCCGGTGTATGACTCGCCGAACGACGACAACGGATACGACATTCGCGACTATGAGAAGATTATGGCGGAGTTCGGCACGATGGTGGACTTTGACGCGCTGCTCGAAGGCCTGCACAAGCGGGATATCAAGCTCGTAATGGATCTCGTTGTCAACCATAGTTCGGACGAGCACGCGTGGTTTGAAGCATCGCGCAAGTCCAAATCGAATCCGTATCGCGACTATTATATCTGGCGCGACGGAAAAGATGGCGGTACGCCGAACAACTGGGCTTCGTTCTTTTCGCCCAGCGCATGGAAAAAAGACGAAACGACAGGGCAGTATTATCTGCACCTGTTTTCTGAAAAGCAGCCGGACTTAAACTGGGAAAACCCAGCGCTGCGGCAGGAGGTTTACGCCATGGTGAACCGCTGGTTCGACAAAGGCGTGGACGGATTCCGCATGGACGTGATCAACTGCATTGCAAAGGACGAAGGCCTTCCGGTTGGAACGGGCGCGCCGAACGCGGCGGGCTATTCGCTCGCGTTTGAACGCTTTGCCAACCGCCCGAAACTCTATGATTATCTGCGCGAACTGAAAGCAAATTGCTACGCGGGGCGAGACTGTCTCTGCCTCGGCGAAACGCCGTTTACCACGCCGGAAGAGGGAGCCAAACTACTGGACGAAGAAACGGGAATCTTCGATATGATTTTCCCGTTTGATCTGATGGAGATTGACGACGGGCCATACGGAAAATACGACCCCGTGCCGTGGAAGCTAAGTCGGTTCAAGCAGATCGTCAACATCTGGCAGAGCGCGACCGAGCACGGCTGGGGAAGTCTGTTCTGGTCGAATCACGACCAGTCCCGCGCAGTGTCGCGATTTGGATGCACGGACACAGAAGAACTGCGCGTCCGCTCGGCGAAGATGCTTGCCGTGGCGATGCATCTGCTGCGTGGAACGCCGTTTGTTTATCAGGGAGAAGAACTCGGCATGACGAATACGGCGTTTCCGGACGAGAGCGCGATACGCGACATCGAAGGCATCAACGCGCTCAACGAGGCGCGCATTACGGGGCGGACCGAATCGGTTTGGCGCGGCATACTGCACAAAGGGCGCGATCATGCGCGAACGCCAATGCAATGGAGCAAAGAAAAACACGCGGGATTTACGACCGGCGAACCGTGGATCATGGCGAACCCGAACTATCCTGCAATCAATGCGGCGGCGGAGGAGAACGACGCGGATTCGGCGCTCAACTTCTATCGCAAACTGATTCAACTGCGAAACACGGACAAAACGCTGCAATACGGCGCCTATAACCCGCTCTGGACGGAACATGAGCAGGTTTTTGCTTATGAACGAACGCAGGACGGCGAAATGTATACGATCGTTTGCAACATGAGCGGCAAAACGGCGGAGTTTCCAACGATACCCGATGGAACGGTTGTGCTCCGCAACATGCCGGATTGCGCAGGAAAGACGATGCAGCCGTATGAGGCGAGAGTGTATCGCAAGAAAGCCTAAAACCAGAGAAACACAAAAAGCCGCTTGCAGTTAGCAAGCGGCTTTTTTGATCGAATTAGGCTTAAGGAGCAAGAGCCTTTGTTTTACAAGTTGGTATTTATGCCGCAAGAGCAGATGCTGTTTTTGCGATTGCCCGTTTTCTTGCCAGCCAGAGAAGCCAGGAGATGAGCAGCGCGATGCCGAGAATAACAAACACCCAAACAACGGAGACGAAAACCGGCTGCTCGTATATATAAAGAAACGGATACGGACCGCGAATGGTTTGAATCAGGTTCAGGAATACGATTACGATTGCATAGATGGTAGTCGGAATCATGGACGCCCACATGTTTTTCTGTTCAAGCGCAGTATCCGTTTCAAACAATAAGAATGACACTACGCATAGAATCGGACAGAGCAGATGATAGTACAGCATAGATCCGCTTGTGAGCATAAACAGCGCGTTCGTAAATCCCGACATTGGAATTAACACAAACAACACAACGAGAAACGTAAGTGAAAGGCAGCACGTTGCCATATAGCGAACGGATGCAACCCAATTTGGCAAACTTTGGTTTTTAACCAAACTGCGGATTGCGAAAATCTCGAACAGGACACTCGCGAACAAAGCGAAATAGTTGGAATCCTGCGTGTAATACTGGAACATGGATAGTCCAAGCCCTTTGATGCTGAGGATGAATCCGATGATCTCGAGAATTACGATGCATCCGTTGACGATAATGGCGGCGATTCGTTTTGATTGGGGTTTCATTTTTTAAGGCTCCTGATTTATTTTGGTTGTATTCCGAGAAGCGATCAACGTTTTTCGTATTTGCAGCTGTTTCAATCATATTTGACGCGCAAAACAGAAAGAAAGAGAAAGCGTGCATACAACAAAAGCTCATTCTTTTTTTAGTTTATAGAGGTTTTATTACGATGTCCATATACAAGTTGCAAAACAAACAACAATACGGATAAAACCCACAAAACCTAATTTAAACTATCATACAAGAAAATTTTGACATAATATTTGATCGGATTTGAAGTTTTCGAGTGAATTTGATGAAATCAAATTTCGTCAAGAAATAATTTTTCATTTCATGACAATGCATTAAAATAGACACATATCAACAAAAGTGTAGAAAATACGCGTAAAATGATTAGAATATCGGAAATGCATAAAATAATATTTCATAATTTTGCGAAAAATGGATTGACAAACCAGTATGCGAACCATATAATGCAATCGTAAAGAGCAATTTTCAAACAAGAAAAGAAATTTTATTTCACTTCAGGCAAAAAGGATATCTATGGAATTCGAATACTCAGTTTTAGAAAATATCCGGTTAAATTATGAGGAGATCTTTTCCGCAGAGCGAAAAGTCGCCGACTATATTCTGCGCGAGCCGGAACATACAGTTAGAATCAATGTTTCGGAACTGGCAGAAGCGAGCGGTGCAAGCGACGCGACGGTCATCCGCCTGTGCAAGCATCTTGGCTATAAAGGCTTCTATCAGATGAAATTGCAGCTGGCGCATGACCTGGGTCGCGATCAACTGCTCAGCGGAAGTATCCAGTCGGGCGATACCAGCAACTGGGATGACATGCTCAAAGAAGTTGCGGCCAATATTATGCAGACCAAGAATAATATTAGCAGCGAATCGATCCAAAAGACGGTCGATCAAATCCTGAAGTGTAACACTGTACATCTGGTTGCAATCGGCAACTCCATTCCTTCCACGCTGGACTTTGCGTTCCGCTTAGGCAGACTGGGAATCCGCTCGACCAGTTCGAGCATATCCGAACATCAAATTAACAATGTCGATTTGGGAACAAAAGATGATATCGTAATCGGCATTTCGCATTCGGGCAGTTCAAAGCAGGTTTTGCTAGCGCTCGAAGTAGCCAAGAAACATGGGCTGACGACGATTGCAATTACAGATCAGCTCCGCACACCGATTGAAAAAGAAGCGGACATTACGCTCAGCACCGGAATCGAATATTCCAGCGTATATATTTTCGGCGCAGCGTCTCATATTTACATCACCGCGATACTTGATATCTTAATTTATGAACTTGACCGCGCGAAAAAAGACGCAGCGAAAAACGCTTTGGCTGACGATGTGGAATATCTCTTGTCGGAGACAAAGCTCTAATTCGGAGGGAGCATGACCTACAGAGATAGATACGCAGAGTTTTATCGCCAGATGGAACAGGATGCTGCGAAGTTAAAAGAAAATCAGAAACGCATCGTATTAGGTTACACAAGCGATCTGGATGTGGTACTTCGCTGGGACGCAGCAACATTCGATGAAATCGTTGCCGCATATTTAAAGGAAGAACCCGTTCTCCGCGAAGCGGATGTGATCGATTCCATGGATGACTTCGCCCGTATCGTCAGTTATCACATGATACACGGACTTGGCGGCGAAATCGATATTACCAACATAGAAGTTTGCGAGTTTCTTGAAAAACGGTTTCATACCGAATATGCCCTCGGTGGCACGTGCGCGCAGGGCGCGGCGGCGCTCAACACAGTCGGCTTTCCGGTGCTTGCGCATATCACCGACCGCTCGGTCGAAGTTTGCAAGCTTATGAGCGGCGCGGGACTCGACACGGTGACGGAACGCGGCGTTGTTCCGATGATGGAGAGCACATCCAAGGAATTGCCGGTCAGACACATGATTTTGCAATATCCGAAGGGTGCAACGGTTCAGGTGAACGGGAAAACCTATCAAGCGCCGGTTTCCAACCGCCTGATCATGGATTACGACACGATCCACAAAACGATGCCTGTTCGACAAGCGTTTTTCGATTATTGCGAGAAGAACGCAAGTCAGATTCTGGTGTATTGCGTCTCCGGATTAAACGGAATTATCGACGAGCGCATCATGTCAAAGCGCATCGACGAGCTCACGGAACATTACCAGATCGTAAAGCGCAACAATCCGGATTGCATGGTATATCTCGAAGGCGCCTGCTACCTGAATCCGGCGCTCAAAAATCTCGCGTTTGACCGTCTCTCGCAAATCGTGGATTTATACGGTATGAATGAGGAAGAACTCGTTGAACATGCCGGACGGTTTGGGATGGAGACCGACAAGGAAAGTCTTCCTTCTATATTAAAAGGTTTACGACTTCTCCTTGAGAAATATCCCGTGCGCGGCATCATCCTGCACACCAAAGACTACGCAATGTATTTCGGAAGCAAGCTGGCCTGTGCGGACATCGAAAAAGGGTTAACGGTTGGCAACCTGATGGCGGGAACGAGAGCAAGAACAGGTCGATACGGCACCTATCAGGACTGCCTGGAAAGCATGGAACTGCCGCTGAGCGAAGACGGAATACGGTTCGTTGAGGAACTCAACCAGATACAAACGGAAGAGCACGTTGTGATCGTACCTTCCAGATACATGGAACACCCAAAGTATACGATCGGTCTTGGAGACACTTTTATGGCGGGATGTCTGACCGCATTTATCCGATAAGGAGGGGAACGCAACGTGGCGCTTCTGATGGGAATCGACCTTGGCACCTCGGGCCTTAAGACCATCATCATCGACGAAACAGGCGAAGTGAAAGCGCTGAGCAAACGTTCCTATACCTTCGAATCCCCGCGCGGCGGATATGCGGAACACCAGCCGGAGGCATGGTGGAATGCCTGCAAGGAAACCATTCGGGAAGCGCTTTCAAAATGCGGAAGTCCGGCGGAAGAAATCGTCGGTGTCAGCTTTTCCGGTCAGATGCATGGTCTTGTCCCGCTCGATGGCAATCTTCAACCCGTTCGTCCCGCAATTTTACATTGCGACGCTCGCTCTGGCAAACAGGTGCAGCAAATGCGCCAGTTGCTCGGCCCGGATGGGATTCGGTCTCTGGTCATGAACCCGGTCTATACCGGATTTCTGCTGCCGTCCCTGCTCTGGGTGCGGGAAAATGAGCCGGAACACTTTGAAAAAATACGGCATGTCTGTCTGCCGAAAGACTACCTGAAACTGAAGTTGACAGGCGAGGTTTCCTCTGATTTTTCGGATGCATCCGCAACGCTGGCATTCGACATCAAGCAAAACCGCTGGTCGGACACGATTCTGGATTTGGTCAAAGTACCGCGTTCCATTTTTCCGGAATGTTTTGCGACGACAGAGCGCGTTGGAACCGTGAGCGCGGAGGCGGCCAAGGAAACAGGACTGAAAGCCGGAACAATCGTTGCCGCAGGCGGCGGGGATCAGGTGATGCAGGGCATCGGAAACGGCATGGTAAACGTTTGTGATGCTACGGTGAATATCGGTTCGAGCGGTCAGGTCAGTTTCCAAATTGACCAGCCGGTGTTGAACCCGAACCTGAACACCAACATGTTCTGCGGATATCAGCAAGGGCGATGGATTTTGTTCGGCGCGACGATGAGCGCGGGGTTATCGCTGGAATGGTGGCACCGCAATTCCGGAAACGGCGACTATGCTGCACTTGACCGGGAAGCGGAAGAGACGAAGCCGGGCAGCGGCGGACTGCTGTTTCTGCCCTATCTCAATGGGGAACGGACACCCCATGTCGATCCGGATTTGAGCGCTGCATTTTTAGGCCTCAACATTGGCACGACGCATGCGCATATGTCCCGCGCGGTGATGGAAGGCGTTGCATATTCGCTGATGCAGTGTTTGGAAATCTGCGAAGGACTGGGATTTCATGCGACGTCTCTGGTTGCCTCGGGCGGCGCGGCGCGCAGCAAACCCTGGCTGCAATTGCAGGCAGACCTTTACAACAAGCCGCTGCGCGTTTCCAAAACGCAGGAACAGGCGGGGCTCGGCGCGGCAATTGCCGCCGGTGTAGGTGCGGGAATCTACGACGATTTGAAAGCCGGATGCCAGGCCGCGGTGCAATATCGCGATGAGATCGTTCTGCCGGATGCGGAGCGGCACGAAACCTATTTACAACTCTACGGTTTATATAAGGAAGCATTTTTCGGTAACCAGCGCATACTGGATCAACTCACGGCGTTTGGACGAAGTTAACATAAACAAGAAAAAGTTTGGAAATGAAGTGATCTATTTGAATGCTATGACCAAAACAAACAATGCGAGCGACTACATCTTGGATTGTCAGGGGATTTCGAAATCCTTTGGCGGCACCCATGCACTGCAGGGCGTACAACTTCAGGTAAAACCCGGCGAAGTTCACGCGCTCCTCGGCGAAAACGGCGCGGGAAAATCGACGCTGATGAAGATCATCATCGGCCTGCAGAAGCAGGATACCGGCGAAATCTTCTTTGAAGGCAAGCCATATTCCGCAAACGGACCGGCTGAAGCAATTCGCGCAGGCATCTCCATGATTCATCAGGAATTGAATCCGGAACCGTATCTTTCGATTGCAGAAAGCATTTTCCTCAAGCGGGAAGATACGTACAAAAATACGCCGTTTTTGCACAAGACCGAGACCAACAAGCGCGCGACGGAATTGCTTTCGCAATATAACCTCAACATGAATCCCAAGGCGCTGATGGAATCGCTCACGCTGGCGCAGATGCAGATGATTGAAATCCTGAAGGCGGTTTCCTGCAACGCGCGTCTGGTCATAATGGACGAGCCGACCTCGTCGCTGGACAGCGAGGAGACTGAACGGCTGTTTAAGACGATTCGAAACCTCAAGGAACAGGGCGTTACGATCATCTACATTTCGCACCGCATGGAAGAAATCTTTAAGATTTGCGACTCCTATTCGGTGTTCCGCGATGGTCACTTTATCGGAACGGGTCGTGTAGACGAAATTTCGGTCAACGAGCTGATCTCCATGATGGTAGGCCGGAAAGTAGAAAACATTTTCCCCAAAGTGGATTGTCCGATCGGCGACGTGGTGTTCAAAGCCGAAGGCCTTTCCGGCAAGGGATTCAAGGATATCAGCTTTGAAGTGCATGCTGGTGAAATCGTTGGCTTTTCTGGGCTTGTCGGCTCCGGACGCAGCGAAACCATGCGCGCGATATTCGGCCTTGATCCGCTCAAGAGCGGCAAGATGTATTTGAACGGAAAAGAGCTGAAGATCAAGAGCCCCAGAGACGCTATTTCAAAGGGAATTGCGATGATCAACGAGGACCGCAAGAACTATGGTCTTTGCCTGTTCCGGTCCATCCGCGAGAACATTTCCCTGCCCAACCTGCCGGCAAAGCAGAAGGGCGTGCTGATCAATCAGCGGCGGGAAAAGGAAGAATGCCGCGCAATCGCAAAGACGCTCACCGTCAAGATGGCGAGCATCGAATCGCAGGCATATAGCCTCAGCGGCGGAAACCAGCAAAAGGTCGTTATTTCAAAATGGGTTATGGCAACGCCGAAACTGCTCATTTTAGACGAGCCGACCAGAGGCGTTGACGTAGGCGCAAAATCGGAAATCCATTCGCTGATGAGCAAATTTGCCTCCGAAGGCATGGCGATTATCATGGTATCTTCCGAATTGCCGGAAGTGATGGGCATGAGCGACCGAATCCTGATTTACCACGAGGGAAGGATTAACGGAGAAGTAAAGCGCGCCGACATTCTGAATGCCAGCGTCGACCAGGAAACAATTTTGAGCAAAGAATTTGGCGGGAGATAAACGGAACAATGGAATTAAAAGGTGAAAAAAAGATCCTTGGAATGGATCAGCACGATCTCAATATTTTCATGAAGCGCTACGGAATCGTATTCGTCATGCTTGGCATGTTCGTGATACTGATGTTCGCGTCGCCCAACTTCCTGAAAACCAACAACCTGATTAACATTCTGGTGTCGGTTTCCATCAACGGTGTACTTGCGCTCGGCATGGTGTTTGTCATCACGGCCGGCGGCATCGATCTTTCCATCGGCGCAATGCTGGCGCTGGCGAGCACAACGATCGGCGTGGTGCTCAACATGACGGGAAGCAACCTGCTTGCGTGTATCGCCGCGATTGCAATCTGCGGATTGCTCGGCTTTGTAAACGGCGTATTGGTTGCAAAGTTTAACATGTTCCCGTTCGTCGTTACCCTTGCCAGCCAGCTCGTTATCCGCGGCTTGGGCTTCGTAATCTCCGGCGGATATTCCTTTGCGCTGGCGAACCCGACATTCTCGCAGATCGGCCTCGGCAAACTCTTCCCGTTCATGCCGTACCCCGTGATTATCCTGCTGGCGGTATTCTTTATCTCTTACGTACTGCTGCACTGGACCAAATTTGGCCGCTACGTATATGCGGTTGGCGGAAACATCAACGCGGCAACGGCATCCGGCGTCAACATCTTCTGGACGCGCACCATGACATTCGTCATCAGCGGCGTGTTTGCCGGAATCGCGGGCATTCTGATGACGGCAAAGATCAACGCTGCTCAGCCGAACATCGGCGTTGGCTATGAAACGGATGCTATCGCGGCTTGCGTCATCGGCGGAACATCGTTCGCCGGCGGTATTTCAACCATCCCCGGTACGCTGGTTGGTATCGTAATCATCGGCCTGATCTACAACGGCATGAACCTCATCGGCGTAGAATCCTATTACCAGACGATCGTCAAAGGTTTGCTGATCATCGGCGCCGTCATGCTGGATATGACAATCAACAAAAAACGCGGTTAAGAGACAACTATCTGCCTTCGCGGAACGCGAACAACATCTAATTGATCTTACCCCCAAAAATAATGGGTAAAGATAAAAAAACAGGAGGAATACAAAGTGAAGAAAGTACTCGTTCTAGTGTTAGCGCTCTTCATGGCCATGAGCTTCGTTGCCTGCGCCAGCCAAAGCGCGACGACGGCCGCGACCACCGAAGAAGCGACCACAACCACCGAAGCAGCCACCACGGAAGTTGCAGCTGCATCCGAAATCAATGTCGCATACATTGCGAAGAACACCGTAGACGCGTTCCATGCCACGCTGAACGGTGCAGCCAAAGTTGCGCTCGACGCCATGGTAGCCGACGGCACGATTGCCAGCTGGCAGCTCTATGATGGTCAGACCGACCCGATCATCCAGACCAACCTGATTGAAGACGCGATCAACAATGGCGCGAACTTCGTCATCCTGCTCCCGGCAGAAGCCGAAGGCAGTGCTCCCGTGGTTTCCCGCTGTGCGGAAGCCGGTATCCCGATTATCGTTGTTAACTCCATGACGAACAACACCACCGATCTCGCGACGGCTTTTGTCGGTTCCAATGACGTTCAAGCCGGTGAGATGATGGCGCAGTTCGTTCTGGATCAGATTCCCGATGGTGGTAAGTATGCCCACATGATGGGTATTGTCGGTAACTCTGCTCAGATTCAGAGAGGCGAGGGTATCGCCAATATTATGGGTGCCCAGAGCAACTGGAGCAGCGTTGGTGATTTTGCAGCGGATTGGTCCGCGGACAAAGCAGTCAGCTTCGCAACAGACGTTCTCACCCAGTATGGTGATGAAATCAAAGCGATCATCTGCGACAACGACGACATGTCGTCTGCTGTCCAGGCGTATTGCAACTCTGTCGGCCGCAGCGACATCGTCTGCATCGGTGTAGACGGCAACGCTGGCCCGCTCCAGATGGTTAAGGATGGCGCGCTTCTCGCGACCGTTCTCCAGGATGGCGCCGCTCAGGTTACGACAGCTATCTCCCTGATTCCGGACGTGATCGCCGGTAACACCGTTGAAAAGTCCATCATGGTTCCGTTTACGCTCGTAACGTCGGAAAACGTTGACCAGTACCTGAAATAAGTCTAGAACAAAGAACCTACACAAATATCGAATATTTGGTTGGGAGCAGCCCTCAAACGGGGGTTGCTTCCGACCAAAGTAAGTTTTGCATGCCAAAAAACAACCCGGAATAATGGTATTCCGACAAAGGATATCCGGTACAGCGGCGTCTGAATGCGCAAATTTGGTCTCAGCATGTGAGAAAATTATGATTCAGAAACCAAGACCTGACATCTAAACAATGTCGGCTTACATATACAAGTATTATATTTAAAATATCGGAGGATTGCAACTGTGTTAGTGAACATGAAAGAGATACTCGCCGTCGCAAACGAGAAGAGTTTTGCCGTGCCGGCCTTCAATATCGGAACTTGTCAAATAATGAAGGCGGTAGTGGAATGCTGCGAAGAAAAACAGGCGCCTGTTATTTTCGCGGTCCATCCCAAAGAACTTGAGTTCCAGGGCGACAGCGCGATGGCCGCGCTGCGCGACGCCGCTGAAAAAGCAAAAGTTCCGGTTTGCATCCATATGGATCACAGCGCAACGGTAGAAGAAATTCTGCACGCGGTGCGCATGGGCTTTACGTCCGTCATGATCGATGCATCTCATATGTCGTTTGAAGACAACGTCAAAATTTCCAAGCAGATTGTCGATATGGTTCACCCGCTGAACATTTCCGTTGAAGCGGAACTCGGCACCATCGGAACCACCGGCAACGACAAAGAAGGCGGCACCAGCGAAATCATCTACACCGATCCGGACGACGTGGTGAAGTTTGTCGACGCAACCGGAATCGATTGCCTCGCGATTGCGATTGGTACCGCGCACGGCATTTATCCGAAAGGCTTTAAGCCCGAGCTCAAACTCGATCTTTTGACGGAGATCAAGAAAAAATCGAAAGTTCCGCTCGTTCTCCACGGCGGTTCCGCAAACCCCGACGAGGAAATTGCCGAGAGTGTGAAGCGCGGCATCAACAAAATCAATATTTCATCCGACATAAAAGACGCGCTCTATCAGGAACTGCGCAAGACGCTTGCCAACGATCCGAAAGTTCGCGAACCGTTTGAACTCTATCTTGACGGTATTGCGGAAATGAAAAAGACCATCAACCACAAGATTGACCTGTTCAACGCAGGCGACAAAGTCAAGTACTACAGTTTATAAGACAAGGAGGCAACGCATATGTCCAGCGATTCCATCAAAAAAATATTTAACAAGGGAAAAGGTGTGCTTCAGCTGACGCCAACATGGGTGCCGCGCGGGTTCAACGAACCCGGACGCAGACTGCGTTTGCATCCCGATGACTACTTTGCGTTTGGCATGGAACGCGGCGGCATATGCGAGCGTTGGCTCGGTTCCGTAACCGTCGCGCTCAACGGCCCAAAGACCGGCCCGACAGAGGGCATGAGTTATGTTCTCGCGGACGCGAAAACGCACGAAAAGGTTCTCTTTGCCGACGTGGTGAAGGAACTCGGCGCAGATCTGATCGGCGACTCTCTGCAGGAAACCTACGGCACATGGCCGACGTTTGCAAAGCTGTACGATTATGATAAGCCCCTGTTCCACCACCTGCATTTGACGGAAGACCGCGCCAACAAAATCGGCCGTCACGGCAAGCCGGAGGCATATTATTTTCCGGTTCAGTATAACTCGTATCTCGGCAGATTCCCGCTGACGTATTTCGGTTTTGATCCTTCCACCACCAAGGAAGAGGTCATGGAATGCATCCGCAACTACGGCAAGCAGGATACCAGAATTACGGAATTGTCCCGCGCATACCGCATTCAACTGGGAACCGGCTGGTATACCCCGGCGGGCGTAATTCACGCTCCCGCGTCCGTGGTAACCTATGAGCCGCAGTGGAACAGCGACGTCAACACCATCATGGAAAACGTGACCATGGGCGAGGTAAACCCCGTCAACCTGCTGACCGACTGCCAGCCGCAGGAAGAAAAAGGAGATGTGGAAGCCCTGTTCGACCAAATCGACTGGGAAGAAAGCACGCGCTGCGACTATAAAGAAAAGTATTTCCGCGCACCAAAACCCCTGCCCGAAACACAAAAGGGTTTGGCGGAAAAATGGGTCGCATATGCCAACGAATGGATCGCGGCAAAAGAAGTTACGGTAGCTCCCGGCGCCAAAGTAAAACTCAGCGACCAGGCCTGCTATTGCGCGCTTGTTCTGCAGGGACACGGTACCTTCGGTGAATTTGAATGCGAAGCGCCCGGCGTGCTCCGGTTTGAGGATATTTCCGGCGATGAATTCTTTGTTGCAGAAAGCGCGGCGAAGAAGGGCATTGTTGTGGAAAACACAAGCAGCTATGAGCCGCTGATCATCCTCCAGAATTTTGCAAACAACAACCCTGCCGTTCCGCAGACTCTGTAAGGAGAACTGCCATGTATTTTAAATTTGGAGTAGACAGTTTCATCTGGGCGGAAAGCTTTGGTGAAAAGGATCTCTGGATCATTCAAAAAGCAAAGGAACTGGGCTTTGAAGCGGTTGATTTCGCGATTTCGAACCCGTTTACGTTTCCGACAGAACAGGTGAAAGCGGAGCTGGAACGCGTCGGCATCGACTGCGTTTGCACGACGACGCTGACCGAGACCACCAACCCGATTTCGCCTGATCCCGCGATCCGCGCGGAAGGTGTTCGCGCGATGAAAAAGTGCGTGGACATCTGCAACACACTCGGCTCACCGATTCTCGGCGGCGTGAACTATGCCGCTTGGGGATATATCACGAAACGTCCGCGGACAGATGAGGAATGGGCATGGGGTGTTTCCTGCATGCGCGAAGTCGGAGAATACGCCAAAAAAACCGGAGACGTCGTTATCTGCGTTGAGTGCGTGAACCGCTTTGAAACGTTCTTCCTGAACATCGCGGAGGATGCGGTCAAGTTCTGCAAAGACGTAGGCACCGGCAATATCAAGGTACATCTCGACTGCTTCCATATGATCCGCGAAGAAAAGAGCTTTTCCGGCGCGGTCAAAACCTGCGGAAAAGAATACCTCGGTTATATTCACGTCAACGAAAACGACCGCGGCATCCCCGGAACGGGACTTGTGCCGTTCAAGGAGTTTTTCCAGGCCGTTGCGGAAGTTGGATACAAAGGTCCGCTGACGATTGAATCATTTGATCCGAGTTTCACGGAACTTGCGGGCAACTGCGCAATTTGGCGTACGTTTGCGCCGACTGGCGAAGCGCTGGCGACCGAAGGCCTTGCGAATCTGAAACGAATCGCGGCTGAACTGTAATGAAGTAAGGATATTGAAATGAAAGTTATAAAACCATCCGAGGCCGAGCAAATTACCCAGTTTGGCGGAATCGTTCGTCCGGCACTCGCCATTGGCGAGAGCGTTCAGCTCAGTTGCGGCACATTGACGCTGCAACCCGGCGAACAGATGAAGGAAATTGAAAAGCACAACTCGGACGAAATTTTCTTTGTCGCATCCGGCGAACTGAAAGTTGCTGGAGAAGACGGTGCAAGCATCTACGCCAAAGCAGGCGAGATCGTGTATTTGCCGATGGGAGAATGGCACCTGTCCAGCAATCCCGGCGGCGTACAGACGGTGCTGTTCTGGGTGAACAGAGATTAATAAGGAGATCGGCATGAAAATTGCAATCGGATGCGATGAAGCGGCATATCAGCTCAAAGTAGCGCTCATCGAACATCTGAATAAAAGAGAGGATATCGAGCTGAAAGACTTCGGCGCAAACGCGGGAGAAGTCATTTTATACCCGGATGTGGCAAAGGCGGTTGCCGAAGCGGTTGCCGCCGGCGAGTTCGAGAGAGGAATCCTCGTTTGCGGCACTGGAATCGGTATGTCGATTACGGCAAACAAGGTGCCGGGCATTCGCGCGGCGGTCTGCCATGATCCGTTTTCGGCGGAGCGTTCCAGAAAGAGCAACAATGCGCAGATCATGTGCATGGGCGAGCGCGTCATCGGCGTTGAACTCGCGAAATATCTGTTGGATGTCTGGCTGAAGTGTGATTTTTCAGGCGGCGGTTCCACCCCGAAAGTCAACCGCATCGACGAGATCGACGCGATGTACCACAAGAGCTGCTGAAAGGGAACCTTATGAATCGAATTGTGAATGATCCGAATTATGTTGTCGAGGATATGCTGAAGGGATTCGTGAAGGCGAATGCCGACATCGTGTCAACGACGAATAATTTCCGCGTGCTCAAGTATAAAGACGCGCCGGTTGCAAACAAAGTAGGTATTGTGACAGGCGGCGGAAGCGGACACAAACCCGCTTTCATCGGCTACATCGGCAAAAATATGTGCGATGCGGTCGCCGTCGGCGAAATTTTCTCTTCGCCCTCTGCTGCGGCGTTTCTGGACGCGATGCAGGAAGCAAACGCGGGACGCGGGGTCGCCTGCCTTTACGGCAACTACGCGGGCGACAACATGAACGTAAAAATGGCGATGCGCAAAGCGAAAGCAATGGGTATCGAGGTGAAAACCGTAGTAGCCAACGACGACTGCGCCTCCGCGCCGAAAGACGAAATTGAAAAGCGCCGCGGCGTTGCCGGAGAAGTGCTCATGTGGAAAGTCGGCGGCGCAAAGGCCTCTATGGGCGCAGATCTTGACGGCGTAATCGCCGCCGCGCAAAAGGCAATTGACAACACACGATCGGTCGGAATCGGCACCGCGCCTTGCACAATTCCCGCGGTAGGCCATCCGAATTTCACGATTGCGGACGGCACGATGGAACTCGGCATCGGCCATCACGGCGAACCGGGCGTCAGCGTGCAACCGCTGGCAACCGCGGACGAGATCGCCGAGCAGATGCTGAATTTGATTTTGCCCGATCTGCCGTTTGCATCGGGCGACGAAGTTGTCGTTCTGCTTTCCGGCCTTGGCGCAACGCCGGTCATGGAGCAGTATATCGTTTATAACCGCGTGGAAGAAATTCTGGCGGAAAAGGGAATTCGCGTTCACCGCGCTTATGTCGGCAACTACTTCACCTCGCTGGAGATGATGGGCGTTACGCTGACCGTGATGAAACTGGACGACGAACTCAAAGCCTGCATTGATTATCCCGCGGATTCCATGGGACTCAAACAGATGTAAGCGGGAGGAAGAACATGACGATCAATAACCGCGATTCCGGTGGAGTCGTATTAAACTTAATTCAGATGATCCACGAAAACGCCGCGTATTTGAGTGAAATCGACGGAAAAATCGGCGACGGCGACCACGGAATCAACATGAACAAGGGATTCACCATGTGCGGTCAGCGGCTCGAAGGACAGCAGTATTCGCTCTCCGACGGGTTGGCGATTTTGAGTCGCACGCTGATGGAAGACATCGGCGGATCGATGGGTCCGTTGTACGGCGTCTTTTTTGACGAAATGTCGATTGCCAGTGTGGATTTGCAGGAAATCGGCGCGCGCGATTTTGAAACAATGCTGAAGAACGCGCTTTCCGGCATTCAGGAAATCGGCAGTGCTAAGCGGGGCGACAAAACGCTTCTTGATACGCTGATTCCCGGCGTAGAGGCCTATTCCGCCGCGCTGAATGCGGGCAAGAACTTTAAAGAAGCGCTTGCTGCTATGCAGGATGCGGCAAAAGCGGGTTGGCAGTCTACCGAGGATATGGTCGCGAAAATCGGCCGCGCAAGCCGACTTGGCGAGCGATCCCGCGGCGTACTGGATGCCGGCGCGACAAGTTGCTGGTTGATTCTTAACTCTATGGCAAACTCGATTCTTGCGATGCTGTAAAAGAAACGATGAACGCCTGAAAACTATCAAGCGATAGTAATTATATAGAAGATCTAATTACGTCCGACGGAAGAAACATTATGTTTCTTCCGTCGCTATTTTTTTGCAAACTCAAGCCTTCTGATTTCGTGGTTCTTGCGAAAGCAAGCGGCAGTATGTATGATTGTTATGAAATGAAACCAAATCAAGGAGAGATCATATGCTTCTAAATATTCCAAAAGTACTTTCACCCGACCTGCTCAAAGCACTGAGTGAGATGGGTCATGGCGACAAAATACTGCTTGCGGATGCAAATTTCCCCGGAAAGAGCGCAGCCACGCGATGCGGAGCGACCTATCTCAGGGCGGACGGCATCGGCGTACCGGCGTTGCTGGAGGCGATTCTTCAGCTTATGCCGCTTGATTTATATACGGATGAACCGGCGTTGGTCATGGATGTTGATGTACGCGACAAAGGCATGAAAATTCCGATTCACGACGAATACCGCGCCATCGTAGCAAAATACGACAAGCGCGGCGGCGAGGCGGTTGTTGCATATGAGCGATATGCGTTTTACGACAAAGCGGACGGATGTTCCGTGATCGTTCAAACCGGAGAAGAAGCGGTTTATGCGAATATCGTTTTACAAAAAGGGGTCATTAAATAACGAAACTGAGAGGATTTGCCTGAGGTAAAACAAAGGTGAATCCTCTAACTATGTGTTCTGCCGAGCGGAGCAACGGAGTGTCTCCTCGGAATTGATACGCGATCCCACAACTGGGATGCAAACATGCCAAAGAGGATCAGCATCATGCCGAGCAGTTCCCGCGTGCCGATGGATTCGCCGAGAAACAGCAGACTGGAAACCGCCGCCCCGATTGGACTGAGCGCGCAGAACAATCCGACCCGGCTGGAAGAAATGTTGCGTTGGGCAACAGGCTGCAGCGTGAATCCGAACCCGCTGCAAATAATCGCAAGCCCCAGAATTACCTGCCACTCTAACGGCGAGGAGGGAAGGCGCGGCTGCTCCACAAAGACGGAAGCGATGAATCCGAACAAACCCATGCTGCCGACCTGAATGATGCCAAGTGCCAAAGGATCGTCCTGCTTGCTGATTCGGTCGGTCAGTATGATAGACGTTGCATAGAACACCGCCGCCATCAGGCAGAACAACTCGCCGCTCGTCAAAGTGAATTTCTGACCGTTGATGGTCAGCAAGGCGACGCCGCCGATACACAACAGTGTGCTCGCGAGCACGGACGTCTTGGGCAGGGATTTATGGAGAATCGCCTCGAATAACGGTACAAAAACAATCGCGGTATTTTCAAGAAACGAAGCGGTTGAGGCGTTCGTTGTATGAAGTCCCGTGATTTCCATTGTCATTACGGTAAAGAAAGAGGCGCCGAGCAGCATGCCGTGCAGAATTGTTTTTTTGGAGACATGCTTTAGCCGGTTCCAGCCGAATGGCAGTAAGAAGAGAAATGCAATTGTAAACCGCAGTCCGAGAAGATTGAATGTGCCGAGGCTTCGTATGCCGATTTTCGACATCACGTAGGATGTACTCCGTGCAAGGATTAAACTTGCCATCAGCAGCTCTGCTCTCGTCTGCGTGAACTTGCCGTCTTTCACGACTTCGCTCCTTTGATCTATCTTGACATCAGTATACATCCCGTTTATATTTGAGGAAAGCGATGATAAATCAACTTAAATGTGACGAAATGTATCATTCGGAGGAGCATATGGATTCGGTTAAATGTCGCGCATTGTTGGAAGTTCTGGAGCGAAAAAGCATATCGGACGCAGCGAGACGGCTCGGCTACACACCGTCCGGCATCAGCCGTATCATTGACTCGCTGGAGGAAGAAGTCGGGTTTCCGTTGATCATTCGAAACCGCGCAAATATTGAACCGACGACAGACTGCGAAACGATTTTGCCGGCGATGAAGGAGCTTTCCTTCTGGGCGCGCCAAATTACACAGCTCTCCGAACAAATCGGCGGTGTGAAAACGGGCTTTATTCGAATTGGCACTTCGTATCGTACGTATTATCCTTGGCTGACGCATATGATCGTGAAGTTTTCGCAATCGTATCCGCAGGTAAAGTTCAGCATTTCGGAAGCGAGCAGCAGCGAATTGTTGCTTGCGATGCAGGAGCATAAAATAGACTTTTGCATCATCAGCCAACGTGAAGGCGAGTATCAATGGATTCCGTTGCAGGAAAACGAAGTTGTGGCTTGCCTGCCGCCAAACCATCCGCTGGCCGATGCGGCGAGTTATCCAATTGTAAGATTGGAAACGGATTCCTATATCGAAACATACCCGCATCAGGACACCGACAATGCCAGAATCCGGAAGAAACTGCATATTAAGGCGAACACGTGCTTTTCAACGTCCGATCAGTACGCAGCCTTACGCATGGTGGAGGCCGGGCTTGGCGTATGCCTCAACAACGGAATCAACGCCGCAAATCTGCTGGGCAACGTGGTGTATAAAACGCTGGATCCGCCGCAATCGGTCGTCATCGGCATCGCAACCCCGTCAAAAGAGATGCAGTCGCCTGCGCTCAGGGCGTTTTTAACGGTGGTCAAAGATTCGCTAGAGGAATCGGGTACGATTGTTTCCTCTCCCATGCCGCCGCATTAAGCTCGAAAATTATGATTCAAGGCTCGTATCTCGGATGTGTGTTTTATATTTTCACTGTCAAAGAAGCTGTCTGTTAGCTAACTTAGAATTTACCAGATTATGATTTGGATTTGATGTGATTCGTCTGCGAAATGTTTATACTATTTACGTTCGCCCACGAACTGTATTAATTTTACAAAATCACCGCTGAAAGACACGGAAAGATTGTTTTTCCACTGCTAATTCGATAAGATTACAGTATGGTGAATGCGAATAGATGCTGCTTTGCATCAATCGATATCGAAGGATATGCTTAGGAGTATTAGGATGAGCACGACGTCTCCTTATATTAATAGAGAGCTCAGCTGGCTCGATTTTAACGCAAGAGTGCTGGAAGAAGCGGAGAGCCTGGACAATCCAATCTTGGAACGCTTGAAATTTCTTTCGATCTTTTGTTCTAATCTCGACGAGTTTTTCATGGTGCGCGTTGGCGGCTTGTTTGATCAGGCGCTGGCAAAGTTGGATAGCGAAGACAAGATTACGGAATTATCGCCCAAACAGCAGCTGGATTCCATTTTTGAGAAGACCGTCAACATGGTCGCCCAATATAACAGTGCGCAGATGACGGTGTTTTCCGCGTTGGATCAAATTGGAATCCATCGAATTAAAACTGGAAAATTGAGTGAAAACAGGGCGGATGTTTTTCTGACGGAGTTTAACAAAACCATCCGTCCGTTGATCTCGGTCATCATTGTTGACGGTAAGCATCCGTTTCCTTATTTGCCGAACAAAGCGGTGTTTATCGCTGCGCGCTTGAAACATAAAAGCGGCGACAAACTTGGACTGATGCTGTTTCCGGAGAGCACCAGCAAAATCGTGTTTCGGGATTCGGACGATATCATCTTTTATCTTGCCGAGGACATGATCAAGGCGTTTGCACCGGAGATGTTCACGAAGATGGAAGTTGCGGAGATCGGCAAATTTCGCGTCACGCGCAACGCGGACTTGGAACTGGAAGACGAAATCGTCGGAAGCGAAGAAGATTATCGTTCGGCGATGCAGCGTATCATTGAAAAAAGACGCAGGCTGATGCCGGTGCGTTTGGAAACGAACCTCTCCTCCTCCAGTGAAATTGCCAAAGACCTCGCAAAACGACTTGGTTTGACGCAAAAACAGGTGTTTACGCGCCGCGGTCCGCTTGATATGAGTGTGATGTGGACGCTGGTAGACGCCGCCAAAGCAAAGAAATTTACGGACTATTTTTACAAAGACATCAAGAGCGTATATGTGCCGGGATTACAACGGGAAGGCAGCATACACCAGCAGATTCGTGCGAAAGACTTTTTAATTATCCATCCTTACATCAACTTTGACGCGGTGCTGGATTTGCTCCGCGAAGCGGTGCTGGACGAAACGGTTATCGCCATCCGGCAAACGCTTTATCGTGTTTCGAGTCACTCGGAAGTCGTGAAATATCTGGTTGCCGCGGCGGAAAAGGGAAAAGAAGTAACCGTACTGGTCGAGCTGAAAGCGCGCTTTGACGAAGAAAACAATATAGAATGGGCCGCAATGCTCGAAGATGCCGGATGCCATGTCATCTACGGGCGCGACTTTTTGAAAGTGCACGCCAAATTGCTGCTCATTACGCGCCGGTCGCCAAAGGGCATTCAGCACACCGCGCATGTTGCGACAGGAAATTATAATGAAAACACGGCAAACCTCTATACAGACGTCGGAATTTTAACATCAAACGAAGATATCGCGAACGATATTATCCTGTTTTTCCGTGAACTCGGCATGGATTATACGAGCGGGGGTTATCGTTTGTTTCATGTTTCTCCCGACGGAATACGAAACAAGGTCTATGAATTGATCGATAACGAAATCAAGTGCATGGAGATGTACGGTCGCGGCGGACATATCATTGCAAAGATGAATTCGCTTGCCGACAAAGGCATTATCGACAAACTGGTGGAAGCGTCTCAGGCAGGCGTGAAAATCGATTTAATCGTGCGCGGAATCTGCTGCCTGAAGGCCGGCGTTCCGAACCTGACGGAAAACATACGGGTCATCAGCGTTGTTGGACGGTTTCTCGAACATTCGCGGGTCTACTGGTTCCTCAGTGGTGGCGATGAAAAGCTGTTTATCTCCTCTGCGGATTTGATGACGCGCAATCTGGACCGGCGCATGGAAGTGATGTGCCCTGTGTTGGACAGGGGGATTATAGAGCGCATTAAGAGCATGCTCTTCTCATTGATGAGAGACACGGAAAAAGGACGCATCATGCAGCCGGATGGAAGCTATGCGCGACTTGTGGTAGAAGACGGTTGCAAAAACGCGCAGATGGCGGAATATCAAAACTGTCTGAATGACTATAAACAGCAAATGCCGCACAAAAAAATGACGTTTCTGCGCCCCGTGCGGCGCCGGATCGGGCAGGCGCTGATTTGGCTTGGACACAAAATTTCACCGACATACCGTATCGATTGACACTTCAAAAAACTTACTTTAATTCGCGCACAAACGGCGCAATGCATGGCAGGCAAGTTCGAGAATGACTGCGTTTTCAGCAGCTCCAACCTACATTTTTTAGAGGGGGAAACAGGGATGAAAGTCGGATTATTGACCAGCGGAGGAGATTGCCAGGGATTGAATGCCGTTCTCCGCGGGGTCGCGAAGACATTATTTGGTTATATGCCGAATCTGGAATTATATGGTATTCTCGACGGCTATCGTGGACTGATCGAAAATGAATGGCGCAAGATGGGACCGGGTGAGTTCTCCGGCATTCTGCGGCAGGGCGGAACCATCCTCGGCACATCGCGTCAACCGTTTAAGGAAATGCAGACGCTGAATGAAAACAACACGAACAAGCTAGACATGATGCTTTCGAATTACAAAAAGAACGGATTCGATGCGTTGGTCATCATCGGCGGAAACGGCACGCATAAAACGGCGCATTTATTAAGCCAGAACGGCGCAAATGTGGTTACGATTCCCAAAACGATCGACAACGACGTATACGGAACCGACCTGACGTTCGGGTTTGACAGCGCGGTGGAAAAAGCGACCTATGTTATCGACGCTATTCACACGACTGCCGCGTCGCACGGGCGCGTGTTTGTCGTAGAATTGATGGGCCATAAAGTCGGCTGGATTACGCTTTGCGCCGGAATTGCAGGCGGCGCGGATGTTATATTGATCCCCGAAATTCCATATAATCTCGAACATGTGATGGACGCGATTGAAGAGCGCAACAAACAGGGAAAGAAGTTTTCGATTATAGCGATTGCGGAAGGCGCGCTGACAAAAGAAGAAGCCGAACTGCCCAAAAAAGAACGAAACATGCTGATTGAACCCGGCAATCGACTCGCCAAGATTTTGTCCCAACGGCTTAATCAGGATGTCCGCGCAATTGTTCCGGGGCATTTGCAGAGAGGCGGAGACCCGACGTCTACCGACCGTCTGCTGTGTTCGCGCTTTGGCGCTATGGCGGGTGAACTCGTGAAAAAAGGACAGTTTGGCAACATGGTAGCACTCAGAGGCAACGAAATTATCGCGGTGCCGCTCAGCGAAGTGGCAGGCAAGCTAAAGGTTATCTCCCCCGATTCACAGTTGATCAAACATGCGCAGTTATTGGGTATATCGCTCGGTATCTAACGAAAAAAACAAAAAAAACAATAATTAAAAGCCGCATCCGTTTGGATGCGGCTTTTTTTATACCCTTGGCACAACGTGTGTCCAGCCGTATGGATCGGGGAGGCGACCGGTTTGTATGCCGGTGAGAGTGTCGTAAAGAACCTTTGCAACGGGCCCGATGGTCGAACCGAGCAGGATCGATTCTCCTTTGTATTCCAGTTCGCCGATGGGAGAGATGACAGCCGCCGTACCAACGCCGAACGCTTCCGTTAGTTTGCCGGAGTGATAGGCGGAGAAGAGTTCGTCGACCGGAATGGCGCGTTCAACGGTTTGATACCCTAGACTTTGCGCCAACTCAAGCACGCTTCTGCGCGTGATGCCGCCGAGTATACTGCCGTCCAGAGATGGCGTAACCAGTTTGCCGTCCAGTACGAACATGACGTTCATTGCGCCGACTTCTTCGATGTTGCGGTTTTCGCGACCGTCCAGCCAGAGCACCTGATCAAATCCCTTTTCTTTTGCTTTCATCGCGGCAAGCAGGCTTGCGGCATAGTTGCCGCCCGTTTTTACGTTGCCGGTTCCACCAATCACGGCGCGCACATATCGATCTTCAATATGGATGCGCACGGGCTTGATGCCGTTTGGATAAAACGAGCCGGAGGGCGAGCAAATGATAAAAAAGATATGCCGTTGCGCTTTGTTGATGCCGAGGCGACTGCCGTCGCCAATCATTGCCGGACGGATATATAAGGAGGTTCCGGAAGAGCTCGGCACCCAGTCCCGCTCCAAATCGACTAAGGTTTCGATGGCGGCTAGCTGCAGCGCTTCGTCAATTTGCGGCAGACACATTCGCTCCGCGCTCTGGTTTAAACGCGCGCAGTTCAACTCCGGACGAAACAGTCCGACTTCTCCGTTTTCGTAGCGGTAGGCTTTTAATCCTTCAAACACTTCCAGAGAATAGTGCAGCACGGGTGACGCAGGATCGATGGAAAACGGCTGGTATGGCACGATGCGCGCATCATGCCAGCCTTGCGCTTCGTTGTAGTCCGCGATAAACATATGGTCGGTAAACAGACTGCCGAAGCCGAGCTTCGATTCGTCCGTATATTTCTCTTTAGGCAATTCTGTTTTTTGAATTTGGATATGCATGGTTCGCCTCCTCGATAAAACTCTTTGCGCCGCGGTGCATTGCTTCGATATTCAGGTCTACCAACGCCGCTTTGGGGCCGGTGAACAGATGCGCTAAAATCTCTTGAAGCGTCTCATAGCGCAGCAGCTTTGTTGCCTCCATATATGCGCCGAGCATGACCATGTTTGCGACCTTTGCGTTGCCAAGTTCCTGCGCAATTTCCAGACAAGGGATGTAGAACGCCTGAATATCGCACCGCGTTGCGCGCACTTCGATAATGCTACTGTTGACAAACAGCATACCGCCGCTTGCCAGCTGCGGCTCGAATTTAATCAGCGACGGTTTGTTCATGACGATGAGTTCGGTCGGGTTTAATATCATCGGTGAAACGATCTCTTCTTCACTGATCACGACGGAGCAGTTTGCCGTGCCTCCGCGCATCTCCGGCCCGTAACTCGGAATCCAGCTTACGCTGAGACCTTCATGCATGCCTGCTTCGGCAAGCGTTTTTCCCAGCGCCATCACACCCTGTCCGCCAAATCCGGAAATGATGATTTCGTGTGTCATGTTATTTTACCTCCGTTCTGTCTGCGGTAACGCCCAGCGGGTAGTATGGAATCATGTTTGTTTTCAGCCAGTCGACCGCTTCCAGCGGCGTGAGTCCCCAGTTGGTCGGGCAGGTGGAAAGCACTTCCACAAACGTAAACCCGGCGCCTTGGGACTGCAGCTGAAACGCTTTTTTGATTGCTTTTTTTGCTTTGAGAATGTTGGGAACATCCACGACGGTGACGCGCTCCGAATAAACGCATCCATCCAGTGTTGACAGCATTTCCGCCATGCGGATCGGCATGCCGTAATGCTCCGCCTGCCGTCCAGAAGGAGCAGTTGTCGCCTTTTGACCCAACAGTGTGGTCGGCGCCATCTGTCCGCCCGTCATGCCGTAGATAGCATTGTTGATGAAAATTGTGGTAATTTTTTCTCCGCGCATCGCCGCGTGCACGATTTCCGCCGTGCCGATGGCGGCGAGGTCGCCGTCTCCCTGATAGGTGAACACGGTTAAATCCGGATGTGTGCGCTTGATGCCGGTTGCAACGGCGGGCGCGCGTCCGTGTGCGGCTTCCTGCATATCGCAGGCAAAATAGTTATACGCAAACACAGAGCAACCGACCGGAGCGACGCCGACGGTGGAGCCGACCAGCCCGAGCTCTTCCAGCGATTCGGCAACGAGTTTGTGCACAACGCCGTGCGTGCAGCCGGGGCAATAATGCATTTCCGCGTCGGTCAGCCCCTTGGATCGTTGATAGACAATGCTCATGCAACAAACCTCCCTAACGCAAGATACGCTTCGCGGACGAGATCCGCCGGCAAGGGGAATGTGCCGCCGCCTGCGCCGACAAAACGGACAGGCTTTGCGCCGTTGACCGCGAGTTTTACGTCGTCGATCATCTGCCCCATGCTCATTTCAACATCGATAACCGCTTTCACTCCCTTGGATTCCGCGCGTTCCCGCAGTGCGTCTTCCGGAAACGGCCAAAGTGTGATGGGTCGGAACAGACCTGCTTTGATTCCCTGACGGCGCAGTTGCAGTACAGCCGCGTGGGATATCCGCGCCGTCGTGCCATAGGCAACAAACAAAATCTCGGCGTCGTCCGTCATGAACTCTTCATACCGGATTTCGTGTTCTGAGATTCGATCGTATTTTTCCTGTAGTTTTTTATTTTGTATCGCGCAGTCTTTCGCGTCGATAAACAGCGAGGTGACCACGTTGTGCTCCCGTTTGCCCTGTGTGCCGTCAGTTGCCCAGTTTTTATCGGGCAGCGCGCGCGGCTGAGGGGTGCGCCATTCGATGGCCTCCATCATCTGGCCGATCATTCCGTCTGCGAGTACCATGACGGGAATGCGGTAATAATCCGCAATGTCGAACGCTTCCTGCGTCAGATCGGTTGCTTCCTGAATTGTTGCGGGCGCGAGCACGACGTTGCGGTAGTCTCCGTTTCCGCCGCCGCGCGTCGCCTGATAATAGTCCGCCTGAGAGGGGGCGATGTTGCCGAGTCCCGGCCCGCCGCGCATCATGTTGACGATGACCGCCGGCAATTCCGCGCAGGCGATATAACTGATGCCTTCCTGTTTGAGACTGATGCCGGGGGAAGAGGAGGAGGTCATGACGCGGACGCCGGAACCAGCGGCGCCATAGACCATATTGATCGCGGCAACTTCGCTTTCCGCCTGCAGAAAACAGCCGTCGTGCTCCGGCAGATGCCGCGAGAAGTATTCGGGGATTTCATTCTGCGGGGTAATCGGATAGCCGAAGAAATAGCGGCATCCCGCGCGAATGGCGGCCTCGGCAATTGCTTCGTTGCCTTTCCATAGTTCTTTTGCCATGATGTCACATCCTTTCTACGGTGATCACGCTGTCCGGACACATCCGCGCGCAGCTTGCGCAGGCGGTGCATTCTTCCATCCGCACCACCGTTGCAGGATGATAGCCTTTTGCGTTGGTCGCCGTATCCATTTCGATGATGTGTTTCGGACACACCGCGATGCACAGTTCGCAGCCTTTGCAGCGATCCCTGTCAAAAATTACGTTTCCTGACACAGCAGTCCCTCCTAAATTCGTGCGCTTCGGGTTTGAGTGAAAAGTGCAATGGTTACTCGTCGGTTTCGAGTTCCCAAGGTTTTCGCATCAATAGATCCATCGGTAAAAGTGTCTCCGACGGCAGAGCGATTTTGTCCTCCAACCGCCGCGGAAACGCGTGATATCGAACCGGAATGCCCGTGCGCTCGGCAACTTCGTTTGCCAGAGACGCACCGCGCATGATATCTTCCGCCTCGGTTTCGGCGCAGAGGTGTGTGTTGTTGATCAGCCCCGTCGCTTTCAACTTTGCGCTTTTTTCAATTTCCCGCAGATATCGTTCCGCCTTTTCGGGTGTTGCGGTTTCCGGACGACTGAAGTTGAGCACACAAAGCAGTTCATATTTCACAGCCTGAATCTTTTGCGCAAACCGTCCTAGCACGCGCGCGCCGACCGCGTCCCCGCCGATGTCCATAACCCCGCAAATGCCGGGTTCGAGCAGCGCGTTCACTGCAGGATTCAATGCGGGCATGTCGGAGTTGCCTCCTGCGGACACGATAACCGTTACGCCGTTGGCGGACAGATATTCGCTTTGCTCACGGGAGCAGAAATACGGGTTGACAACGTCCAGATCGGCAAGCAACGGAGAATACCCTGCGCGGGCGAGCGAAAGCGCAAAGTTGACCGCGAACTCGGTTTTTCCGCTGCCATAGTGTCCCGTTATGATGTGCAGATGATCTTCCATACCGTTCACCGCTTTCAATAAGTTAGCTTTGCCGGATCGTTGGATCAGTATTCCTTAACTTGCTCTTTGCCGGAAAGGACGCGGATTGCCGCTTCGACAAGCGCCTTTTGCTCGTTTTCTCCGGGCAGAATCACAATTTCCGCGATAAACGACGTTCGCTTGGCAATCCAGCTGGTAAACATATTGTCGTAGGCAAATCCGCCCGTAAGGATAATCGCCTGAACATCTCCGCCGAGTACGGCAGCGCATGCGCCGATTTCTTTTGCTGTTTGATATGCCATGCCTTCGTAAACAAGTCGCGCTTTCTCGTCCCCGTTTTCCGCGCGGCGGCTGACTTCCTTGCCGTCGTCCGTGCCGAGATATCCGAGCAATCCGCCGTGTGTGTTGAGTTTACGGATGAGATCGACCGCAGGAAGATTCTCCCGCGCGCAGAGTTTGATGACCGAATTTGCGGGCAATCCACCGCAGCGCTGCGCGCTGAATGGGCCGTCTCCGCCGAGGCCGTCGTTCACGTCGATCACGCGGCCTTTTTCATGCGCGCCTACGGTGACACCGCCGCCGATATGGGCGACGATCAGGTTGACGTCCTCATAGTTGAGGCCGCGGCTGGCGCAGAAACGACGCGCTTCCGCCTTTTGATTCAGCGCGTGAAAAATGGAAACGCGGCTGATTTCCGGATGACCGGACAGCCGCGCAAGATCGCACAATTCGTCCGTGACGACGGAGTCGGCAATAAAGGATGGGATTCCTGTGGTTTGCGCGATCTCGTCCGCCAGCATAGCGCCGAGATTACAGGCGTGCTCGCCGTATTTACAGCTCTTTAAATCAGAGAGCATTCGTTCGTTAATCGTATAGGTTCCTCCCGCAATCGGGCGTAGCAATCCGCCCCTGCCGATGACGGCATCGAGCGAATCAACCGAAATTTGATGCGCCGCTAGTTCGGATTCGATGGCGGCTCTGCGAAACGAGAGAGACGCGGTTAAATCGGCGCAGGAGGTCAACTCCTCGTGCGAATGAAACAACGTGGTTTCAAACAACACGGTTTCGTCTTTATATACCGCGATTTTTGTTGTAGTGGAACCGGGGTTGATCGCGAGGATTTGATACGGCATGTCAGTTCATCCTTTCGTATGCTAAACGCATCGCCAGCGCGATGGAGTTGAGCTTTGTCTCTTCCCGATCCGCGCGGCTGGTCAGAATGACCGGAACGGATGCGCCGACGATGACGCCCGCGCAGGCAACCTTCGCCACAAAGGCAAAGGATTTATACAATGCGTTTCCGGTTTCAATCTGCGGGGCGAGAATGATATCCGCCCTGCCTGCGTTCGGATCCAAAATACCCTTGTGAATTGCTGCTTCGCGAAAGAGACAGTTATCCAGCGCAAGCGGACCTGTCACGACACAATTTTGCAGTTCGCCTTCACGGTTGCTCTTTACCAGTTCCGCGGCTTCCATTGTGCAGGGCATTTTAGGATTGATGCTTTCGATCGCGCAGAGACACGCAACGACCGGCTGCTCGTTACCGAGCACGCGCGCAACCTTGACCGCGTTTCGAATGATGTGTTTTTTTGCCACGAGGTCGGGATACATATTGACCGCCGGATCCGTCAGATAGACGATGCGGTCGAATCCGGGCAGTTCGAACGCGGCGACATACGAGAGCAGTTCGCTTTCGCGAAGGCCGTGTTCGGAATTGACGACTTCGCGCAGCATGGTTGCCGTGCTGACGAGCCCCTTCATCACCGCCTGCGCGTGTTTCTCCCGCACGAGGCGAACCGCGGTTTTGCAGCACTGTGTCGAATCATCGCAGTCAATGATTTCCATGTCGGAAATATCGATGTCGTTCTGCCCCGCAATTGCCTGAATTTCGCTTTTGCTGCCGATGAGCAGCGCGTGGCAGAGCTCCTTGTCGACGGCTTGACGCAGCGCGGAAAGCACATATGCGTCCTGCGCCGCGGCGACGGCAACGACGGGTTGCTTGGAATATCGTTCGTTTGTGATGTCATTCAAAGAAGCGTACATATTGTTTTCCACGGAAAAGAAGTAGTATGAATCAATTACTCATCCGACATCATACTACTAAATAAGTTGTATTATGTCAAGATGAGTCGTCATACTTCGGCTTGTATGCGGGAAGATATATGATGTATAATTTCATAAACGAACGGGAAGGGGAAAAAACGGATGGCAGGCGAAAACAAAAGCCTTTCGGAGCGGATTGCAAACGAGCTTTATAACCTGATTATTCTGCAAAAAAAGTTTGCGCCCGGCGACAAACTGCCCAATGAGAACGACCTTTCCCAGAGCCTCGGCGTGAGCCGGACAACCCTGCGGGAAGCGGTGCGTTATCTGGTTGCGCAGGGTGTGCTCAGCGTGCAGAGAGGCCGCGGCACGTTTATCAGCGAGGACCTCGCAATCTATAATAAATACGATATCGGTACGCTCAGCCATGCGCGCCTTGCCGATATGTATGAAATCCGCCTGATGTTCGAACCGCAGTGCATTATGCTTGCGTGCTTCCGCGCAACGGAGGAAGAGCTGCAGGGGATATTTGATCAGGCGCAGCTGGTTGAAAAACTTGTTCGGGAAAACGGAAACTGGCCGGACGAGGATCAACGCTTCCACGAGATGATTGCTGCCGCCGCACACAACGAATTTATTATTCGGCTGTTCCCGATTATCAACGCCGCCGTCACGGAGGCGATGGAGATGACCGACAACACGGACGCGCTGAAAAACATCGTCATATATGATAACCGCGATATGATGGGGTTTTTACGGCTGCGGGATGGAGCCGGCGCAAAGAGCGCGATGAACATCCACATTCGGCATGTCATCAACACGCTTGGCCTCAGCGCAGGAGAACTATAATAGTTTCGATCAAAACAAACAGACTCGCGAAAAAAATCGCGAGTTTTTTATTAAATATGTATGCAATTCTTGTATAATTTTCGACATATGATACAATCAAGTTAGAATTATTAACGTGTTGAACAAATCGTCTGAAAACGAATCGAAAGAAAAAAACATTATAAATGCATAAATAATTGGCTGCTATTCGATATTTCTATTGATGGATCGTGTATTTTAAGCTAATCTTCGCGACTCAGAAGGGGGCGCCTGAGTAGAAAGGTTTGCAAATGGAAATCGATATAAAAACAATTGCGCTATTTTATTTTATTGCGAATGCGATGAACAACGGCCTGATATTCATCATCTGGCAGATGTATCGAAGACATTACAGAGGATTGTCTTATTTACTCGCAGATATGTGTTTACAGACGGCTGGTTCGTTTTTTTTGTTAATACGCAGTGCTATTCCGGATCCTATCTCGATCATATTTACAAATCTGTTTTCCATTTCCGGTTTGCTCTTTATTTTAAAGGGCTTGGAGCTATTCTTTGATGTTAGAAAACGGCGATTATACAATTACGGTATATTTGCGATTTATATGCTTTTCATCGCATATTTTACATTTGTAACCGATAATTTATTGATAAGAAATATTGGTCTGTCTTTCATTATTATTGTGTTTAATGGTCAGAGCAGCTTGATTCTGTTCAGGGAGCTGGTACCCGAGTATCGAAAAATAGCTCGATTCGTAGCAAGTATTCTGTGTGCATATTGTGTGTTCAGTTTCGTAAGAATTATAGCTCTTATACTTACGCCTGAACTTAGCAATGATTTCTTTGCTTCAGGTATAGTAAATGCAATCGCGCTCATTTCATACAGTGTTCTAAACATAATGATAGCCGCAGGGTTCATCATGATGGTCAGCCAGCGAGTGCTGAACGAAGTCGAAACAGAAAAGGATAAATATACCAAAGCGTTTCAATCCTCTCCGTATGCGCTGCTGCTTACGAAAGTAACGGACGGCAAGATTTTCGAGGTGAATGAAGGCTTCACGATGACAACCGGATATCTGCCGGAAGAAGTAATTGGAAAGACCACGATTGAGTTGGGACTGTGGGTTGATCCGAATGAGCGCAGAGAGTTTGTGCAGGATTTGATGATTGGTGACGTGCGCGATAAGCAAATGAATTTTCGCATGAAAAGCGGGGAAATCAGAACCGGTCTGCTCTATGCAAAAACGATATCGGCATTCGGGGAAGACTGCATTATTACCAGCGTCAGCGACATCACTGAGATGGACAGAATCCGAAGCAAGCTCGAGGTTATTGCGCTGCATGATACGCTGACCGGATTACCGAACCGACAACTGTTTTATGACCGCGCGGCGGTAGCCCTCGCAAACGCGAAAAGAGACAAATTGGGTTTGGCTGTCATCTCGCTGGATGTCGACCGGTTGAAATATATCAACGATCATTTCGGTCATTTGGCCGGAGATCAAGCGCTGATTACCGTCGGCCGCAGGCTCTTCAACCTGCTTCGGAAAGGCGACACGGTTGCGCGATTCGGCGGAGACGAGTTTGTGATTTTGCTCAACAGAATTAATCGTGTGGAAGATGTAAGTTATACGCTGGGCAGAATCGTAGAGAATCTATCGGAGCCGTTTGATTTTGAGGGCGAGGCGATTGAGGTGACGGCGAGTATTGGAATTGCGATGTTTCCGAATGACGATCAAGAAATTGACGAACTAATCCGAAAATCGGACGAAGCGATGTATCTGATTAAAGAAAACGGACGGAACGGATACCGGTTTTATAGCGATATAGGGAAGCGTTTCTACTAGAAAAATGTATTTTGGTGATGTGCGCCGCCGGATAAACTGATTGCAGTTTATTCGACGGCGTTTTGCTATATCGCTCCAGTTGACAGAGTGAAAACGCATATGATAGTAACGATTTGCAATATTTGTAAAATAAGTGCGGGAATCAGGTTGGAAAATTCTTCCGGTCAGGATATGATTAGTACACTTTGACAGCTTGTTGTCGAGGTAGTATTGGAGAATACAATTTTAAACTGCAACCGGACAATCATTTTTGAAATGTCGCTAAAATACAAATATTGTCATTCTCATCAATTTGTTTTATGAGGTGTAGCAAATAAAATCAAATTATCAAAAGACGGCTGAAATACAAACGCCGTCCAATCACATCCATAAAACAAATCATATCGAGGAGGAAGAATACGTATGTCTTTGAAAAAATTGAGTGCCCTGATCATTGGCTTAATGATGTTAGTCGGCTGCTTTACGGCCTGCAGCAGCGCGCCCGCGGAAACAACCGAAGAAGCGGTTGCGACGGCGGCACAGGAAGAAGCCGTTGTTGAAGAACCCGCTGCAACAGCGGAACCCATCACGCTGACGTTCTGGCACACCTATGGCGACGGCGAAGAAGAGCAGTTTAAAACCGTCGTTCTGCCGATGTGGAACGAACTCCATCCAGAAATCACCATTGATGCAGTCCGTCAGGACGGCGGCCAGTATAACGAGATGATCGTAACCTCGTTTGGCACCGGCCAAAGCCCGGATGTTGCCCGTATCGACATCGTGAATACCGCGGCGTACGCGGCGCAGGGCGGCCTCGTCGCGCTGAGCGATTACGAAGATTTTGCGGCGCTGAAAGACACGTTCCTGGACGGCCCGCTCTCCACAAACCTCTACCAGGGCAGCTATTACGGCCTGCCGCTGGATACCAACTGCAAAGCGGCTGTGATCAACACCGCGATCATGCAGGAACTCGGAATTGACGGCGCACCGGCTACGATGGAAGAGTTCATTGCCGCCGCCGAAACCCGCGGAACATACTCGCTGAACGTTTCCGGCGTAGGCGACTGGGATCTGTATCCGTACTTCTGGCTGTTTGGCGGCACGCTGACGGACGAAGGTTTCACCGTTGCCAGCGGATATCTTGACAGCGCGGCGAGCGTTCAGGCAATCCAGACCATGCTTGATCTGCACGCGAAAAAGGTGTTCACCATCCGCGACGTGGACGGCACGGTAGACGCATGGGACGGCATCAACAGCGAATATGCCATGTTCTTCGAAGGCCCGTGGTTCTTCGGTTCTTATGATGAGAAACTCTCGCAGGGCATTATTGCCGCGACCATCCCAACCTATGAAGGCCGCAGCGCATCCGTCGTCGGCGGCGAAAACATCGCGGTGTTTGCAACCAGCAAACATGCGGATGCAGCTTATGAGTTCGCGAAGTTTATGACCAGCGAAGCGGTTCAGCTCGCCATGCTCGACAAGGGCCAGATTCCGGTTTTGAAATCCCTTGTAGACAATGCAAAAGTGCTCGACAACCCCGTTTGGGCGGTTTACATGGCGCAGTTGGAATCTGCCTCCGCGCGCATTCCTTCTCCGAACAACTCGCAGATTCAGCAGGTTTGGAGCGACGCTATGACGAACATCTTTGTCAACGGTGCGGATGTTCAGGAGACGTTGACGGCGGCTGCACAGCAGATTGACCCGCTGCTCGGTTAATATCTCAGATGACTAACGCTGTGCCGCAAAGCCGACCGGCTCTGCGGCACAGCTATAAAACGGATACCAACACAAACGATCAAGGGAGACGATTCACTTGAAAGCCAGCGTAAAACGGAAATGGAAAAAAGGGGCAAAGGGATGGCTGACGGCGTTGCCGTTTGTTCTGCCCGGGCTGATACTCGTCAGCGTGTTTATTCTGTTTCCGATGCTGTTTACAATCCGCATTTCGCTTTCGGAATACAAAATTGTGCAGGGGCAGATTACCTTTATCGGACTAAAGAACTATATCAGCGTGCTCACGGACGCTTCCGGCCGATTCTGGTATGCATATCGCAACAATTTTCTATACGCGCTGGTCACGGTGCCGTTTATCCTGTTCGGCGGCATGATCTTCTCTTACTTAATCAATAATCTCAAACGCGGACAGACGGTTTTTAAGGTCGGCTTCTATCTTCCGGTCATCACATCCTGGGTCATTGTGAGCCTCGTGTTCACCTACATGTTCAATAATTCCGACCGTGGCCTGATCAACTATATTTTGGTCGATAAGCTGCATATCTTGAATGATTATGTGCCTTGGCTTCTTCGGGAATGGTCCGGCAACGCGGCGATCTGGCTCATGGGCATCTGGAAAAACATCGGCTGGTCAATGCTGATTTTCCTTGCGGCGCTGCAGAGCATTCCGCGCGATCTTTATGAAGCGGCGGCGCTCGACGGCGCGGGCATCTGGGCAAAGTTTCGGCATATCACAATCGCCTGCCTGCGGCCGACGATGTACTACGTGATCGTGAACATGATCATCGGTTCCTTCAATGTGTTTATCCAAGTATTGATGCTGACGGAAGGCAACCCAAACGGCAGAACGTCCGTGCTGCAATATCTGCTGTACGACAAGGCGTTTAACCAGTTTCAATTCGGAGAAGCGTCCGCAATCGGTCTCATTTCGGCTGTCACAATCGTGATTATCACCGCTGTTCTGAACCGCCTGCTGAAGCTGGATACGGTTGAGAAGGGAGGAGCCGATTGATGAAGAAGAATCAAATTGGTATGAAAGCGAAAGATACCGCAACGCAGGTTGTCATCTGGACGATACTGATCGTGTCGCTCGTCGTTTTCTCGGTTCCGTTCCTGTTTATGATTTCCAACTCGTTTGAGGAATTCAGCTTTGTTCTTCCGTATCCGCCGAAACTGTTTCCGACGCGGCTCGATTTTTCCGCATACAGTTATATCCTATCCCAGTCGCTGTTCCCGACAGCGGTGAAAAACAGCCTGATCAACACGTCGATTACGGTCGTGCTGGCGGTGTTTATCTCTACACTTTCAGCATACGGGTTTGCGCGAATCGAATTTCCCGGCCGCGAATCGCTGTTTAAAATCTATCTGTTCACGCTTATGGTGCCGAGCTTTCTCAACATTATTCCGCAGTTCATCATCCTCAAGTGGCTGAAGCTGCCGGGCACGGATTTGAGCCTGATCGGAACAAGAGCGGGGCTAATTTTGGTGTATGTTGCAACCAACGTTTGCGGACACACATTTTTCCTGCGCAACTTCTTTCGCAGCCTGCCGGATGCGCTTTCGGAATCCGTCATCGTTGACGGCGGCGGACACGGAACCATCTTTTTTAAAGTGATGCTTCCGCTTTCCAAACCCGCCATCGGTACGATGACCATCTTTGCGCTGCAAGGCTTCTGGGAAGAATACTTTACCGCAAAAGTGCTCGTTGGCGCAAAAGAGTCTATGATTACGCTCCCGTTGCTATTGCAGCGGCTGCACGGGCAATACGCAACCCGATGGGAATGGGTGTTTGCCGCGTCCATTCTTGCGCTGATCCCGATCATCGCCCTGTTTATCATATTCCAGAGAAAACTGGTGATCGGCGGGCTGACGCAAGGATCGGTCAAAGAGTAGCTCCGTTTTACAGAAACGTGTTTCGGTCAAAGAGTAACACCGTTTTGTAAAAACGAGTTACGGTACAAGTTTATCTGAAAAGAAAGAGAACCGGCGGAACGCGGCGCGATTCGCCAAGGTGAGAATATATGAATACGAATACGCGTCAAGCGGCATACTGCCGCCCGGATCGCGCGCAATATCGAATTGGAGAACCGGTGCGGTTGCTGCTGCAGCCGACGCCCGACTTTCCGGAAGTCACCGGATTGCGCCTGTACAATCTGCACCGCCTTGTCCCCTGCGCATGGTCGCAAACGGACGGAATCATTGCGATTGCTCCGCTGGAAGCGGGCAACTATGGCGTCGTGCTGGAAACCGGAATCGGACCGCTTGAGACGGCGTTTGATATCACCGCGTCTGCAAAATCCGGCATTCGGTACGGGTTTTTGTCCGACTTTTCGCCGGAGGACGGCGACACGGCGGATGTCGACTGGCTCTGCCGACTGCATGTGAACACGGTGCAGTTTTACGATTGGATGTATCGACATGACAAGCTGATTGCGCCGGAAGATGAGTACCTCGATCCGATTGGCAGGCGCACTTCGCTTTCGGTAATCCGCAAAAAAGTGGAAGCTTGCCGGGAGAGCGGCATGCGCGCGTTTGCCTACGGTGCGGTTTATGCCGCAACGGCCGAAACCGTTGCGGAGCATCCGGACTGGGCAGGCTACATGCTCGACGGCGACCCGATGGTATTTGCGGATTGGCTGAACTACATGAATGTGGCTAAAAACAGCGGCTGGAGCGCGCATATCATCAGCGAATTCCGTTCGGTGGTAGAAACGCTTGGATTTTCCGGAATACATATGGACACATACGGGTTTCCGAAGCGGCTTTACAGCAACACGGGGGAACCAATTGCGTTGGAAGATGCGTTTTTGCCGCTGATTAACGCCGCGCAGGAAGAGGTTCGCGCAGTCGATGCGGAAAACGGCGTTATTTTCAACGCAGTGAACGACTGGCCGACGGAGACGATTGCAAAAGGAAAACAGGACGCGCAGTATATCGAAGTCTGGCCGCCGCATGATCATTATCGCGACTTATATCTGTTAATTTTGAAAGCGAAACGCGAAGCACCGGAGAAACCTGTGATCCTCGCGGCTTACGATAAACCGTTTTCGAACGCTATCAGCGACGCGGAAATCTCCGGCGCGGAACACGCGTTCTGCCTGACCAATGCTGTTATCCTCGCCTCCGGCGGCACGCA
The DNA here is from genome assembly GCA_003246365.1 of Clostridia bacterium. Classification (GTDB taxonomy): domain Bacteria; phylum Bacillota; class Clostridia; order Christensenellales; family CAG-138; genus UBA7703. The sequence goes on from QKAN01000142.1 coordinate 39,187, forward strand.
GTTGCTGCACGGGGAAGAAGAATGCCTGTTGTGTGACAGCTATTATGTGAATCACGCAAAAATCCGCCCGTCGTTTTGTGATACCGTGGTGCGATATGCTGATTTTCTTGTGCGTTATGCGCCGCTGTTGTATGATGACAAAGGATACGATGTGTCGATGACCGCAGCAGGCGGAATCAACGAAGACGTTGTTGCGCGCGCCGAAGGCGTCCGGTTTTCGTCTGACGGACAGGCGGATACGGTCTGGATGCTTTTGAGGGAATCGAAAAAACGCATCGCGATACACCTGGTGAACCTGACGGGAAACGATACGCTCTGGAACACCGCCAAGAACGAACCGAATATGGTTCGCGACATTGTGTTTTCGCTTCGGCTTGACGTGAATGTAACCGGAGTATACGCCGCGTCGCCGGATGGAGCTTCCACCGGTGCAGTCGAGTTGGCGTATCAAACGAAGCGTTCGCAATATGGACGCATTCAGGAATTTACTTTACCCCAGCTGAACTATTATTCTGTGATCTGGATCGAATGGGAGTAGAAAAACCATGCTTCTGAACTATGACACCACAGTGCTGCCGCGCGTCCGCATGATGGGGCGCATCCGGTATCACGAACCGTGGTGTCATTTTTCACGCGTTATCGACGAATACATTCTTTATGTGGTGCGCGACGGGGACCTCTACATCGAGGAAAACGGCGTGCGCATGCACCTGAAATCCGGCGATTTTCTGTTGCTTGAACCGAATCTGCCGCACACGGGATATCAGGCCGCCAGCTGTGACTATTATTATGCGCATTTTAAGCACGACCGCATGACGCGCGTTTTAGATGAAGAAAGCGCGATTAATCAGGTGAAAGAAACGCGCAGGAAATCTATGACGAGTTATAATCTCGATGAGATCGATCCGACCGAGCCTTCAATCTGCATTCCGAAACGTTATCATATTTCCGGAATCGATTACCGCTCGCTGCTGCACGCCGCGGTTGAGGCGTATGACCGCAGGGAGGAACAGTATAAACGCTTTGTGTCCACGCAGCTGCACCTGTTTTTGATGATGGCAGCGCATGAATATCTTTCCGCCTATTGCGCCGAGGAGGACGGAAAACGCAAAAAATCGGACGTTGCGGTGGATGGATTGATCCGC
>QKAN01000173.1 GCA_003246365.1 Clostridia bacterium
ACAGATGGGAATTGGATTCGCAACCGGCAGGATGAGCTTTCGAAAAGTACTGAATGCCTATATTAAAAATTGGCAGGAAGCGAAGAAAAAGCTGCCCGCTGACTATAAAATCAGCCTGAACTTATTTGTTGCATACGACACGGATTATCTAAAAACGCAGTCGACCGATTATACCAACCTCAGCCAGGACATCGTGGATCAATTTGATCAAATCGTGTTTCTCGGCGCGAAAAACGCAGTCAAGAGTCTCGAACAGCTACAGGAAAACAGCCAGCTGGACAAAAAGCAACTACGAAGCGTGTTCAGCTCGGGGTATGCGGGTAAGCGGAACGCAATTCTGTTTGCCGCGCTGGAAAACCACATGGACTATCTGCTCTTTTTGGATGACGACGAGTATCCGCTCGCGGTTACGAAGAGCAAGGACGTCTGCCTCTGGAGCGGACAGCACATCATCCTTTCGCATCTGATGCAGATACCCAATGCAGACTACACAAACGGGCGGCACTGCGGATATGTGTCTCCGATTCCGCAGATTCCGTTCAGCGACGATTTTACCGAAGAGGATTTTAAAGCGTTCATCGAAGCCATCAGCAACGACATCATCAATTGGGACAGTATGCGCCAGCTGATGCGTTCCGGTGGCGTAACCTATGCGTCGACCGAGGTGTTGATGCGAAACCAGCCGGAGGAGGTGCGGGAGATCAGCTGCTGCAAGTTTATCTCCGGCGCGAATCTTTGCATCAACCTGACCGATCCGGAGCGCACGTTTCCGTTTTTCAATCCGCCCGGCGCGCGCGGCGAGGATACGTTTCTTTCGACGATGCTGCATGACCGCAAGGTATTGGAGATTCCTTGCTATGCGTTTCACGACGGGTTTTCCAGTTATAAAAACCTGCTCAACGGCGTGCTGCCGACCGAACTTGCGCCGATCACCGCGGATTCGCCCGCGATTGTCAATCGCTTCTTGAGCGCGTGCATCGGCTGGGTGCGTTATAAGCCGCTGCTCGTGTATCTCACCAATCCGGAAGGTTACGAAGAGCAGATTGCGCAGATGAAGAAGACGCTTGCAGAGGTTGCGCCGAAGCTCGCCAGATACTTTAATAACGACGGCTTCCTCAACATCATCTGTGAGCTGGAAGAGTTTCAGGCAAACGCGAAGAAGCACGCGGCACAGTTCCGCCTTGCGCAAGCGACCTGGCAAAAGCTGTTGAAAGAGGTTATTTTGCCGTAGTTTATGAACCGCAAGAAGCAATATATTTTGGACAGGACAGGGTTAGACCTGTCCTGTTTGTTTTGGATAGACGTAATACGGATTAAATAGTAAAATGGTTAAATACTTGTGACGCAGATGCGGATTTGGAAGAATCTGAACGAATTTCAAATGAAAACAAGACTCATTTGAGTGGAGAAGTAGAATGCAGTACATGCTCGATTACTTAGCGGTAAGCGGCGGATTGCTCGCGTTTACGTTTTTGATATTTGGAATCGCGGCGTTCAATACTATCCGTGATGCGATTCGCAAGAAGTATTTCTTTTGGCCCTATCTAAAAGCGGCGTTCGTAGCAGTCTATTTTTCAATTTTTCTCATCTTGTTGATTGGACCGACTACAGCGATGATATGCGATGCGATTACGCATCACACCACAGATGAAACAATCGTTGTTATGGCATTTGAAGCAGATAATCGCACAGATTGGATTATCAGCGGGAAGACAAGATATGTCATTCAGGAAGAAGACTTGGAGAGCAACGATATCAGAATTGGAGATCGGTTGCACATCGTCAGCAGTAAGTATGCGCATTTCATTTTTGAAGTGGAGAAGTTGGACGACTAAGTTTTATCTGAACTGGTGACAAAGGTGAAACGATGAAAACAACCATAAAAGCTATCAACACATATAAATATTACTATGCTATGTATATGCAACTTTTCCTGCTTATACTTGCAGTAATATTGGTCATTACTATGAAAGAGAAAGGTGAGTTTATTGTAATTTTGGGGCTTCTGTTATGTGCGGGAGCCATATTCTTTGGTACTGTGGGTGCCTTTGTTACCACCCGTGTCAAACTCAGCAAAGAGGGATTTGTTCAAACCTGTTGGTTTGGACTCAGACGATACGAAGTCAAGTGGGAAGAATGCATCGGATATGTATTTGTTTTTAAGAAAATGCAGGTTTATATCACTCCATTTATCCTTTTCTCTAAGGAATGGACATTCAAAGGAATCAATCGGGACGGTACCTTCGACTTGGAATATTATCGTTATGAACCGGGGCATTATTCAAACCCACGAGTAGGAATAGACCTGTGTCAACTGGAATATACCCCAAAGATGTATCGCGTTCTACGAGAGTATTTACCGGAGCATATCCGAAAAGAACTGGATGAGCAAACAAACGCGTATCAAGAAGCATTGCCGATGATCTCGCCGTATTTGAAGGCAAGAAACTTCTTCGGCATCGGTAAAAAGAAGTAGAGAGTTGAGATAACAAAAAGGACGCTTCGTTACGAGCGTCCTTTGTGCGTACTGTGTTTTACAGCGAGATTCGGAAGAGATTCATCGCGTTTTGATAGGTAGCCGACGCCGCTTCTTCGAGCGGGATGTTGCGTACATTTGCGAGCATCTCCAGTGTGAGGTGGATCAATAGCGGGCTGTTACGCTTGCCGCGATGCGGTTCCGGCGTCATATACGGGCAGTCCGTTTCAATTACGATGCGCTCCAGCGGGAGTCTCTCCGCGATTGCACGCTGTTTGGTGGCGTTTTTGAAGGTCAGCGCGCCGCCGAACGCGATGTAGTAACCCATATCGACATACTTGACCGCGTCCTCATAGCTGCCGGAATAGCAGTGCAGCACGCCGCCAAGGCGTCCTTTTCGCGCGGTGAGCATCGCCATCACGTCCCCGTGCGCCTCGCGGTCGTGGATGATGACGGGCTTTTTCGCGGCAATCGCCATATCAAGCTGATTGGCAAACGCTTCCCGCTGCGCCTCGCGCGGGGAGAAGTCGTAGTGATAATCCAGCCCGATTTCGCCGACGGCTACGATCTTCTTCTGCTCCAGTGCGCGCTCAACGCGCAGCAGATTGGTAGTGTCCGCCATGCTTGCCGAGTGGGGATGGATGCCCGCGCTGCCGTAGACATAGTCATAGAGCAGCGTCAAACCCTGAATCTTGGGGATATCTTCCGCCTCGACGCAGGCTTCGACAAAGCCGCGCACGCCAGCCTCCGGAAGGGAGG
>QKAN01000162.1 GCA_003246365.1 Clostridia bacterium
TAAAGAATGCAGAATGTATTGTCAATATATAATATATGTTTAATTTTATATAATATATGGTGTTTTTTTACCAAAAATGACAAATAAAATACACAAACGTCAAAAAGTGTTTATGAAAAAATAATTTTATGCAACAAGACTTTAATTTATGCGCCGGATTTTTCGTCAAAATGGCGAGTTGGAGCAAAAAAGCGATACCGTTTACGCTTTGCGTTCTTGCAATGAATCCGGTGTCGGAGCAAAGAGCGAGACGAAAAGCTGTTTAAAATATGTAAAAACTGCTACAATAAGGTATAAATGAAATAGGGGGCGTTTTCGAATGTTTCGATTTAATCACTTTAACTTTAACGTATTCGATATGAATAAGAGTTTGGCGTTTTACAGCGAGGCGCTCGGACTGTCTCCGATTCGAAAGGTCGATAACGACGATTTCACTCTGGTGTTTCTCGGAGATGGCTCGGGAACGTTTTCTCTCGAATTGACCTATTTAAAAGACCGTACCGAACCGTATGATCTCGGCGAAGGCGAGTATCATCTCGCTTTTACGATAGAAGATATGGCTGCCGCGCGCAAAAAACACGAAGAGATGGGCGTTGTGGTGTTTGTTAACGAAGCCATGGGAATCTACTTTATTGCGGATCCGGACGGATACTGGATCGAGATTATACCGGAAAAAAAGAACTAAGGGATACGTATAAAAAACGGCACGCGTGGAAACGCGTGCCGTTTTTTATCGCAGTAGATACGGTAGATTCATTACTCGAACGAACGATAGTAGGTTCTGTCCTTGAGCATGACGTCGTGTGCGCCGCCCTCCGCGAGTGTTGCGGCGGAGACGAGCGTAAGCCGCGCTTTTTCGCGCAGCTCCGGAATCGAGAGTGCACCGCAGTTGCACATTGTGGAGCGCACCTTGTTGAGCGTCTGTTCGACATTGTGGTGCAGACTGCCGGCATAGGGAACATAGCTGTCAACGCCTTCTTCGAAGGTGAGCTTTGCATCGCCGCCGCTGTCATAGCGCTGCCAGTTGCGTGCGCGGGCGCTGCCTTCGCCCCAGTATTCTTTCATGTAGCTGCCGTTGATGAGCACTTTGCTGGTCGGGCTTTCGTCGCAGCGGGCGAAATAGCGGCCAAGCATGCAGAAGTCCGCACCCATGGCAAGGGCAAGCGTGATGTGATAATCCAGAACGATGCCGCCGTCCGAGCAGACAGGTACATAAAATCCCGTTTCCTTAAAATAGGCGTCGCGTGCGGCGGCAACGTCGCGCACGGCGGTCGCCTGTCCGCGGCCGATGCCTTTTGCTTCGCGCGTGATGCAGATGGAACCGCCGCCGATGCCGACTTTTACGAAATCCGCGCCTGCGTCCGCAAGAAAGCGGAACCCGTCGCCGTCTACCACATTGCCCGCGCCGACCTTGACGCTGTCGCCGTAACGGGAACGGATAAAGGCGATTGTGCGCGCCTGCCATTCGGTGAATCCTTCCGAAGAGTCGATGCAGAGGATATCTGCGCCGGCTTCTACCAGAGCAGGTACGCGTTCTTCATAGTCGCGCGTGTTGATGCCCGCGCCGACCACATAGCGTTTTTGGCTGTCGAGCAGTTCGCCGGGGTTTTCTTTATGGGAATCATAGTCTTTTCGGAACACAAAAGACGACATATTGCCATCTCTCGTAATAATCGGAAGTGCGTTGAGCTTGTGCTCCCAGATGATGTCGTTAGCCTCGGTGAGGGTGATGCCCTCCGTGCCGGTCACCAGCCGTTCGATCGGCGTCATGAATTCTTTTACCGGGGTTGCGGGGTCCATGCGGCTCGGTCGGTAATCGCGGCTTGTCACGATGCCGAGCAGCTTGCCCGTCGGCGTTCCGTCTTCCGTGACGGCGACGGTGGAGTGCCCCGTTGTCGCCTTGAGCTCCATGATGTCCGCCATGGTGTTTTGCGGGGTTACGTTATTGTCGCTGCGGACAAAGCCGGACTTCGATTTTTTTACATTGCGAACCATCGCTGCCTGGGATTCGATGGACTGGGAAACAAACAGAAAGGAAATGCCGCCTTCGCGCGCGAGCGCCGCAGAAAGCTTTTCGCCGGATACGGACTGCATGACCGCCGAAACGAGCGGAATGCTCATGGTAAGCGGACTGGTTTCACCCTTGCGAAACTTACAGACCGGAGATTTCAGGGAAACGTTTTGCGGCGAACAGGATGCGGAGGAGTAACTCGGTACGAGTAGATATTCAGAAAACGTATGAGAGGGTTCGTCGAAATAATGTGCCATTGCGGTTCCTTTCAAGAAACTTGGATCGGGGGGTGGCGAACAACACCGGATCGCATAAAAAATGCGTTCTATCTGTGTGTTTACTGTTGGCTCAACAGAGAAACACGGTTGCCGGCGCACTGCTATTTAGCGCGTATATACGGCGGCTCAATGAATTGAGCTGAATTTTGTTTTCCATATTATAATATGTTACTACGAAAAAAACAAACCGATATCAGCGTGTATGTTGAAAATAGTCGCCGAAACAAAACCGGCGCTTTTTTTGCGTGGGTTTCGTTTGCAAAACCGGAGCTGAAAGCGGCAATGCCCGGATAGATATTTACCGATAGATCAGATGGAAATGTAGCGATTTTTCTTGGGATATCGTATACTGTTACCAGTAGACCGTGTAAAATTACGACTGATGAACAAGGAGGAAAATCGTATGCCGTTTTGCATGAATTGCGGAAAAGAACTGGCGGAGGAGAAATTTTGCCCCAACTGCGGCATGCCCGTTGGCGGCGGCAAGCCGTTTCGTGCGCAGAAGATGAAGCAAGCGCCGCAGGGAATTCGCGCGCGCGATCTGATTCAAAAAGCGCTCGAAGTGCTCAAGCAAAAACCGATTCGCCTATGGGGAATATCCCTGTTGTGTCAACTGCTTACAGGACTTGCAGCTGCTTTCGGTGTGCTGCCGATCATTTCCATTCCGATCGCTCTCGTTCTCAATGCGGGTATGGCGGCCGTATATCTCAACGGATATCGCGGCGGCGAAGTCAACTCTGACGCATTGTTTGCAGGGTTTAAGCGATTCTTCAAGGTAGCGGGCGGCATGGGCTGGATGGCGCTCTGGATTCTTATTTGGGGACTGATTCCGATCGCAGGCATCGTGTTCGCCGTCATCAAAGCGTATTCCTACCGGTTTGTGCCGTACCTCATGATTCAAGACCCGGATATTTCCGCAACGGAGGCGCTTCGTCTTTCCATGAAAAGGACAGAAGGCTTCAAGGGCAGGATGTTTCTTGCGGATCTTCTGGTCATGCTGGCCGCAGCCGTCGTGATGCTAGTATTCGGTGCGCTGTCATTGATTCCCTATGTTGGACGTGTGTTTATGGTGCTCGGCTCATTGGCCTCGTTCGCTCTTTCGCTCGTTCTGCCGCTAGTGCGTGGTCTTGTCAGCGCGGCGTGTTATGAAGAGATTTTTATAAAAGAAGGAAAGGGCGTCGGCGCGGTCAACGAATAATCATATAAAACGCAGCGGCTCAATCGCATTGCTTAAAACTCAAAGACAAAGATCCTCCTGTGATTCACGGGAGGATCTTTTTTGCATGGATACTTTGTTAGATCTTCGGGAAACGCCAGAGGAAGATCAACCGTTTGAACCGGGACAACCGTGCAAACACTGCGTTGGAAAGCACTCGTATAAATTGAATTCCCTCATCGCGTTCTTTCTTCGAACTCGTTTTGTTGGAGAATTTCGCTCGTTGCGCGCTGATCAACAGCGCTTCCAGCCGTTCGCGATCGATGGAAGGCATCTTTTTCGAAACGGTATAGGCATATAGTTCCGGCGTTTCGAGCGATTGCATGGCAGGCGCTCCGGCAAAGCGGAGCATATCCAGCGCATAGCGGCAGACGGAGAGCACAGCGGCATTCATGTCTTTTTGCGTGAAACTGCGCATTCGTTTGTCGTGCGCCGACTTGCGCCAGAGAATTGCCGCAAGCGGGAGACCGAGCGCCAACACGATGACGAGCACCGGCCAGAGCGGCGGGCTTTCGGACGGGGTTGTGTATGCGCTGCCTTCTTCATCCGGGGCCGGTGTGGCGTCCGCGCTTTCCTCGGTGCTTTCCTCCGTGCCGTCTTCCGTTGGCGCGGGCGTTGGCGTAATCTCTTGCTCCGTGTCGGTTTCGGCGTTCGGATCGGGTGTGGATTCGTCGTCTGCGGATGCTTCCGGCGTTTCGTTCACGGTTGCGGTCGGCGTCGGTTCCGGTGAAACGGTGGGGGTCGATTCATCGAGCGAAAATGTCGGTTCGCCCTCGGCGTCGCCGGAGCTGTCCGGTGTCGGATTGGCACTGTCGGACGCGCTCTTGGTCATTTCAACCGGAATCCACTCGAGCTGCGCGGGATCGAACACTTCGACCCATGCGTGCGCATGCGTGTCCTCAATGTCGATATAGCCTTCCGAGTCGGGTGTCTTTTCATAGTCCGAGCGGATGACGATATACCCTTCTGCATAACGCGCGGGGATGCCGAGCGCGCGGAGCAGCACAGTTGCCGTTGTGGCAAAGTGCACGCAATAGCCGCTCTGGCTCACCTGCAGAAAATAGGTGGAAAAATCAACGCCTTCCGGAATTTCCGGCGGGGAATAATCATAATTGCACTGCTCGGAAAGAAGCGTGTGTATCTCCTGGCAGGTAGCCGCCAGATTGAGCGAACCGTTTTCCACCTGCCGTGTCAGGCCGTATGTTGCAAGCAGTTGTTGCGCTGCGGCGAGCGTATCGTCCGGCAGAGCGGTATAAACATCGACAACGTAGTCGATATAAGTTTCGGCGGCTTGCTGAACGAGCGCCGCATCATCCCCGCTTGCGCTGGAAAGGCCGTATGCCGCGCCGGCTGCGTTTTGATAGGCGCGGCGCACAACGTCCTCGTCCGCATCGGCTGTGATGCCGGAAACGGAATACAACGCCATGCCGACCGGAATTGCCGTAATAGAATATTCGGAAGAATGAGAAGAGGACGCGAATGCAAGCGCGGTATCCTGCACATAGCCCGCGTTGCTGATTTCCGCCGCGGTAGTTACCAATCCGGGCGGCGTCCAAATGGAAAGCGGCGTTGCCGAAACGTTTTTCACGGCAAGATCAAATGTACTAAATGCGCTGCTGCTGACGGTGGCCGCGGCGGAAAGCATGTTTTGCGGCGCAATCGCGTTTACACTGCTTGCAAGATCGGAGAAATCCGCGCTGGAAACATTGCTCCAGCCGTCGTCGGAATAAACCGCGCCGGCAAACCCGCGCAGGTATAGCGAAAGCTCATCGGACACGCGCACCTGAATGGCGGTGTCCCCCGTGAAGCGAATGGAGGAAAGATTGCGCAAATCGCCTCGGGTGAGTCCGTCGTTGCTCTTCCAGAAGCCGTCTTTCCCAAGGTTTAAATCAAATATTTTCTGTTGCAGGTCTTCGATTGCCTGCGGGCGTTCATAACCTTCCTGCGGCAGAACCAAACTGGACAGAAGCGCGGCAAATATAATCAGCGGCAGCACGAGCAGCGAGAGCGTCTGCTGTGTCGCCCGCTGCGCATTCAGCTCCAACTTTCTCCTGTTTTGCGGGATATACGCCATGGAGCGCAAGGAGGAAGACGCGCGTTTTCCGTTGTTGAAGGCGAAAACCATCAAATGCGCGGCAAACAGCGCGAAAAATGCGAAAACGGACGGGGAGAGCAGGTAAAACGGCGCAGGAAGCAGCAGCGGGAGGGTTGCGAGCGCAAGGCCCGGCACACTGCTGATTGATATGAAATAACCCGAAAGAAACGAAACGAAAAATAGAATCGCTTGCAGCGCGCGCGTCATAAGAAGCGTCGAATATTCGTCGCTCAACGGCAGAATCAGCGATTGAATCGAATCCGGCAGGCTCAGCGAAAGCGGGGAGAGCACATGCTCGACGAGAAGCAAAACGCCCTGCACCATCGCGCTGATATTAAGAAAAATCCAAGCGCCCGCCACCAGCAGGCAAACAATGGAAAGAATGCCGCTGCGCTGGACGGAAAAAACGGCAAGAGACAACAGCGCGAATGCCGCCGCAGTCCAGACCAGCGTTAAAACCGGAAGGTCAAACGAATAGCTGCTAAGCAGACAAAACAGGAAGCCATATACGGCAAGAAACAGTACGACGGCTTGTTGCACAAGGCGCAGCGCCCAACCGCCGGAAGCGGCGTTGCCGTTTAGCGGGACACTTGGCGCGGGTTGCGTTCTCTTCTTACTCATAGTTGCGCCTCCGTGTCCTCGCCCGGGATGGATCCTTCGAGCAACTGCACATCACACCCTAATTCGCGCAACGAATTTGCTGCTTCGTGTGTACAGCGATCCGGCATGAGGGTAATCTGGCGGCAGATGCGCAGTTCCAGAAGATTCTCAAACAACCGCGCAACATTTGAATCCGTGCTTTCATTCCAGGAAAATCCGGCGACAAGGTAGATCAACTGCGCGTCGGATTGCGGAATACCGGCAATGGTGAAACGCTCCAGCGCACTCCAGCGTTTTTGTCCCGGCAGGGCGAGCAGCTCGTGCAAAACCGAGGCAAGCGCCTCCGGCCCGGAGACCGGAATCGTGCGCAGCGCGCCTTCCTCGCCAATCCAACTGACGGAATGGGTGATCTCCCGCGCCATGAGAAACTCGGAATACGCAAGCATTGCGCCGAGCATGGATTCCGCGGCTTCGGGGGTTGAACTTTCAGTCAGCTCCAGCAGAAAATGCAGCGAAGGGTTCAGCGGCAAACCAAATTCCCGCACGATCAGGCGATTCATGCGCGCGCTGAGTTTCCAGTGCACGCTGTGGCGCGCGTCGCCTTCCCGGTAATCGCGCAGCTGGAAAATTTCGGAAGGGTCGCCGCCCGCTTTTTCGGTGGAATACGTTGCGCTGTCCAATCCAAGATCCGCCGTGTCGTCCGTTTGGATGCTGCGGCTTTGCAGCTCCGGCAAAACATAAATGCTGCCCGCGGGAGACGCGCCGTTATTTTTAGGAACTTTCAGCGCGAACAAACCAAGCAAATCGACGACAGTCACGTGGCGAATGGAAAGATCCACCCTGCCGCAGTGCGCCATTTTTATCGTCGGTTGCATGGTATACGAGCGGTTTGGGCCGAGCGGAAACTGGACAACGTCCTCTGCGTACTCAATATAGTGTTTGCCGACGCGACCAAGCGCGTTTTGGCGATCCATCGTAAACCGGACGCCCGCGCAGGGGAATATGCTTCCGTTGCTGGCACTCAGGCGGATTCCGCTCGCGCCTTTCGGAACGATGTCGTCTTCAATTTCCAGCGAATAGCGGAGTTTTTTGCGCACGGGAAATAACGCCAGCAGCGAGATCGGCGGAAGGATCACAAGAAAGATCAGCAGCAGGTGAAATAAATATAAATCGAACAATACGAATAATATGAACGAAAAAAACAGCGCATAGCCGTATAAAATCCGATTTCCGGCCATGTGGTTACACCGCGATCGGCGCTTGCACCTGTGTCAGGGCGCGCTTTGCGAGCTGCTGCTCGTTGATGCCGCTGACGAGCGCGCGGGGACTGAGCAAAATGCGGTGCGCCGTAACGCTTTCAAACACAAGTTGAACGTCCTGCGGAATCAAATAATCGCGGCCGGAAAGATACGCCGCTGCTTTACTCATGCGAAGTAGCGCGATGGTTCCGCGCGGGCTGACCCCGATGCGGATGGCGGGCTGTGTGCGCGTCCATCCGGTCAATTCCGTAAGGTATCCGAACAGCGTATCGGAAACATAAATCTGTTCCACTTCGCGCTGCATAACGATCAGATCCTGCGGTGCGATGACGCGGCTGACCGAGTCGAGGGAGACCGCGTTTTGATGGCGGCGGAGCATCTCTACCTCGCTGCGGCGGTCGGGATAACCCATCGAGAGCCGAACCATAAAACGGTCCAACTGCGACTCCGGCAGCGGCTGCGTGCCGGAAGATCCGGCGGGATTTTGCGTTGCAATAACGAGAAACGGCTGCGGAACGGCATGCGTTACGCCGTCTACCGTGATGCTGTTTTCTTCCATAACTTCGAGCAGAGCGGATTGCGTTTTGCTCGAGGCGCGGTTGATCTCGTCCGCTAAAAACAGGTTGCACATCGCCGACCCAGGCACATATACGCCGGTGGCGCCGCCGGTTTGCAGCGTGGTGTAACCCGTGATGTCCGAAGGCATGACGTCCGGCGTAAACTGCATACGCTTATAGGACAGATCCATCGTGCGTGAAAACGCCAGCGCCATTGTGGTTTTGCCTACGCCCGGCACGTCTTCGAGCAGAACATGCCCCTGCGCGAGCATCGCCATTAGGATACTGCCAATGACGGCATCCTTGCCGACGACGACTTTTCGAACCTGATTGATGATCTCCTGTACTTGCTGCATCAAAGCTGTTTACCTCATCCGATCGCCAAAATCCGCTTTTGCGGTTTACTCATACATTATAACAGTGTAATGGCAGACAGCGGCAAAAGTGTTGCAAGAATGTATACAAAATATAAATTTTCGCGTTATTTCATGATGGAGAATTTCATATATCTTCCGTAAAGATCGTGAAAAATCCATTCGGAGTGTTATAATCTTAATCACGCCGATATGCCCGGTAAGCTGGCGATACCCTGCGGCGGAATCGAGGCGCATCTTGGTTACGGAGCAATCTGCAAAGACCGTATTGAACAACCCGTTTATTTCGCTCAGACACCGGAATTTCCGGTTTTATTTTGCCGGCATGTGTGTTTCTACCGTCGGCACATGGATGCAGAATACCGCGCAACCGTGGCTGGCGTATTCGTTGACCAACTCCGCGCTGCTCTTAAGCGTGGTCAGCGCGCTGCAGTTTTTGCCGGCGTTGCTGTTTTCGCTGTTTGCGGGCGTCATCATCGACCGCCTGCCCAAAAAACCGATGCTGATCCTGACACAATCGCTTTCGCTCGTCATCACATTCGGGCTGTGGCTGCTCGCCTCTTCCGGCGGAATCCAATACTGGCATCTGCTCGTTTCCGCGAGCTTGCTTGGCATTGTGAACACGCTCGATATGCCGCTTAGACAGGCGTTTGTCGTTGAGATGGTCGGTCACGAAGATTTAACCAACGCCATTGCGCTCAACTCGTTAACGTTTAACGCTGCGCGTATGATCGGCCCGTCTCTCGCGGGTATCGTCATGGGCTCCTTCGGCGTAGCGTCGTGTTTTCTGATCAACTCGCTGAGTTTCGGCGCGGTGCTCATCAGCCTCTTCTTTATCCAGCCGGTCGTTTGTGAAAAGCCGCGTGAGCAGCAAAAGCAGGGGATGTTTGAGAGCATCGGCGAAGGGTTGCGGCACATCGGGCAGAATGAATCGCTGATGATTACGATGGTGTTCTTAATCGTGATTTCTACGTTTGCGCTGAACTATGGCGTTGCGGTGCCCGTTTTTGCACAGCAGATTCTCGGCCTTTCCGAAACGGGATATGGGTTCCTGCTCTCCAGCCTGGGCGGCGGGGCGCTGCTTGGGGCGCTGCTGGTTGCCTCGCTGAGCAAAAGTGGTCCGCGGCGGTTCATTTTATATGTGCTTCCGGCTGTTACAGGATTGGTTTTGATCGTTATCGGGTTTACCAACAGCTTTGTTACGACGGGGGTATCGCTTGCGCTCGGCGGGTTCCTGTTTGTAACGTATCTTTCCACCGCGAACTCCAACATTCAGATTCAAACGGAGGATCGCTTCCGCGGACGTGTGATGAGCGTCTATTCGTTGATTCTCGCGGGCTCGTCTCCGTTGGGCAGTCTGTTTGTCGGCGCGGCGGATAACTGGTTTGGCGCGCGCATGGGGTTTATCGCCTGCGGCGTCGCGGTTTTGGTTTTGATCATACCGGTGTATTTGCTGATGGCGGCGCGGCAGAACCGCATGTAGCCGAATAGCATTGTTTCATAACATCTGTGATATTTGGTCCGGCGATATTCGCCGGGCTTTTTTCGTGCATTTTTCGGTCTGTCATGGTACGATCAAAGAAACATATGTCTATTTGTACTTATGGTACTGAATTTTTTGTTGCGGGAAAGGGGCGAGGTTTTTGATTCGAATCTTGCTGGCAGACGACGACGCGCGCATCCGTTCGATTGTGCGGGAATACGCGCAGGCGGAGGATTGGGCGTTTGACGAGGCGGACGACGGGGAAGAAGCGTTGCGCCTGTTCTCTGCGGGAGATTACGCGCTCGTCCTGCTGGATGTCATGATGCCGCGGCTGGATGGCTGGGGCGCGTTGAAGCAAATTCGCAAAAAGAGCGACGTTCCGGTGATCCTGTTGACCGCGAGAAACGAGGAATATGACCGTCTGTTGGGGTTTGAGCTCGGCGTGGACGATTATATCGGGAAACCGTTCAGCCCGCGGGAGTTGGTTGCGCGCATGAAGGCGCTGCTAAAGCGCGCTGGTGCGTCGCAGGGCGCGGGCGATTCGTTTGTGCTCGAGGGGCTTCGGGTCGATCCGACCGCGCGCACGGCGCAGATCGACGGCGAGCACCTGAACCTCAGCCCGAAAGAATTTGATTTACTTGCGTTTCTGGTTTCCCGGCCGGAAATCGCCTTTACGCGGGATCAGCTGCTCAACCATGTCTGGGGATATGATTTCTTTGGCGATGCGCGCACGGTGGACACGCATGTCAAGAGCCTTCGGGAAAAACTCGGCGCGTATCGCGAGCATATCGTAACGGTATGGGGTACGGGATACCGTTTTTCGGGAGGCGGAACATGAAACGAATCGTCACCAAACTTACGCTTGCGTTCCTCGGCATGGCGGCGCTCGCCGTTGCGCTGGTCTGGCTGGTGCAGGCCGTGTTTTTAAGCGACAGCTATCTTAACCAGCGTGTAGACAGCATCGATCAGGCTGTATCTACCGTTTCGATTGCGTCGACGACGGATTATGCTGCGCTGGAAAGCGAGATGAACGTGAACCTGCTTGTGGTCAACGACGCAGGTAGTGTAATCTACCAGTCGGACGGGCTTCCGATGCGCGGACAAATCGTGAAACAGATACCCGAACTGACCGCGTCGACCGGCGGCGAGGTAGAATATTTGCAAACGGATACGGAGGATGCAAGATACGCGCTGATCAGCCGAAAGGCGGAGGGCGGTACATTTTTAATCGTGTTCTCGCTGGTGGATGTGTCCGAGGCGTCGCGCGTGCTGCTTCAGCAGCTTTGGATCATTACCGCAATACTCATGAGCGCTGCGCTGGTTCTGTCTGTGCTGCTCTCCCGGTTGTTCTCTCGCCCGATCGTCGCCGTAACGAAGGCGGCAAAGGTGATGGCGGCTGGCGATTATTCGGTCAAGACGCGCGTGACCACAAAGGACGAAATCGGTCAGCTCACGCAGGCGCTCAACGAACTCGGCGACGAGTTGGGCAAGGCGGAAGAACTGCGACGCGAACTTATTGCAAATGTGTCCCATGAGCTGCGCGCGCCGCTGACCATCATCCGCGGATACGCGGAGACGGTGCGGGATGTGACCTGGCCAAACGAGCAGAAGCGCACCGCGCAATTAAACGCCATCAGCGACGAGTCTGTGCGCCTCAGCGCGCTGGTTAGCGATATTCTCGACTATTCCAAGCTGCAATCCGGTGCGGAACCCATGCAGCCGGATCTGTTTTCCTGCGCGGATGCGGTCGGCGATATCGTCGGCCGGTTTGAAATTGAGGCAGGCAAGCGCGACATCGCGCTGGAGCAGGATTGCCCGAATGGCGAAATTCGCTTTGACCGCGGGCAGTTTACGCAGGTGATGAACAACCTCGTGGACAACGCCGTGCGCCATGCAAAACCCCGTTCGCGCGTGCGCGTTGTCTGCGCGCCACAGGGAGAAAACATGCGCATATCGGTGGAAAACGCAGGCGTGCCGATTCCGCCGGAAGAACTGCCGAAGATCTGGGATCGCTATCACCGCGCGCCGAAGGCAGGCGAGGCGGGCGGCCTCGGCACGGGGCTTGGGCTTGCGATCGTGAAGAGCATTCTCGAACGTCACGGCGTTCTTTACGGCGCAACGAGCGATGAACACAAAACCGTGTTCTGGTTTGAGACGATGGAAAAAAATAATTAGTGTTTTATTAAGGTGGGAAG
>QKAN01000182.1 GCA_003246365.1 Clostridia bacterium
AGATGGGTGTGTCGCTCCGCGTTACCAGTGGACCGGCGATTACGCACGCGGGCGATCTTGCCGCGCTGCTGACAAACCTTGCGCCGGGAGATGTTTTGTTTATTGACGAAATACACCGCCTCAACGCGAATGTTGAAGAGGTGTTATATCCCGCGATGGAGGACTATGCGCTCGATATCATCATCGGCAAAGGTCCTTCCGCCAGAAGCATTCGCCTCGACTTGCCGAAGTTTACGCTTGTTGGCGCAACGACGCGAATGGGGTTGTTAACATCGCCGCTTCGTGATCGCTTCGGCATTAAAGAACAGCTTGTCATGTATGATTCGGAATCGCTAATGGAGATCATCGTTCGCAGCGCGCATATTCTCAACATTGCGATTTCCGAAGAGGGCGCGATAGAGATCGGTTCCCGTGCGCGCGGTACGCCGCGTGTAGCAAACCGGCTTCTGCGGCGCATCAGAGACTATGCGGAGGTACGCCGGGAAGGCGAAATCGACCTTTCCGCTGCCAAAGAAGGCCTAGAGATGCTCGGCGTTGACGAGCTTGGGTTGGACGAAGTTGACAGACGGATGCTGCAAACAATGATTATGAAATTTGGCGGCAGGCCTGTTGGACTGGATACGATTGCCGCCGCGACGGGCGAAGACGCAACCACGATTGAAGACGTTTACGAACCGTATCTATTGCGCCTTGGATTTATCGCGCGCACACCGCGCGGGCGAATCGTAATGCCCGCTGGATATGCGCACATGGGATACCAAGCTGATACACAACAGTTGAAACTGGAGGTGGAAGAATGAAACGCAGAGAGATGAAGCTGCTCCTTGAAGAGCGCTTTGAGCGCATTGCGCTGCTTGAAACGCGCATTGACACCATGGATCAGCTGGTGGAAGGATACCGCGCGCGCGAACAGGCAATTCTTGACACGCTGCAATCGGCAAAGGATACCGCTGCACGAACGCTGGAACAGGCGAACGCGGAGGCGGCGAAAATTCGCGCCACCGTGACCGCCGAAGCGGAAAGCATTCGCGCGGCTGCAGACACGGAAGCAAATGCCAAGGTTACGGATGCTGCCGCCGCTTCCGATGCGCTGCGGCTGGAAGCAGAGCGACGCGCCAAAGAGATCATGATTACCGCCAAAGCGGAGAGTGACCGCATGCTAAGGGATGCGGAGATCATGAAGCGCGAGTATGAAGAGATGGTGGATCTGTTTAACGCTATGCTCGAGCACAACGCAAGCGAATTGCAATCGTCCGCCGTGCGTTTTGCGGAGTTCATGAAAAGCAGCAAGATTGACACGCTGGAAAACCGCAACGACGGGGAAGTGTTTTATAAATCCGTCGGCGCGCTCAAAGACGTGTCTCTGCCCGATCCGAGCGGCGACCCCGCGACGTTGATGCAAAACATCTACCGGATTCAAAACCGACCGTTGCCGGACGAAAAAGCCGAACATACTGCCGAAGAAAACATCGAAGAGACACAGCAGACCGCTGCCGAGCCGTTCTCAGAGGCGGCCTGGGCAAACGAAGCGCAAGAAAGCAGCACCGAACCGCAGGCGGAGTTTACAAAAGTATTTGATAACGCATATTCCGAGAGTGCGTTTGTCGTTCGCGCCGATGGCTGCCATCTTTCGCAGGAACAGGCGGAACATATGTTTGACGCGCTTTTTACCGCGCAGGATTTTTCCGCCGATACGGAAGAAGCGCAGAACGCGCCAGAAGCAACCGCGGTGAAGAGTGCATCCACCCAAAGCGAGCAGACACAGGAAGTGGACCGCGCGTTTGAAGAACTGTTTGGAGACAAAGCGGACTCAGAAATCGAACACGAAGAGGCCACAAAAACACAGGACGACCAGACGATCCAAACGCAGGCAGAACCGGAACAGGCGCAACCCGCGGAAGATGAGAACGCAGCCGATGAAGACAGCGTTCAACCAATGGAAGACAATCAGAACGAAGAAAACGTTTTAAATACAGAAAGCGAAACAAGCGAAGAAACAGAAGAATCCGCGCAAGAGGAACCGACAGAATATCATGTATATTCTATGCCGGTTGAAACTGTTTCGGAGCAATACAACCCAACGGAACAGATCGAACAAACCGAACAGACCGAACAAATTGAGCAGACCGAGCCGGAACCATATTCCGAAGCTGCTTGGACATATGAGTCTTTTACCAGCGATACCGAGCCGCAGGCGGAGTTTACGCCCGCTTTCTCCGCGGAATCGGTAACTGAGGAGCAGACGGAGCAGCAAGGTGCTTCAGAGATTGACGCGGAACGCGCATTCGACGAGTTTATTCGCTCTAGCGGCGTTGAACCGACCTTGGCGGAAGAAGAAACCCTTGCTGAACTGGCGCAATACGCAACGTCTTCCGACAAGCAGGATTCTGGCGAAACCATGGCTGAAACGCAAACGGAAGTTTATTCTTCGCTCGGCGGAGCGGCGGTAACGGCGCAAACCGCGCAAGCAAAGGGCATCTTTGATGCGGATGCCGGGCTCGCGTTTGACGATTTCATGAAATCGAATCAAGAGGACGAAAACGCCGGTCAACCGGCACCGTATTCCGAGGCCGCTTGGGCGCGTGAGGCGTTTATGAGCAGTCATGAACCGCAGGCGGAAGGAAACATGTTCTCCGGCGAAACTGATTCCGCAAATGGACAGGAAACGTCGCAAAAATCAATGAACGATGACACAGCCAGCACGATTGACGATATTCTTTCGGGGTATACCGCACTGGTCTCTTCGGAAGAAGAAAAGCCGCAAGCCGCGCAAACGCAAACCGAAATGGTGCAGCAACCCGAGTTTGATTCGGATTCGTCTTGGAATCGCAATTCGTTTATGAGCGAGACGGAACCGCAGGCTCAAAGCGCAATGTATTCCGTCGCAGAACCGGAAGAAACAGAAGAACCGGAAGAAGAGGAAGAGCCCGCACCCGTACGCCACTACAGCGATTACGGCGTAGAGCGCGAATGGGAGCCGGAACCGGAACCCGATATGGGAGATCTTCCGACAGTTTCGCGATATGTCGGCGAGAGCCGCGCAGAGGATGAAATTTCGCTTGATGATTTGCTGGAAGAAATCATTAAAGCGGGAGAATAGCAGGTTTTCCGAAGCAAAAGATTGTTACCGGAGGTGCGTACATGAGTTTCAAAAATATGGATAAGCGGCAATTGATCGCCATTCTTGTTTGTGCGTTTGGTACGTTTATTCTTTCGATTATTCGCGTTCAGGTAAATGCGACGACATCTGCGCTTGGCGACGTTAATGCATATGCTTCCTTGCAGGATGCCGGAATCTTCGCTTCGGTTATGGTGCTGGGTCTGCCGTGGGGCGTGATTGCGCCTGTGTTCGGCATTATCGTCGGCGATATTGTGATGGGAAGCAAAAACTTCATCATCGGGAATCTATTAATCCGAAGCTTGATGGCTCTGTTTATTGCCGCGTTCGCGGCAAAATGCGACAATTGGAAAAAGAGCATTGTCGTTGCCGGCATGACGGAAAGCATTATGATCGTATTGTTCATTGTATACGACCTGCTCATTATCCGCGAATTCAACGTTGTCGGCATTTCGCTGCTGCTGCAGCTGATTCAAGGCGTGGTTGGCGTTGCTCTAGGCGCGGCTATTCTGCGCTATGCGCCGGTGGTTCAGCCGGATAAAATGCTTGAAATCCGTCGGCCTGTGGGCTGATTTGGAGGGAATATGTTTTTAACCGTACTCGGACGACACGGCCCGTATCCAAGACCAGGCGGCGCATGCAGCGGGTACTATATTGAAGACGGCCCGACGCGAGTGCTGATCGATTGCGGTTCGGGTGTGCTTTCGCGGTTAATGGAACATGTGCATCCGGCGCAACTGGACGCGATCGTTCTGTCGCACCTGCACTTTGATCATTGCTCCGATTTATTTGTGATGCGTTATGCGCTCGACCAACAGGATATAAAAGAAGGGGAAGAGAAGCGGCGCATTCCACTGTATACGCCAAACGAACCGTTTGAAACACTAAAAGCGATAACAACCGGCGCGCTTTTCGATCTGCATACGGTGAAAGGCGGAGACGAGATCAAAATTGGAACGCTGACCTTTCAGTTTGTTCCAATGGCGCATCCCGTGCCGGTTAACGGCATGCGAATTACCGATGCAAACGGATCGGTTCTGTTTTTTACGGGCGATACCAAGGTGTTTCCTGGCATGGAGAAAGGCGCGCTTGACGCAGACGCGCTTCTAGCGGATGCTTGTTTTGTAGACGCATCACAGACCGGACCGCATATGAATGTGAAAGAAGCATGCCAGCTTGCGCGTGACGCCAAGGTTAAAACGCTGTATCTAACGCACATGTGGGGCAAATTTGACACAGAGGAAGCCGTGAAAAAAGAGATTGACTTTCCGTCTGCATTTGTGGTAAAAGAACGAGGGCGATATTGTATTTAACGGCATATTACGTTGAGCAATCGCGTAAATGCCGCTTTTTTGTTGTTTTTAGCCGCTAACGTCAAAAAAATCCGTTTTTTTTGATGCTTGTCGGCAATTTTACGCGTTTTTTGCTTTCAATGTTGGCAAAGCGCGTTATAATACATATGTTTGAGATGAATGGAATATAAAAAAGACATGGAGGATGACCATCATGGCAAAAAAAACAATTGAAGACGTAGACGTAAGCGGTAAACGGGTACTTGTACGCGTAGACTTTAATGTACCGCTGACGCCGGACGGAAAAGTTTCGGATGACAAACGTATTGTCGCGGCTCTGCCGACGATTCAGTACTTGCTTGACCACAAAGCGAAGGTAATTCTTTGCTCGCATTTGGGCCGCCCGAAAGGCGTGACGCCTGAGTTTTCGCTTGCTCCCGTAGGCGAGCGTCTCAGCGAACTGCTGCCCGACACACGGATTTGGATGGCTGACGACGTCATCGGCGAATCCGCAAAGGCCGCAGTTGCCGATATGAAGGAAGGCGAAATCGTTCTGCTCGAGAACGTTCGCTTCCATCCTGAAGAAGAAAAGAATGATCCCGCGTTTGCCAAAGAATTGGCAAGCCTTGCAGAACTGTATGTTTCGGATGCGTTTGGCACCGTGCACCGCGCGCATGCTTCCACAGCAGGCGTTGCAGCATATCTGCCCGCCGTTGCCGGTTTCCTGATCGGCAAAGAGCTCGGCATCATGGGCAAGGCGTTGGAAGAACCGGAGCGTCCGTTTGTTGCAATTCTCGGCGGTGCGAAAGTTTCTGATAAAATCGGCGTCATCACGAACTTGCTCGACAAATGCGATTCGCTCATCATCGGCGGCGGCATGGCCTATACCTTCCTTAAGGCGATGGGTTACGAAATCGGCACGTCTCTGCTTGACGCGGCCAGCATCGATCTTGCCAAAGAGATCATGGCAAAGGCCAAAGAGAAGGGCGTTAACTTCCTCCTTCCGGTTGACAACGTGATCGCAACCGAATATAAGGCAGACGCCGAACACAAGACAATCGATTCGGACAACATCCCCGACGGTTGGATGGGCCTCGATATCGGACCCAAGACGATCAAAATCTTCAGCGACGTCATCGTTGCTGCTAAAACCGTAATTTGGAACGGCCCGATGGGTGTGTTCGAAATGCCCGCGTTTGCCGAAGGAACCCGCGCGGTTGCCGCGGCTTGCGCAGAGTGCAAGGGCACAACGATCATTGGCGGCGGCGATTCTGCATCCGCAGTGAAAAAACTTGGCTTTGCAAAGCAGATGACGCATATCTCCACCGGCGGCGGTGCATCGCTCGAATTCCTCGAAGGCAAGGTATTGCCGGGCGTTGCCGTGCTCAACGACAAATAAGCAAGAACAATGATTGCCGGGGCGCGCAACCTGCGCTCCGGCGGATTTACAACTGCCGCTCTTTTGCGGCTGACCACCGTATAAATGGAAAGGAATCAATCTATCATGAGAAAACCGATCATTGCAGGAAACTGGAAGATGAATATGACCCCCGCAGAAGCTGAACAGCTCGTCGTCGAGCTGATCCCGCTTGTGAAAGACGCGGCTTGCGACGTAGTCGTTTGCCCGCCATATGTGGATCTCGCAACCGTTGGCAAGCTGCTCGTCGGCACCAACATCAAACTTGGCGCGCAGAACATCCACTGGGCACCCAAAGGCGCATTCACCGGCGAAGTCAGCGCGGATATGCTGCTTGCCATGGGCGTGAGCTACGCCATCGTTGGCCACAGCGAGCGTCGTCAATATTTCGGTGAGTCCGATGAAACAGTCAACAAGCGCGCCAAAGCCGCGCTGGATGCGAACATCACGCCCATCATCTGCGTTGGTGAAACCCTTGAACAGCGCGAGAGTGGCGTTACCGATACTATCGTAAGCAAGCAGACCGTTGCTGCCTTCGCAGGATTTTCCGCCGAAGAAGCGGTTAACTGCGTAATTGCTTATGAACCCATCTGGGCAATCGGAACGGGCAAAACCGCGACCAGCGACGACGCGAATTCGACCATTAAGGTTATCCGCGACGCACTCGCGAGCGTATACGGCAAGAAAGTTGCCGACGAAGTACGGATTCAGTACGGCGGAAGCATGAATGCGAAAAACGCCAGCGAACTCATGGCTATGCCGGAAATCGACGGCGGTCTCATCGGCGGCGCAAGCCTTAAGAGCGAGGACTTCTCAAAGGTGGTTCATTTCTAATGACGAAACCGATTACCGCACTCATCATTCTGGACGGTTTTGGCTGCTCCAAAGATAAGGATTTCAACGCCATCAAAGCCGACGGCGCGGTGAATATTTCGCGCCTGTGGGATGAGTATCCGCATGTGCAGATTGCCGCCAGTGGCATGGACGTAGGCCTGCCGGACGGTCAGATGGGTAACAGCGAGGTTGGACACCTTAACATTGGCGCGGGCCGGATCGTGTATCAGGAGCTTACGCGCATCACCAAAGCAATTTCCGATGGAGACTTCTTTGAAAACAAGACGTTTCTGGACGCGATTGAAAACTGCAAACAGCACGACAGCGCACTACATCTGATGGGTCTTCTTTCAGACGGCGGCGTGCATTCCCACAACACGCATCTCTACGCGTTGGTTCAGCTCGCGAAAAACGCGGGATTGAAGAAGGTCTATGTGCATTGCTTCATGGACGGACGCGATACGCCGCCGAGCAGCGGCAAATGTTTTGTGGAAGAGCTGGATGCCAAATTGAAAGAAATCGGCGCGGGCAAGATTGCGACCGTGATGGGGCGTTATTATGCCATGGATCGCGACAATCGCTTTGAACGCGTTGAGAAGGCCTATGCCGCGCTCGTGTACGGCGAAGGTGAAACAGCCGGCAGCGGCGCCGAAGCCATGCAGCATAGCTACGACAAGGGCGAAACGGACGAATTTGTTCTGCCCACCATCGTGATGGAAAACGGGAAACCGACCGGAAAAATCTCTGCAAACGACAGCGTGATCTTCTTCAACTTCCGTCCGGACCGTGCGCGTGAAATCACCCGCACGCTGGTGTTTGACGACTTTGATGCATTCCCGCGCAAAAACGGATTCTTTCCGCTCTATTATGTCTGCATGACGCAGTATGATAAGACGTTTGGCGATCGCGTGCACGTTGCGTATCATCCGCAATCTCTGCAAAACACGTTTGGCCAATATCTGGCGGAGCATAATCTGACACAGTTGCGCATTGCGGAAACGGAAAAATACGCGCACGTAACATTCTTCTTTAATGGTGGTGTGGAAGCGCCGAATCCCGGAGAAGACCGCGCGTTGATCTCTTCCCCGAAGGTCGCGACCTACGATCTCAAGCCTGAGATGAGCGCATACGAAGTAGCGGACGAAGCGGTTAAACGCGTCGAAAGCGGAAAGTATGACGTGATGATTCTCAACTTTGCAAATCCGGACATGGTTGGGCATACTGGCGTTATGAAGGCGGCAACCGCTGCAGTACACGCCGTAGACACCTGCGCGGCAAAGGTTGTGGACGCGATTTTGAAAACTGGCGGACGCTGCATCATTACCGCGGATCACGGTAACTGCGAAAAGATGTGGGATTATGCCGAGAACGCGCCGTTTACCGCGCATACAACGAACCCCGTTCCTTGCATCCTTGTGGATAACGAACGGAAAAACGTCACGCTGCGCGAAGGCGGTCGCTTGAGCGACCTGGCCCCGACGCTGCTGCAGCTGCTGAACCTGCCTGTGCCGGAAGAAATGACCGGAAAATCGCTGATTGTCGGCTGATTTTCAACGGCTTTTCACTTGCATTCGGACGTAGTGCATGTTATAATCACTAGGCTTGGGCGTCGGAAAACGGCCTTAAGCGCTGATTATAGCTGATTGCTTCGCAAAGCGCATACAAACGCTTTCGGAGATCAAAACTGGAGGATTGTTCAAAATGGAAACTGCGGCGCTTATCATTCGCATCGCGCTGATGTTGATCTCGGTATTACTCGTCATCGTCGTGCTGTTGCAGAAGACGAAAAGCTCCGGCCTCGGCGCTTCGTTCGGCGGGGACACCACTTCCTTTACATCAAAAGGCAAAGCGGCCAGTCGTGAGGCGAAACTTCAGAAACTGACGATCATCCTTGCGGCAGTCGTCGGTGCGCTCGCGCTCCTTTTGACCATCTTTTAAGGAACGGATAGCGAACCAAATGCGGCGTGTCGGCAAGGCGCGCCGCTTTTTGTTGGGTTTCTAACGATTATTACAAGACGGAATGTACAATTAAATTTGGTGATTAACGCAATGAAGTCGCTTGACTTCGGCCGCGCAAACCGCTAGTATGATTGTAAAATAATATATAATCTTCCGTCGGAAAGTGAGAGGGCTGCTCCAATGCCCCAGAGACGCGGCGTTAAACCGGTTGCTCAAAACCGAAAAGCGCGCCATGACTACTTTATCGAGGAAACGCTGGAGTGTGGAATTGAACTGTTCGGCACCGAGGTGAAATCCCTTCGAAAAGGCGCGTGTAACCTAAAAGACAGCTATGCGCAGGTGAAAAACAACGAGCTGTTTGTGATTGGTATGCACATAAGCCCCTATGAACAGGGAAATATCTTCAATAAAGACCCGTTTCGCACACGAAAACTGCTTGCGCACAAAAGCGAGATTCGAAAGCTGCAGGCCGCTTCCCAAAAGGAAGGCATGAGCCTTGTACCGCTGGAGTTATATCTCAAAGACGGGCGTGTCAAGCTATTACTGGCGATTGCGAAAGGCAAAAAACTCTACGACAAACGGCATACGATCGCAGAGCGCGACGCGGACCGTGAAATGGAACGACGGATCAAGGAGGACAGACCATGAGAAATCTACCGTTTACGAAAGAAGCCCTGGAGGCCATCGTAAGCAAACACCCAACGCCGTTTCATATCTACGATGAAGCCGGTATCCGCGCAAACGTAAAAAGACTGCAGGATGCGTTTTCCTGGAACGAAGGATTTCGCGAATATTTCGCCGTAAAAGCGCTGCCGAATCCGATGATCATGAAGCTGCTTCGAGAAATTGGATGCGGTATGGACTGCTCATCGTTAACCGAGCTATTGCTCTCCCGCGCGATTGGCGCGACCGGACACGATGTGATGTTTTCTTCCAACGATACGCCGGCGAACGAGTTTCAGCTTGCCAGCGAGATGGGCGTACTGATCAATCTGGACGACATCACGCATATCGATTTTCTCGCGGAAAACGGCGGCATTCCGAAGACCGTTTGCCTGCGCTTTAACCCCGGCGGGGAATTTCTGCTTGGCAACACCATCATGGGAAACCCGGGCGAAGCGAAGTATGGGATGACAAGAGATCAGCTCAGTGAAGCGGTCAAGCGACTGCTGGCGATGGGCGCAACCGAGTTTGGTCTGCATGCGTTCCTCGTGAGCAACACCACCGATGACGACTATTATCCCGCGCTCGCGAAAAAGCTCTTTAAAACTGCGGTTGAACTACACGAAGAAACGGGTGCGAACTTTACGTTCATCAATCTCTCCGGTGGCATTGGCATTCCGTACCGTCCGTATGAAAAAGAAACTGACATCCGTTACATCGGTGAGGAGATCAAGACCCAGTATGAGAGGGTCATTGAACCGAGCGGGTTGAAAGTGCGTATCTTTACCGAACTTGGTCGCTATATCACCGGACCGTTCGGCTATCTCGTGACGCGCGCCATTCACAAGAAAGAAACGCACAAGAAGTATATCGGCGTTGACGCCTGCGCCTGCAACCTGATGCGTCCGGCGATGTACGGCGCATATCATCACATTACGGTTATGGGCAAAGAAAACGCGCCGCTGACCAATGAATACGACGTGGTCGGTTCCCTTTGTGAAAACAACGACAAGTTCGCAGTTGACCGTCCGTTGCCGAGAACCGAACCAGGTGATCTGCTGGTCATTCATGATACCGGTGCACACGGGTTCTCGATGGGTTACAACTATAATGGGAAGCTAAGAAGCGCGGAGTTGATGCTCAAACCCGATGGGAGTGTGGATCTCATCCGTCGTGCGGAAACGCCAAAGGATTACTTTAACACACTGGATTTTCTGAATCTGCCGCTGTAAAAATCGCATCGCAACTTCAGCGTGAACAGCAGGAAACATTCTGCCGATACGCTTGACGATGCGATCTTGCATGGCTACAATAGGATTACGGGAGGGGACACCTCTCGTATTCGTGGGGGCGAACCTGGTTTCGACGGGGATCGCCGAGGTTGGATAAGCGAGTCGAAGCCCCGAGCTTCGTTAAAAGCGGGAACAGTTTAAAGTAACTGACAACAATACTTTAGCTGTCGCTGCTTAAGCAGTGACCGTTCGCCTGAGAAAACTTACCGTCTCAGATACGGGCGTCATTTAGGGTAGGGAACGAACCCGCCTAAGCTTTGCGGCGGGCCGGATTTATGAAGCTACTAAAGCCGATATCCTGCCGGAGAGAGATCGGTAGAGGGAATGTTAAACCACCGGATACGCTCGTAGAAAGTCTGGTTAAGGGGTTTTCGGACGGGAGTTCGACTCTCCCCGCCTCCACCAAAAACAAACAGACCCGAAAGGGTCTGTTTTGTTTTTGGCGCGAATCGCTAATCGACGAATAATGCTGAGAAAAGCATAATTATGGTTAAGTTCCAGTAGCGGGATCCCCGAAAAAGTCGTCGAATAACCGGAGATATTGTTCATTGAAAATGCTGTTCTTTCTCCAGACCATTGTGAAATCGTTTTCCATTTCAAAGTCGGACAGAGGAATTTTGCGCAGGGTTCCCTCTTGTAACTCCTGAGCGACCGCGGCTTCGTAGAGAAAGGTGATTCCGTTACCGGAAATGACGAGCATTTTAATCGCGCGAATGCTCCCAACTTCAACGATGCTGCGAAAATCTTCGATAGAACTGTTCTTTTCGTGCAGACAACGCTCCAATATTTCCCTAGTTCCGGAACCCTGTTCGCGCAGAATTAAACATTCGCCAAACAAGGCATTCATAGATATAGTTGGGGTGGACCATTGCATAGCTGCTCCGCAAACAGCGATATACTTTTGACGCGATATGACTTGATAATCGTATTCCGCTTTGCGAAAATACCCTTCCACGAATGCAAAATCCAAATCACCGCAGTCTATCTTTGCGAGTAGCGTCTCCGTATTGTCCACCAACATACACAGATCGGTTTTTTGTTCCCTTGCCAGAAAATGATTTAGGATTTCGGGCATAAAGAAATCCCCGATCGTGAGCGTAGCACCGAATACGAGCTTTCCGCGATTGGCGGACTTGAGGTGCTCTTTTAGAATGCCCTCGTCGTGTTTCATGGTGGTTGCAACTTTTCTAAGCAGAACACCCGCCTGCGTCATATGAAGTGTTTTCCCTTCATACACGAATAGCTTCGCCTGATAGTGTTCTTCAAGTGCGCGAATGTGTTGCGATACGGCAGGTTGTGTCATGTTTAACTCTTTTGCAGTATCTGTATAGTTGAGCAAGCGACAAGCCGTCAGGAACGTCTCCATACGGAAGTCTTGCATAAAAATCCCCCTTTTATAGACGAACCATAAATATTATTTATCATACTATTAAAATATATA
>QKAN01000201.1 GCA_003246365.1 Clostridia bacterium
TATAATAGTTAATGGAGGGTGATGGTATGGCGAGATTTGATATTGTTCCAAATGATAGAAACATTGAAACAGACATGTTAGTTGTCGAGGATAACATCATTAGATGGTCCAATACAATTATTCAAATTAGCAATATTGCACTAATTTCTACCGTAAAGGCACGTTCGATTCCTTTCCCATTTCTTGCATTATTACCAGTAGCATACGGTATCTATGCTATTACCGAATATGAAATGTATGGCTGGTGGTTTATTATTGGTGCAGCGCTTTGGATAATATACTGGTTTGGCAGGAATGAGGCTGAGAAGAAAAAAACAATTTTGCGCATATCGCTGAATTCCGGTGTAAATTTTAACATTTTATTCTATGATAAGAAATTCTTGCGTGAGGTTATGAGACAGCTTGCAAATCTTATTAGTAAGCCTTTTAGTTCGAGGAGTCTGACAATAAATGTGAGAGACAGCAATTTCGGTGGCAACTCTTCAGTAGTAAACACTTTGAACTCTTGAGAGGAGTCAAAATGCCAGTTAACATTAGATTAGACAACTGTAATTTTTTCGATGAGGCTTCTGTTATTCGGTATAATAATGAAATTGATTACTCAACAAAAATGCTTGAGGACAATCAGCGAGGCAAAGAGCATCAAGCGTTGATTCAAGCGTTAAATGAATTAAGAGCTGCGATATCGAGCAACAGCGAAGTTTTGATTAAAAAGACAACCACGAAGTTCTCGGATCAGTTTAAATCTAGCCTCTTCGCCAACATTGCTAGTGGTGCGCTTTTTACGTTAGTTAGCAGATTTTTATAAGTGAGTAAAGCATAAAATATTAGGCCGCTTGAGTTGCTCAGGCGGTTTTGTATTGTGACAATGAACGGGATATAATAAGAGATGATTTTAAGAGACACTCACAAGAAAGAGAACTATGATCACCATCAAAAACCCGGATTTCAACATCCGAAAAATCGCGGAAAGCGGACAATGTTTCCGCTTGAATCCAAATCAGACAGGCGGATACACGCTTGTTGCGCTTGGTCGCGTGCTTCGTTTATCGGAGACGGACGAAGGCTGCAAGCTCGACTGCACGCAGGCGGAGTTTGACACTGTTTGGCGGGACTATTTTGATCTGGACACGGACTACGCCGCTATCCGTGAACAGGTCGATCCGGAAGACGCGTTCTTACAACGCGCTTGCGACTACGGCGCGGGCATTCGCATGCTGCGCCAGGACCCTTGGGAGATGCTTGTGAGCTTCATTATCTCGCAGCGCAAGAACATCCCCGCGATTAAATATTGCATCGAGGCGATCTGTTCGCGCTACGGCGAGCCGATCGAGAGCGAAGGCGAGCGATTCTATGCGTTTCCTTCGGCGGAGCGGCTGGCTGCGCTGGACGAGGCACATTTTCTCGCCTGCTCGCTGGGCTACCGCGCGAAATACGTGCTCTCCGCCGCGCGGTTGATCGCGACAGGCGCGCTGGATCTTTCCGCAATTGCCGCGCTGAGCGACGAATCGCTCTACTCCGCCCTCCTGACCGTCTCCGGCGTGGGGGAGAAGGTTGCCAACTGCGTGATGCTATTCGGTTATCATCGTCTCGATCGTTTTCCGCGCGACGTGTGGATCAACCGCATCGAAGCGCGCGAATACGGCGGCGCGTTCCCGACCGGGCGATATCCCGACACCGCAGGTGCGCTGCAGCAGTATATCTTCTATTACGCAAGGAGCGCGGCGTATCAGGGCAGCCAGACACAGGATTGAGCATCCCGCTGATCCATCTGATAGCACGTGATTGGATACACGTTGATGCTCGACTTTGAAACATATCTTTTCATTGAAAACTTACCCGTGCAAAGGAGAAAGAACAATGGACGATATTCTATCTTCGCTTTATGTGCTGTTGGGTGTTGGTTTGTCGGTCGCGGTTATTTTCCTGCTTTCGCGGCGAAAGGCGAGGCAAAAAGAGGAAGAGCTCGCTGCCTATTGTGCGCAGAACGGGTATCAGCTAACGGTGCAGCATGAGCCGTTGATGCGATCGATTCGGATCGAGACGGATGCGTGGCAGCTCACCAGCACCATGCGCTCCATACGAAACGACGGGGATACCGGTTCTTCCGGCTGGCATCGGGAGACAGAATGGATTTGCTTGCGCGAGAATCCGCTGAGACAGACATTCGCGATGCAGGTTTCCCAAGGCTCAACCAATTTGGATCAGCTACCGCAATGGCTCAAAGACGCAGCGGTCAGCGCGCTGAAACATTGGTTAGGCGACGATATGCAAGCGCTGGATTCTGTGCGCACACTGTCTTTTGACAAAAAGCGAACTTGCCTTGTCTTTGAACCGGAGCTGGGCGCAGCGGATGCAACGCTGGAGCAACTGCGCGTTTCGCTCGAGCAATACACCGGAACCCAGCCGCTGTATTTAGAGTGCTCACCCTCGCGGGTCAGACTGTTTTTGCCGGATGTGAATGCCGATTCTGCGCCTGTTTTAGAGCGTTTGATCTCGATTGGAAAAGTGCTACAATAATTTTCCGTAATCCATCCGGGAAACCTTGACGCGCCGAATCGCATTTGATACTGTTGAGTTGTCAAAGCGCGGTTTTGATGTAACCGCGCCTCGACCCTGCGCTGGATTCATGTGTTTGCATGTGCCGCGCTTGGCTGTAGAGAGCCGCCTCCGAAGCAATTCGGGGGCGGTTTTCTAATGTTTTGAAAAAAATCACGCACGGGAGCAGGCGGGAGAGGCTGTTTCGCGATTCGTTTTGGACGAAAGAGAAGCAACAATTGTTGTGTTTGCAGGAAAGATAACGGGAAAATTCGATCCTTGAATAATATGAAGGAAAAACACAGATTTCAGCTTTTTATACGAATAGCGATGCAACTTTGACTCGGTGGTTATGCAAAATTTCTGTAAAAAAAACAATATTTACTATTCCAAATGCCTATGATACGATATAAAAGACCTAATTTGGTACATTTCCCAAGTCATATCACGAAAGGCAGAAGTTATGAATTTAAACGCAATATTTCAAAACTTTTCCAATCTGACATGGCAGCAAGCTGTCATGTGGGCGATTGGCGGTATTCTAATCTATCTCGCCATCAAAAAGGATATGGAGCCGTCGCTGCTCTTGCCGATGGGCTTTGGTGCGATTCTTGTCAATATCCCGATGTCCGGCGCGATCACGCAGATCATCGACGGCGCGAAG
>QKAN01000077.1 GCA_003246365.1 Clostridia bacterium
TGCATTGGGTGAGGAAATCGCCTTTCGTGTGGTCTTCCAGGGTACGATCAGGCGCTATATGAAAGCATTGCCTGCTATATTGATCACATCATTGTTCTTTGCGTTGGCGCACCTGACATTTGACACACCGGCAGTCGTTGCCTATGATTTGGCATTTGTGTTTATCAACAGTATTGTGTATGGTATCGCATTCGAGAAGACGAGGAACGGGTATATCAGCACAATCGCACATATTCTATCGAACTTGTTTGGTGTGCTGCTGATCATGATGCGGTAGTTGATTAATCAGAGTGAAAGAGGTCCTTGCAGATGTTCGTTTGTTTTGATTGTGTTGCGAATATGATCTATACTGTTGACAAATA
This sequence comes from Clostridia bacterium, assembly GCA_003246365.1. GTDB lineage: Bacteria > Bacillota > Clostridia > Christensenellales > CAG-138 > UBA7703. The sequence continues at coordinate 363 of QKAN01000077.1, forward strand.
AATCGAAGGAGGAGCGTATGGAGCAGAACAATCATCTATATATTCTCTGGACAAACGCGGATGTGTTAACCTCCGACAAGATGGTCATGATGTACGCGACAAACGCGAAGCTCTATAAATGGTGGGATGAAGTGACCGTGATCATCTGGGGTGCGACAGCCAAACTAGCCGCCGATAATGAACAAATTCGCACGAGGATTCAGCTGGCACAGCAGGCAGGGGTAAAGTTCTCAGCGTGCAAAGCCTGCGCCGACCAACTCGGAACGACAGAGCAATTACTCGAGCAGGGTATCGAGGTGATGTACTGGGGTGAAGGGTTGACGGAGATATTGAAAAACGGAGATAAGTTGCTGACGATATAGTTTGATCGAACTTGGAGAAATTGAGCGCTCGTAAGAGCGCTCTTTTCCATATATGTTATGTGTAATTGCATTTATCTTTTTACTTCATTAAGGCTGCCCTTCGAAACAGCTTATCCATCACAGAAATCATGGCGCCAAACATTATCAGCACACCCGCCGCCAACAAACGCCAGCTATACTCGCTCTTACCGAAGCACACGAGCAAAACGCCGGAAATCAGCGGGGCAAGGTAAGACAATGTGCCCAGGAGCCGCAGGTTCCCGTGCTTCATTCCAAAATTCCATGCAAAGAATGAGACGCCAACCGGACCTACACCCAGCGCAATCGCCGGAAGCCATTCGGAAGGAAGGGGAACGACAGTTTGCTCAAACAACAGATGGCATATTCCGGAAAGCAGAGCAGTGATACCGCAATACGCGCCTGTCATCACCATTGGAACAGCCTTTTGTTTTCTGGATATCACCGAATAAACAGCCCAGATCACGGCGCAGAGCAGCGACAGCAGGTAACCGATTGCGTGTTTCGCGTCGATCCTTGCGCCGTTCGCAATCAGAAGCAGCGCGATTCCCAGAAAACTGACGACGGTTCCCAAAACATGAAACCAGCGCAACTTCTCCTGCGGTAAAAAAGAGGAGAAAACGACGATCAATATCGGCCACAAATAGGCGATTAAACTGACTTCAATCGCAGGAGCGCACTTCATCGCGGCAAAATATAGCGCATGATAGCCAAACAACCCGATCACGCCGGAAACCCAAACGCCGATTGGCTGGCGCAGCTGCGACCAGTTGCATCCGGCTTTGATGAAATAGCCTACGCCGATCAGAAACGCAACGAAAAACGTAATCGCGGTGAGCTCAAACGCAGGAATACGGTTGCAAAATGACGTGAGCAGCGCAAGCATACCCCAAAGCAGAATCGCAAACAGCCCAATGAAAGTAGCTTTGCCGGTTTTCGCCATAAAAAGACACCTCAGAAGTTGTATCAATCTTTCGACCAAAGATAGAATACAGCCTTTGAGGTGTATTTTTTTCTGCAAAAATCAGTTCTTTTTATGTCTGTTTTGGATTCTATAGGCAAACGGTGAAATTTGCTCCAACTGCTCGAACACCTTCGTCAAATGACTCTGGCAACTATAGCCAACCGCTTGCGTAATGTCGGCAATAGTGTAGTCCGTCTCGAGCAGCAATCGTTTCGCTTCCTGAATCCGCAGCTGCCGGACATATTGCGTTGGCGTCATGTTCATCCTGCACTTGAACCATTGCGAATAATAGGAAGCGTTGAAGTGTTCCATCTTCGCCAGATTCTCAATCGTAACCGGCTCCATATAATGCGCATGCAGATATTGGATAGAAATTGGTTCCTGTTTGCGTGTCAGCAGATGCAGAGAATACTGTAATAAATTGGAAAGTGCAGGATGATCACGCTCCTGCTCCGACAGCATCAAAGAGCGCAGCGCACGCCAGTCCTGATTGATGTCCAAAATCAAACCATACGCGGACTCCGGCGCGGCGAGTCTGCTTGCAGGCAAACCAGAAGGAATGTCGATGACAAGGCACTCCGTCCAATCCTTGCGTGCGCCGAACGCATGCTCGCATTCTGCGGGCAGATAGAGAACCCGCTCATCGTTGATTGCTTCAAACTGTGTTTTGGTTTCGATAACGAGTTGGCCTTTGAGCGGGAACAGCAGGTGTCCGAACGGATGCGCGTGCACGCGCAATTGCTCGGTCCAGCCTCGTTTTTCGCAAATAATTTCTTTGTGATCGTACATTGGTTTTCCCTCACGATCACTATAGCGATGTCGAGGCGGTGTTTCAAGTACTCTGAATAGTATATTAATTGCGTGTCTGCTTCTCTTTTCTTGTACCAATCAACACCATGCCGGCGATGACGCAAGCTCCGCCGAGCCATTGAAACCAATCTGCAGATTCCCGCAGGAGCAGGGTGGAGAGGACCATGGACGTCAGCGGCATCAACCCGGAGAATGCGGCCGCCGTAAACGCACCGCTGCGTTTGATTCCCGCGTACCAGCAAAGATATGCCAGCGCGGTCACAAATATACCGTACCAGACTAGCGCACCCCATTCCACGAGACCGATCTGCGATAATTTGACGAAAGGTTGCTCAAACGCCGCTGGAATTAAACAGAACAGCAGCGCGAACATTGTTACGAGCGTCGTCTGCACCAACGGATCGAGTGGAGTTCCCGCCGCGGCTTTTTTCACCACGGAAGACCGGCAGAGTATGTTGAATATAGACTCGCTTGCTGCAGCACCGACTACCAGCAGGTTTCCGGTAATGTGGATTGCATTCAACCCTGCGCCGTTTGTTGCGATACCCTGCACCAGCAGTCCGCCAAGCACTGTAGCGAGAATACCCAGTACCGCACGAAATCCGACCGTTTCTCGCAGGATCATCCACGCAAGAAAAGCAGTAATCGCAGGTGTCGCACCTGTCAGGATCCCCGCTTCT
>QKAN01000099.1 GCA_003246365.1 Clostridia bacterium
GTTTTTTCGCCAACGCCTGCGATTCCGGGAATATTATCAGACGAATCTCCCATGAGCCCTTTTAAGTCGCGCATACGGTCTGGTTCGAGACCATATTGCTCTTTCAAGACATCTCGATCAAATTCAATTGTTTCACTGATGCCCTTTTTCGTCATCAGAACATGCGTATGATCGCCTATGAGTTGCAACGCATCGCGATCTCCAGTTACCAGAAGAGCATCAATTCCCTGCGTTTCACACTTCTTTGCAAATGTGCCAAGAATATCGTCTGCTTCATAGCGAGGCGTTTCACAAACGGCGATTCCCATATTTCGCAGCAAATCTTTCAAAACGGGAAATTGCGTACGAAGATCATCTTCCGTTTCTTTTCTGCCTGCTTTATATTCCTCAAACTGCTCATGCCGAAAGGTTGGTCCGTGCATATCGAATGCGACGACGAGATAATCCGGATTTCGCTCGATCAGCTTTAACAGCATGTTTAAAAAGCCGTGCAGCGCACCGGTCGGGACGCCTGCGCGTGTCGTCATGGGCGGCAGCGCGTGATAAGCGCGGTGCATCAGGCTGTTTCCATCGATTGCGATTAGCTGTTTCAATCGGGTTCCTCCTCCGGCTGGATTGGTTTTCAGGCGTTGTTATCGCACAACAGCATAAACCATCGGCGTCAATTCATCCGGCTTGCCGCTGATATGAACCGCTGCATACATGGTTTCCATCGCGTCGTTTAAATTGGTTTCATCGTTAACGTAAAGCGTGCAGATTGCTTCGCCTTGTTCGATCTTGTCTCCGACTCGCTTGTGCATGACAAGCCCAACCGCCGGATCAATGATATCCTCTTTGGTGGCACGACCTGCGCCGAGTACCTGCGCCGCGCGACCGATTAACTCCGCTTGCATGCCGACGACATAACCACTTTCTTTTGCAGGCAGCGGGATCATCTTCTTTACTGCGCAGAGCGTATCCATACCTTTCGGTGTGAGTAGTGTTTCGTCTCCGCCGAGCTCGTGTATCATTGCGCGCAGTTTCTTCAAGCCTTCCCCGCTGACGATTGCCTGTTTCAGCATTGAACGCGCCTCTTCATCGGACTTTGCAAGTTTGGAAAGCAACAGCATCTGCGTTCCGAGAAGCATGCATACTTCATAAAGCGCATCGCCTTCCGGCACCTGACCGGAGAGCAACTGCACTGCTTCGCGAAACTCCAACGCATTGCCGACCGAAAGGCCGAGCGGTTGGTTCATATCAGTAACAACGGCAACGACTTCGCGTTTCAGCAGCTTACCCATCTTAACCATCAGATTGGCAAGTCGTTTCGCTTCGTCAACAGTTTTCATAAACGCACCGCTGCCGACTTTTACATCCAACACGATCGCATCCGCGCCGGCAGCCAGCTTTTTGCTCATAATGCTTGCGGCAATCAGCGGAACGCTCTGCACGGTTCCCGTTACGTCTCTGAGCGCGTACATTTTTTTATCCGCGGGAACGAGGTTTCCGGTTTGTCCGATGACGCATACACCCGTTTTGCGGACGATCTCTTTAAAGCGTTCGATGGGTTGCGCAATGTTGACGCCAGGAATCGACTCCAACTTGTCTATCGTACCACCCGAGAAGGCGAGGCCCCTGCCGGACATCTTCGCAACCGTACCACCGCAGGCGGCAACGAGCGGCGCAACAACAAGCGTAGTCGTATCGCCGACACCGCCGGACGAGTGCTTGTCCACCTTAACACCCGGCAGATCGCTAAGATCCACCGTGTCGCCGGAACGCATCATGCTAAGCGTCAGATCAGCCGCTTCCCGCTCGTTCATATCGTTGAGAACGATGGCCATAAGCAGTGCGGACATCTGATAATCCGGTATCTCTCCGCTGACGAATCCATCCACGATGGCTTGAATTTCATCATGACTGAGTTCTTCGTGATTTACTTTCTTTTCGATGTAATCTACCATTCTCATAAGAATATTCCTCCGAAAAGTATTTCAGTTGAGATGCTTTACATATCGTTGATAACGGTATCTTCCTGCAAACGGATCACTGGAACCGGTTTAACAGGTGTGTTGCGGATAATTAAAAACAACGCGTCCGCTGCCTCGTCAAAAGAATTCGTTTCAATCGGAACGAGCGGCGAATCGTCTATCTTCGCATAAAACCGTCCGTCATCGGTAAACGCAAGAACTGCGGCATGTTTGCCGAGTGTACGGCAGTGAAACAGCAACGCATCAGTTGTCGGATCATTGATGGATCCTTTTTCATCCAGAAGGCGTGTTAATGCAATCAGCCAATCAGCTTTTGAAAGATAGTGATGGAATTCACACGCATCCAATACTGTTTCGATTCCGTTTCGATACTCGATTTGAGCAATGTTTCTACGCGAAGCAGGAATTCGTTTTCCAAGCACGGTTGCCTGCATGCCATCCGGCAATTGCTCCGGTAGCAGACCGTTTCCTGCAGCGATGATATAGTCTGAAAAACCTTTGTTCTGCGGCAACGTTAGCACTTGCAATAATTCTTCTTCGGTTAAGGATTCGGATTCGAAAACAACCGTACGGTTTGGTAATACTCCATAGCGCAGTTCGCGTGCTTCCCCTTGATTGCCGGTTATCTTTGCTTTTAAATATCTGCCGTTTAGGGAACAGACAAACGCATCCAGCGTGCCTTCCCCGCCGTCGGCAATTAATTGAGTCGATAATTTTGCCTTTGGCAGAATGCGAGCGGCGGAACGAAGCATATGCCGCGCCGCATCCGCAGAGGTGAATTTTCCCGTCCAGGCATCCGGTGCAATCAGAATCCGGTTGCATGCGCCCGGCTTATCACAGCATTCAGGCAAACTGCCAGAAATCTTCATCGTACCGTATGTAATATCTCCGCCCGAAACGATGCCGTCTTCCTGTACTGCTCCGAGATATTCCGGTTCACTGCATTTTTCAACGAGATTGTTTTGGATAAACGGCCGATATATCGTGAGATAGGATAATAGCACAGGTTTTTGCTGAAGCTGTGTATACAGTGCTTTTCCTACTTTTAACGGAAGGTTGGAAAACATGCAGATATATGCGCTCTCGCTCTCGGCCGTGCCAACATCATCCAGCGCGCCGAACAGCGTTGAACCGACAACGTGTGTAATCGGCACTTCGGAAAACGCAATATTCCAGCAATCTTCGGGGGTCAGATTTGCATCGTTTGTTATTGCAAAGCG
>QKAN01000020.1 GCA_003246365.1 Clostridia bacterium
GGGACCGTCCATTACGGACGTCTGCGTGTTATATGTGCGCATGATATTCAGCGCTCCGCCGATATCGGTTAGAGAGACGTCGTTGGTCTGGAGGAAGAAGTTACCCGTATTGAAGTTCACCGGTTCGAAGCCGATCGAGCAATGCTTGTACTTGCCCAAGGTTGCCTGATCCAGTTGATCCGCGCTGGGAGGCGTCAGCATATCCCGTGTGAAAAGATAGGTATCCCCGTATAGATCGCGCAGTACATCTATATCGTTGAAATCGATCAGGTCGTTCGTTTCGCCTTCTGTCTCCTCAGTTGGGGTCATGGTAATCTTCTTTGCCGCAATCTTTTCGCTTTCCCGCTCGAGAATATGCGTGTGACTCGCGATTGCATCCGGCGCGGTGAACGTCTTTTTCAGGCTCACCGTATACGCAGCACCCGCTTGGTAGTCAGAATCCGTATAACTCAACTGCGTTGTTGTCGCAAGCTTAATTCCATCGCGATAGATGACATACTCCGTATCGGAATCCGCTGAAACGGACGCGCTCCAGCTCAAAACATACCGTTTATCCGCAAACTTCCCATAATCTTTGGCAATCACGCTGCCCGGCGCCTGCACCAGCTGAACTGTCAGATTCTTTCCCGTGACAGATACACCCTCTAGGTAGATTCCCGTTAGTCTTGCCGTTGTGGTCTGTTCCGCGCGGAAATAGAGCTTCGTCGTCGCTTGATCGAGCAGGATGAACTGCCCGGGCGTTACGCTTGTCCAGTTGACCCCGTCCGATGAATAGAAATACGTGCATCCGCTACCCGTTGTCGTCGCGAGAAAACGGAATGCACTGATTGGCTGTGCTACCGTCAGTGCGTCGCTTTCATATGTCGTGTCCGGCTCCGATACGCTTGTCCGCAAAAGTTCCGCGACGTTGGCTGTGCCGCTGCCGTAAATCAAACCTGCGCCATCCAACGCGAGCGCGCTCAATGATACGCTCGCGTTCTCGGGCGTGAGCAATGTTTCGTACTCCAACGCGTCATTCACCTGAATGCCGTCAGCATAAAGCTTGATCGTTGGCATACTGCCGGTGTCGATGTCCGTGGTAATTGTTTCAAACGGAGACTGCGTCAGCGTTTCGCCGCTCGTAATCGTAAACGGCGTCACCGCGCCCGCCAAGCGAACGGTCACAGTCGTCGGACTCTTCTCTACGATGGCCGATAGCGCCCAGCCGTGCAGCGTGCTGGTACCATCGAGCTCTGCTTTGAATAGTACGGACTTTGTTTCGCTGAGCAGGCGAATATCCTGATCCGGCATAATCGTTCGCCATGTTGCACCGCCGTCCTCGGAAATCGAATATGCGATTCCCGTGTCTGCGTTCTGCGTTGTGCTCAGGCGAAGTGCGAGAATGTTCTTTGGCGAAACAAGTGCGCCGCTTTCCACCGTACCCGTTGCCGCTTCCGGTGCGCCGGAACCGAGTCCATAGAGCCCCATACCGTCGCTGTAATAGATTTTGCCCGTCGTATCTTCAGAAATAATGGATATGGTATGGCTCGAGCCTTCTGCCAGCGGAATATTGGAGAAGGAGAATGCACCGTATTCCGCCTCGCCTAGTAGTTTGCCGTCAAAATACACATAGCCTGTCTGCTCCGCGTTATAGTAGTCTTTCGAATAACTGCCATGCGTTTCTGCGTCAGTCAACAACGCACCGCTTGTAGGAGTTGTGATGTCAACATTTCCTTCAATGCTCTGCAAGCTGCGGTCGATTGTTATGACCACGCCACTGAGCGTTGCGGTATGCCCTGCTTGATCCGTCGCCGAAAGCGTCAGCGTGACCGCTTCACCATCGGCAAACGCGCTCGTATCCAGCACGCCGAGCAGCGCGTTGTCTGCCGCGGTTGACTCGCTGGCGATAGTAACCGTCGTGGCAGCGCCGGTCGCTGTCAGCGTCCAGCTGCTCAAAGATCGATCCTGTACCGTGCCTGTAATGTTGACGATGCCGTTGACCAAATCTCCGTCAAGCGGCTGCGCAAGCGAAACCAAGGGCAGCTCCGTATCGCGATAAAACGATACTGTCGTTGTCCCGGCATTTCCCGCGTTGTCGGTATAGCGGAAGACCGCCGTGTGTGTTCCGTCCGCCAATGCGCTTGCGTCGATATCTACGTTCCCGTTTGCCTGCGTGTGATCCAGCGCAAGATAAGCGCCTCCATCCACGCTGTACTCGAGTTTGGATGTGCCCGCATGTACGTCCGTCAGGTTTGTCCACGCGATGCTAACTGTGTTTTCATCTGTCCACGATGCTGGAGACGCGACAAAGCTTTCTGCCGTCGGCGCCGCCGTATCTTTATAGAATGACGCTTCACCCACTTCACCCGAATTGCCTGCCAAATCGACCGCACGCACGCGCACGCCGTGTGTGCCTTGTGCGTATGTCGAAATGTTCAGTGCGTATGTATCGCCGGAGAGCTGGCTGCCGGTGCTCGTCCAGGATAGGCCGTCCACGCTGTATTCCACACGGGAAATGCCACTTAAATCGGATATGCCCGACCACACGATGGTTGCGCTGCTATCGTTCGTCCAGTCATCCGGTACAATTGAAACGTTCGGTGCGATTGGCCCAGTACGATCGATTTTTATCTGTGTCCCGCGCGGTGCGCCTTCGTTGCCGTCCTTATCCACGCCGCGGATATATACCGTGTGCGTGCCGTCTACAAGCGCGGAGGTGTTGAGAATAAAGGTGCCCGAAGCGGTATCTTGTCCCGTGGTCGCCCAGCTGGTTATCCCATCAACGCTATATTCGATTCTTCCGCCGGTTTCCAGTGTGGTCAGCAATGTTCCATCCGCGAGATAGTCCACAACGCCGGACCAAGAGATGTTTGCGCTCTCAATACTCGTCCAGTCACTTGGATAGGTGAGTACGCTCGTCGGTTGCGCGGGCACCAGCGCATGCGGCATAACCGCAGACGCGGTAAACCCGGGATTCGCCGCCTGCCCAAATGCACTCACGGGAAGCACGGTAAAATAGTATGCCAGCGAAGTGTTGGATGCGTTTGCGTTTTGATAGGTCGCCAGCGGCGAAGCAGGGAGATTCGCTCCCGTTCCGTCCAGATGTAACGCATACCGTCCCGCTGCGATCTCAGCGGATGTCGGCCAGATGCCCCTGCCGTTTGTCGACCAGCTCGTTACGTTTCCGACATTGATGTATTCATATTCCTTGCCGTTGTAGATGCCGATGCAGTAGCTACTGGCATACGGAATCGCGTTCCAGCTGAGGCTAACATTCCCTGTCTCGTCCAAATTTTTGACAGGCGTTGCAGAGAGCGAGTTTGTTTCGTCGATGCGATAATATGTCACGGAATAGTGCATGCGGTTGTTCGGCGTATCTGCGGATGCAAAAACGCTGTTTCCGCTGCCAGCCAACGCGACGCCGCCGTTTACCTTTTGGTCGAGCACGTTGAACCATCTGGCAAACGCACTCGTAATATCCCATTGATTTGTTCCACCGCTGACCGATCGTCCGCCGATAAAGGTCGAGTACCACGGCGCATTGCTGTAAGTAATCGAGCGAGAGCTCCACGTTCCATCGACCTGATACGCGTTCAAACTTCCGCTGCCCGAAGTGCAATACAAAAAGATATCCGCGTCAACAATTAACGACCTGCTTGCATTGTTGTTCAGATCATCGACGATGACAGGACGGAGATACGCAGTATATTGATTTCCGGCACGAATCGTGGATGCATTATATGTAAAATTGGTATTCGGATTATAACTGTCCACATAGTTGTCTTCCATATGGTATGTGGTCGTCCCCGTAAACGTCAGTGTCGGATCCAGTGTGACCGGATAAACGCGCCGATCCGAATTCAACCAGCTGTCGGACGGTGTATACACGAGTTCATATGCGCTCCCGCCCTGCGATTTCAGTGCGACGTCAATCTCCGTCGATGCGCTGCCGCGCGCGTCGACCATATACGGCGCGTCTATTACGCCCACCTGTTTGCCCGCTGCATATAGCTTGATCGTGCGTCCGCTTAGAACAGGCGTAAGCCCATTGAAATTCATACGGTAGGCATACACGTGGTTTCCCGTATATTCGCCGATCAGGATGTTTTCTTTGACGCCGGATTGCAACGCGCGCAGCTCAATATCCGTTTCCTCGCTGAAAACGCCCTCGTAAACCACCGCGGCATATGATCCTTCTGAATATCCGCGGAGTCTTCCGTCAACCGAGCCCGGGCCGTCCCACGTTGGTTCTGATGGAGCTTCGGTCTGAATTGGCTCTGCTGTAGTGTCCGTGGTTGCGGACGGTGTTGGAGTAGCCGCTTGCGGAACAGGCTTAACTTCCGGCGTCGCCGTGGCTGTTTCCTCAGGCGTTATGGTTGGTTCTCCAGTCGGCTCTTCCTGTGCAATTGCAGCTGGTCTTCGCCAGCTAAGGCGAACAGCTTCTATCTGGTCGATGCTCTTGTGGGCGGTAAGCTCCGGCGCTCCACCGGGTTGCGGCGTTTCGGTTGACTCCGGCGTTTGTGTTACTTCCGGAGTTAGGGTTATCTCCGGGGTTTCTTCTGCTGGTTCTGCTGGTTCCGGCGTCTGTATTGCATCTTCTGTCGGAGAAGGTTCCGGCGTTGTCGCAGACATCTCTACTAGCACAAACGGAACGACGAATGGATCGTCGTCTGCCTCTGTTGCGGGATCGCCAACCATCTGCGTTTTCAACGCGTCCGACAGCGGAAACGCGGCTGTGTCCCATGTCGGCACAAATCGCCAAGATTCGTTCTCGTCACCATAAACGCCGGATTGTTCGTGCCACCCCTTAACCGGTAAGCGATAGTCCGCCTCTATGCCCTCCAGCTTCACGGCAAGAGAATGCGGAAACTCGATCTCTTCCAGCAACGTCCCGGCAGGAACCGATATCGTCGAAACAGGTGTGTTGCTGTCCTTTCGATCTACAAACGCTGTGATAATTCCGCTCTGAATTTCCGTTGAAGCTTCATCCGCTGCAGCTTCGTCCGCAGGCATCGCAGTCGCTGCCGGGGCGTCGGGCACCAACGGATAAAAAGAAACACTTGTGCCGTCAATGCCGACGGTGACAAGTGTTTGCCCTTCGTTAAATTCTTTCTCGATTTTCAGATCAACTGCATCTCCTTCGTTGACAAGAAAACCGCCTGCATTCATGAGACGATCCGGGTTGGCATTTGCCTCTTCTTCGGCCGAAACTGGTTCGACAACCATTGTGTCGGTGCCGTCCTTGTTGTGATAGATGGTCACACCTGCCGACGGGTGTTCCACCGAATCATATGGTTGAGCTTCCTCTGCCAACGCTTGCATGGGAAACAGTGATAGTACGGTTAAAAACGCTAAAGTCAGTCCAAGTAATTTGCGGATGCGAGCCATGCAGAACCTCCACACATTTTTGCCTTTGAAATATATCTTGAGCAGCTAAACAAATCATAATAGCTTGGCAGTATCTTTGTTTACATACTTGCCTGCTCGTTTAAAAAGCGCTCTTGAAAATACAAAAATCACTCATTTTTGGTTATTCTACTTATAATAACAGATTTTTTACATTTATAGGGGGTTATTATTCCAAAAAATTGATTTTTTTACGAGAGTGCATACGCGCGCGCTTACTATCTCTTTTCTCGTTAATATGCTTTGCTGATTTTACAAAAAAAATAGTACCGCATCGGCATGGCGTGTCACACAACATGTAAATTATGTTACGTATGCAATATTGTGATGATCTATTCAATTATCTTGTTAGTAGAAAGTCGAATAAAAATATGTATGATCCGCAGAGTCGGCGATTATATTCGTATATCCATAATGATATTCCACATAAATACGCACTCGTAATCCGGAGGCCATTGGTGCAAGTTCATCCCCGCAACCAATTAAGCAAAGACCATCCAACAGGATGGACTTTGTTTATTTCGTTCGTCATACGGTTGGACTTGAGGCCACAATCGCAATCGTTTCATGGCGGCAAAAACGATGTGGTTTCGGTATTTTTAGCGGCAGGCTTTTCAAATAAAAACGGAAGGCGAACTTCACCTTCCGTTTTTATTGTTTTATCAGATCGCTGCACGTCGCAAGACAATATTTCTCGGCAGTCTCCGGCATCACGGCAATCGCGTACGTATTGTTCAAACCGACTTTGCCGAGCAGGTCTGCGCCAAACTGCGCTTTGATATTCTCTTTCACATAGTCAAAGAGACTGGTTCCCCCCGGAACCGCGGGGACATGGGGATCCCTATTTTGAAAGCGAAAAGAAATGGAATGTCTTATATAACCAATAAATGGGTAAGAGTGTACAGCGCCCTTTATGCCAACTTATAAATTGTGATCCCGATTATCCCCTCATCCGCGCCAGACGCATCCAGTGCGCCAACAAAAACGCCGGTCTTGAAAATATCATACTTTCCTTTTCCACCTACGGTCGTAATACGCGGAACAGTTCGAATAATCGACTCACTTGAAAAATCGATCCAACCCTCATTATCTATTGAAAGAATGGTCCCATCATCTTCCTGAATACAATAAACAGCATGAACATGATTGTAATTTTGCGTGATTTCAGTATTCCAATCCGCACCTCCGGGGATGATTTTCCCGTTAAATAGTTCACCTTGAAAGTAACCACCTGTAATTGGAATAACCCGCAAGTGTCCATCGTCATTGCGTCCGATATCAAGCGGTGGCGCAATCTGAACATGCAGTTGCATGATTTCCTCTGCAGCAATACTTGTTTTCATATATTTCACCTGCATTCTGTTTTAATTCCTGTGATTCGGCGTCCGAATCGGAAGCACAAACTCTATCTCCGTTCCTGTAAATGGCGAACTAGAAATCTGAAGACCATAATCGTCGCCATAGTGCAGCTTGATCCGCTCGTTAACATTCAGCAAGGCGATTCCGTTCCCTTTTGAGGGCGTCACGCCTTTTTCCGCGATCACATGCTGCTTAATTTTCAACTGTTTCCGCAGTTCGTGCAACTCCTGTTCGCCGATTCCGATTCCATCATCAATCACTAAGATGATCAGCTTAGAATCAGTTCGTGTAATACGAATGGTTATCTTTCCCTTCTCCGGTTTCATCTCCAACCCATGAACGATTGCGTTCTCCACCATTGGTTGGAGAACCAATTTCGGAATTTCATACTCGTCCGGATTGATCTCGGATGTGTCAATCTCAATCTGCATCGATATTTTGCTGCCGAAGCGATACTGCTGTATAACCCAATAATTCTCCACGTTACGCAGTTCATACGAAAGCGGAACAATTCCGTCGCCATTTGTGATACAGTAACGGAAATAATTCGCAAGTGACTCTGTCATTTCAGCGATTTCAACCATGCCTTCAGAGAGCGCTTGTCCGCGAATAGAGTCCAGCATGTTATATAAAAAATGTGGGTTTATCTGGCTTTGCAACTCGTTGATCTCTGCCTGCTTCAGTGCAAGAGAAGAAATCAACGCTTTATTTAGTCCTTCTTCCAAATAATGGATCCCGGAATCCAGATCTGATAGCGACCCGTGCCCAGCAACGTTCGGATGCTCTCCTGGCATTAATAAGTTGTATAGTGTCTGAATGTTGTCAAGCATCTTTTTGACAGCAGCACGCCAATATAAGTAATGATATAGTAACCATACGCAGTCCAGCGCGATCACTCCAAGTAGCACGAATAGAATCACTCGCTGCGCGATCGAATCGATGCTTACAGAAACCAGAACAAACGCAAGTGAAAAAAACGTCAACAAACATAAAGCCAAGATTCCTGCAACCATGGCGCTTTCAAAAGACAGTTTTTTAGTCGTGTTTCGCTTCACTTATGTGTTCCCAAAAGATCATCTTTTCTTATCGTCCATAAGGACTTATGAATATAACCTGCGGTACTCTTTGGGCTTGAGTCCAACATGCTTTGTAAACAGCTGGCTGAAATACTTCGGATCTTTGTATCCAACTTTTCCAGCGATCTGCGTCAGATTTAGCGTAGTCGTTCGAAGCAGGTTACGCGCCTCTTCCAATCGACACTCTGTCAGAAATTCATTGAAATTCTTTCCCGTGATTTTTTTAAAAAGCACGCAAAAGTAATTGGGGTTTAAGTTCACAAGCAACGCCACCTCATCCAATGATAATTGGCTTGCATAATTCTCGGTTATATAACGCTTTGCTATGCGAATCGGTTGTTCATCTTGCGCCTGCTTGATTTGATTAGATCGCTGCATTTCCTGATCCAACAAACGTAATAATTCCAGTTTCAAGCCGGAAAAGCTTGCGGCATTTTTCGTGTCATAAATCATAGCACGAATGGCTTCCGTGTCTGCTTGACTGTATACTTTTCGAACAACGAGACCCAGCGCTTCCAGACCGTTAAACAAGTCCAGCGGAACAGCGTCCGTGTTCGCAGCCAAGGCATCAAATGCCACTCCGACAGAAGCATGCAGCGCCTTTCTATCAAACGCTTCCAACGCAGCAGTAATCCCTTTCATTTCATCTGGAAATGCTTCCAAAAAAGAGAGAATCTGCGGTCGAAATTGCTTTAGCTCAATCTTCCGGTTTGCACCCAGAAAGAAACGCATGTCCAGGGCTTGCTGCGCAGCTAATAATGCTGGGCGCAACTCCTCTACCGTATGCGCTTCCGGTCCACAACCAACTGTTAGTATGAAATCGCCATATTCTGAAATAAACGATTTATAATGCGTCCATAAGCGAGCGAAAAACGCTGCGGCATCCTCCGCGCTCTCTGGCGGATACAGCGCAAGACATGCTAGTTCATCATGATTGATCGATAAAATGATCTTACCGGAAAATTGGCTCCGTGCCTCGAGACTGGCATAGATTTTTTGCAAAATGAACGAATTGGGGCGGCTTGGCTGCTGCTCGTTACCGGATATTTTTAGAATTGCTGATCTTGCAAATAACCCCTGCATGGAAAACTCATATGTATCATGCAGACTTTTTTCCGATATAGGGCCACTGCCGATCAGGCAGTTGAACAACTGTTTTGCAACATGCTTACTGCTTTGCTTGAGCATGTGCTGCAAATCTTCTGTTTGCCGTTGTTTTTGTGCGCTTTCCATCCGGCTGCTCTTAATTCGAACGAGAATCCGATTTAGTTCATCTTTGTTGATAGGTTTCAGCAGGTAGTCCACCGCACCATAGCGCATTGCATCTTTTGCATATTCAAACTGTCTGTAGCCGCTTACAAAGACGAAGCTGCACTGCATGCCGCATTCCTGCGCACGTCGAATGAGTTCTATCCCATCATAGCCCGCCATGCGGATATCGGAGATTACGATGTCGGGTTGGAGCTCCTGCATCATCTGAAATGCGGATACTCCATCATTCGCGGTTCCCGCCAGTTCTAGCTGAAGCCCGTCCCAATCGATCAGGTTAATGATTAACTTGCAGATATTGATCTCATCATCGACGATAAGAACCTTACACAAAAGTATCCCTCCCGCCTCGGAAATTCGAACTTATTATGTTCCGTTACAGTATCATCGAAGGAGTAGATTGTCAAACACTCGCCTTCTCTACCACGAGGCTGCGCTTTTCCTTTTTTGCAGCCTTTTGATAGGTATCGAAGCTGATTGCCGCCATCAAGATAACACCCTTTGCAATATATTGCGGATAGACTCCCAGCCCGATAAACTGCATGCCATTGGACAGTATGCCAAGGATAATCGCACCAATGCATACTTTCCATACTTTTCCTTCACCGCCTGCCATGCTAACACCGCCCAGAACTGCTGCTGTAATGCAGGTGAACTCTGTGCCGGCGCCTACGGACGAATTTGTAGACCCACTACGCGCAACAAGCAAAATGGCTGCAATTGCGACGAAAAATCCGCAAACTGCAAACGTCAATACCCTCATAGCAGAGGTGTTGATGCCTGCGAGTCGAGCGGCCTCAGCATTGCCTCCAAGCGCGTAAACATATCGTCCCGGATATGTTTTAGACAGGAAGAGAGAAGCCAAAATGAGAACTACCAGCATGATGATGATGCTAAGTGGAATATTTGCCACTTTTCCCTGTCCGATGAATTTGAACGAGTCTGGAAGCCCGTAAATCGAATTGGAGTTGGTAATAATGTAGGATATTCCCTGATAAATCGCCATCGTCGCCAGTGTAACAACCATAGGATGCACACGCAGCCTAACGGAAAGAATACCGTTGATGCTGCCTAACAGCGTCCCGGTGATCAGTCCAATCAGAACGCATATCCAGACTGGTAGATGGTACCACTGCATTGAAATGGTCGTAACAACACCCACCAGCGATATTTGATATCCGATTGACAGATCAATTCCGCCGCCGATAATGACGAATGCCATGCCGATGGAGGCCACAACGATATACGCGTTTTGCACCAGAATGTTCTTGATATTCTCGAGCGTCATAAACTTTGGCTCGAAAGCGTAAAAAAGGAGCGTCAAGAGGAGTAAAACAAAAACCAGCGTCAACTCCTTGACGACTTTAACCAGCTTCTGATTCCATGATTCGTTTCTCATACTGTTTCCCTCGTATTATTCAGGCCCGATGCGTATTCCAGCACCTTTACCTGCGAAAATTCATTTTTCGTTAGTTCACCGGCCAACTGGCCATTGCGAATTACTATGATCCTGTCGGACATTCCGAGAAGTTCTTCCATATCAGATGATATCATCAACAGAGCATGTCCGCGATCCGCCAGAGAGCGCATCAACTGATAAATCTCTTGCTTTGCACCGACATCGATCCCACGAGTCGGTTCATCAAATATTAAAACCTTACAATTGACGGCGAGTGTCTTTGCGAGCACGACCTTCTGTTGGTTACCTCCGCTGAGTGTGCCAACTTTCGTATTGCAATCCGGTGCTTTGATGCGAAGTTGCGTCATGTAGTTCTCTGCGTTCCGTTGTATCAGGGAGGAGCTTAACATACCATTCTTCCGAAGATTGCGAATATTCATCAAAGACGTGTTCCATGCAATATCCATTCCAAGGAAACAGCCCTGGTTTTTTCTATCTTCCGGAATCAGTCCGATCCCGTTTCGAATCGCGTCGCCAGGCCGACGAATTTCTACTTTTTTCCCATCAAGCAGCACAGCGCCTTTCTCAAGCTTGTTCGCGCCATAGAGTACGCGCATGAGTTCCGTTCTCCCTGCGCCAACCAGCCCCGCAATTCCGAGGATTTCACCATGGCGCACATGAAATGATATATCAACGCAACCGTTCCCGAAAATGTTTTTTGCCTCTAATGCAATGCCTCCCACTTCCGCTCCGGATCTGGGATATGTTTCAACCAGCTCTCGACCAACCATGGCATGAATGAGTGCTTTTTTATCTGTCTGTGCTGTGTTTTTCGTGTCGATATACTGGCCGTCCCGCATAACGGTGACGCGATCCGCAATCTCAAATATTTCATCCAGGCGGTGCGAAATATAGATAATCGTGGTTCCCTTTTCCTGGATTTTTTTGATGATACGGAATAAAAGCGTTACCTCTTTCATCGTTAGCGGCGCAGTTGGTTCATCCATAATCAGGATCCGTGCGTTTTTTGATACGGCTTTTACAATCTCGACAATCTGCTGTTGCGCAGGTGAGAGTTCCCGAACGAGCGCGTTTGGATCCATGTCAATTTCAAATTCACGAAACAATTCCCGCGCTGCCACATTCATCGCCTTTCGGTTGACGAATGCACCATCGCGATAACCTAGGAAAATGTTTTCCGCAGCCGAGATCGTCTCTACCAGATTGAATTCCTGATAGATAACCTCAATTCCCAGTTCGCGCGCCATAGCAGGAAGCATTGCGCTATAACTGTGATCGTCAATCTCGATTGTCCCCTCGTCCGGCTTAATCGCACCGGAGATAACTTTGATCAGTGTTGATTTTCCTGCTCCGTTTTCGCCAACCAGAGCATGCGTCTCGCCTTTTTTAAATTCGATCGAGAAATTGTTTAATGCTGTAAC
>QKAN01000051.1 GCA_003246365.1 Clostridia bacterium
AGCTGATCAAGATAACGCAGGTTTGCATCCAGCATCTTTACCATGTCGGGCGTGGCTCCCTTTTGCGGAGCAAACACATAAGCCGCACCGGATTCTCCGTGCATGGGGTTGTCGATGTCGCACATGGCGCTCAATGAACAACCGGACAAGCGTTTGTTTGCTTCCGAGAGATCGATCGAATCAATCTGATTTAACGTTTCGCCGGTAGGGACAAATGATTCGCCGGAAGAATTGAAAAAGCGGACGCCGAGCGCGGCTGCGCATCCGCAGCCGGCGTCGTTTGTTGCGCTGCCTCCAAGACCGAGTATGATGTTCGTCGCGCCTGATTCAATTGCGTGCAGTATCTGCTGGCCAACGCCAAACGTGGTTGTTGTTGCCGGATTAGGCTTATGCTCGGTCAACGGAAGACCGGCGGCGGAAGCCATCTCAATAATGGCTGTGCTTCCCGCCCTCAGATATTGCGCGGCAACAAGCTCGCCATAAGGACCGCTGACATTGACCTGAACCAGCTCGCCCTCGATTGCTTTATGGAAGCAGTCAACAGTTCCTTCTCCACCGTCAGCAACGGGCACTTTGATGACTTCGCATTCCGGATATATCTTTTTTATAACGGTTTCAGAAATTTGACAGATTTCAATGGATGAAAGTGTTCCTTTAAATGAGTCCGGAATAACGACAATTTTCTTCATATAAAAATATCCTCTTTCGATTTATGTATGGATCCATTTCATGTATTTGACGGAAGCGTGTTATTTGTCCATAGGCAGACGAATCGTGAAAACAGCGCCATGATTGTTTTGACACGAAACTTCGCCTCCCATATAATCCAGCGCGGATTTTGCAATGGACAAACCAAGACCGAAATTTCCGCCTGCTCCCTTATAGAACCGATCAAAAATATGAGGGAAATCCTGCTCCGAGATGCCATCACCATCATCGCGCACAGAGATAACGGCAAATCCATCTTCTTCTGCAAGGTGAATTTCGACAATTTTATTTGCATAGCGCAACCCGTTATAGACTACGTTGAGCAAGGACTGCATAAGCAGCTCCTCGCTTCCTTTTACATACAAAGAATCCAAGTCGGAATGGAAAAATACCTGTTTATTGTGTCGCTCGGCATATCCTCCCACTTTTTCTATGACCATTTGAACAATGCTGAAGAGATCTATTTTGGAGAAATTCTGATAATATGCGTCGTTTTCAATCCGTGAAAGTGTGAGCAACTCGCCTACAAGCCGATTCAATCGTTTGCATTCGGCGCTGATCACCTTCGCTGCTTGCTTGTTGTCCGGGAAAACATCATTTTCAATCCCTTCCGCATAGCCCTGAATGCTCATCAACGGAGTACGCAATTCGTGCGAAGCGTTTTGTATTGCACTGGTCTGCAGCTCATAATATTGCTGCAGATGCTTGCTCATCTTATTAATTGATGCGGTTAGCTCATAACCTTCACGACTGCTGCTATCGACCGGAACGGTTACGAAATCTCCGATACTGATTTTTGAGGCTGCATCTGCGGTCGCTGCGATCGGGCCGGAGATTCTTCCAGCGATGCGGGAAGAAATCAGGATTGCGGCTAAACTAACGGCGATCAATACGGCGATCAGGGTGATGTTTACAATCGTGACGATTTGTAGGGCGCCGCTGAGAACCCCGACAAACAGTAAAGCGATGAAGTGGTTCTGATCGATGTGAAATTCTTGATATTGCGCCAGATATGTCCCTCCGGCGTCGTTGAATGTTACGATACCATCTGCGCCAAAGGATTTTCTATATGCGGTTTCAGAAATTTCGTCAGTAATTGCTGAGCCATCAAATGTTTCCGGAAAGAGTACTTTACCACCGTTCCCGAGTATCAGAATTTCAACGTTTGCAGTTTGCCGCGAAATATTCATGAAATCGTGGATAATGATCTGATACATCTCCGCACTCTGAGAATAGGTAGAGGATTGCTCCAAACGCACATCAACCATGTCTGTTGCGCGATCAATGGAGCGTTCCAGCTCGTTGCGGATAAACCCTTCAACACTCCTGCGGATGGCAAGATTAAAAACGATCAATACCAGCACGGTCATCAGAACGATCAACCATGCAAAAGGGCTTAGAATACTATTCCGGATTCGTTTCATATAGAATCCTTTCGACTGAGTTTGAAGCCAAAGCCCCAGACGGAATCAATTGATACGTCACTCACGGCCAGCTTCTTGCGCAGCCTTTTCAGCACGTCATCTGCAGCGCGCGTATCCGCATTTGATTCAAATTGCCAAACATTTTTGATTAACTCTTCTCTGGATACCGCGCGATCACTATTCGAGAAGAGATAATACAGCAATGAAAACTCGGTTGGAGTGAGGTTGATCGGATTTCCATCAAATCTTGCTTCATGCGTTGCTGCGTTTAGCGAGATATTGCCGTATGAAACGGTGGTCTGCATCGTTTGACCGCGGTCCAACTCGATTCTTCGAAATATACTGTTGATCCGGGCGACGAGTTCCAGCGGAGAAAACGGCTTTACGAGATAATCATCGCTTCCCATGGTGATGCCGGTGATCCGGTCGAGCTCGCTGTCTCTTGCCGAAACGATGATGATTGGTACGCTGCATCGATTCCGCAGCTTGTTGCAAATTTGCAGCCCATCTGTGCCTGGCATCATGATATCCAGAACTACCAGATCTGCCGGCTCGAGATAAAAAGCGGTTAAGAGAGCGTCTCCATCCGGAAAAGAACGAACCTCGTAACCCGCTTTTTCCAGAAAGCTGTGCATCAAATCCCGGATATTCAATTCGTCGTCCGCGATATAAATTCGTTTAGACATACTTGATCACCTCTTATTCATTAACATCATAACAAAAACGATATCGCAAGGGAAACATTGCCACAGGTTTGCCTATGTTTTACCGATGCAATGCGGGGCGGAAACAGGTAATCTGAATACATCAAAGATGCTTACTCAGACATGGGATGTGTGACATGCGATGGATGTATTCACAAACGCGATGGAACCAATCGATTCTTCTTCGGTCGTAGAACAGATTATTCATCAGATCACGAAGGCAATTTCCACAGGCCGGTTCCGAATTGGAGATCGATTACCAAGTGAGTTTGAGTTGGCAAGTGAGCTAAACGTTGGCAGAAACTCCTTGAGAGAGGCAATCAAGATACTCTCGACGATGGGTA
>QKAN01000032.1 GCA_003246365.1 Clostridia bacterium
CAAGAGGTTCTGAACAAAGGTGTTTCCCTTGAGTTCTTCCGGCTCGCGTTCAGCGACGATC
The DNA here is from genome assembly GCA_003246365.1 of Clostridia bacterium. GTDB lineage: Bacteria > Bacillota > Clostridia > Christensenellales > CAG-138 > UBA7703. The sequence goes on from QKAN01000032.1 coordinate 62, forward strand.
AGTTTGATCGAACCTTCGCTGTTGTTGACGATTTCGAAAAAGCGTCTGAGGTTGGTCACGTTGACTTTCATCATGTTACTGTTTCTCCTTTCATTTACTTCGCTGTCATTATACTTTCTATTTCATAATAAATCAACCACTATTATGTTATTTTTTGTGACTATTCTTCCACAACATCAAATGCAGGTAAAATTGATGTGAATTTAACGTGAAATTGGCATTTTTGCCGCTTCATTTTCGCATTATGTATGCGCTTTTTCCATACATAATACTCGTTTTTCATGGCATTTTTGCGTTCGCCAAAAACACCAATAGCCGCTGACTACTGTCATACGGCGTATCATTCGTTTTCTATTCGGGTCCTCATTGGTTCTTCGTCGGGCACGGTTGCCCGAACTTGGAGGTGATTTGTGCTTTCGATCTGCAAATCACCGGTTTAACGAAGCTGAACGGTTTCAGCTATTTTGATTATAATACCGGTTTTTGAAAAATACCAGCATTATTTTTCAGGAGTCTAGTTCAAACAGTGCTCTTGCTAATGTATGCTGTGGAATAGTCGTTTATCGCACGCGTGAATACTGCACGCCGGAGTTCTTCAGCACGATCTGGAACTTGTTGCTGTCCCCGCGCGCAAGCTCCACGCAGTATTCAAAGATTTCGCCAGCCGTATTCTTGGAAATGCGCTGGATACGGAAAGCCGCCTCACCCGCGCGCATATGCAAAAGCTCTGCGTCGCGCTTGTTCAGCGTGACCGCTTCATAAATCTCCACTGCTTCCTGCGGAGACGAACCGGAGCATTCACGAATCGTCGCATACAGCGAATCGTTGAGCTGTTCCCGTACAAGCTGGGGGCAGATGCGTGTGGGTATATATGCAGTCTCCATCAGGAGCGGCTCGCTGTCCGCAAGACGCAGGCGCTCAATGCGAAAACAGGTCTCGCCCGGTGCGAGTTGCAGTGTCTCCGCGATCTTTACCGGCGGATGGACGGTAGTAAACGAGAGCACCTTGGAGCTCGGCGTAAGCCCCAACGCAATCATCTCCGTCGTGAAATTGTAGAGGTTGTTGATGCTGCGCTTGAGCTTCGGCTTGCAAACACGCGTACCGACGCGCTTCTTGCGCACGATCACGCCCTCTTCTTCCAGCATCTGAAACGCCTGGCGAACGGTAGAGCGACTGATAGAGAGCATCTTGCACAAGGCCGTCTCGGTCGGCAGTGCGTCTCCTTCCCGCAGTTCGCCGGAGGAGATCCGCGCGGAGAAGTAATTCGCAAGCTGCAAATAGACCGGCGCTTCGTCCGTCCAGATGATCTTCATATTGTTCCAGTCCATGTGATTGTTCCTCCATAGGGATGGATGATCCGGCCGGATCGGAAGTGATGATTCGTGTGATTGGGAATGCATGTGCGCCTGACGAAGAATAACAGCAGGCATAGCGTCGCTTTAATTCTTACATTATACACGATTTGTATGGTCGCGCAATGAAAAATCGCCCGATTGAAGCGTTTTGCAGTGTTTGTGCAAGAGATATTGCGTCTGATTCCGGCTATCGTGGCCGAACCAAATGTTACTCAAACTCAACTTAATCGATTTAGTTGATTATGTTTGTTTATCGTTCTTTGTACGCTTTCTGATCCGTATTTCACCCGTTCTAAAAAAATAGTTAGCGTACAAGCCAATATTTTACATTTCGAAACACCTTTTTTGACCCTGGATTGTATTGACAAGCGAAAAAGAAGCGTCTATAATCAAAAGCGCGAAATCGTTTAAGGATATCTTAATTTTACTTATTCTTTTTGCACAATTCTATTTCATAATGTTCAGCTGGTTTTACCGACGATGATGCTATCGTCAATCGGTTCTCTAACTTCGTTCGACAGGCGGGATATAACATCATGGTGACGATCAAGGATATTTCCGAGCGCTGCGGCGTTTCGCGCGCAACGGTGAGCAAAGCGCTCAACGGACACACGGATATCGGTGCGGATACCATCGCGCAAATTCGCCGTGTCGCAAAAGAGATGGGCTATTTACCGAACGCGACGGCGCGCGGACTAAAGCTCGGACGTTCGCACAACATCGGGGTTCTGTTTGTCGACAAGACGGCCTGCGGCCTTACGCACGAATACTTTTCGTCGATTCTCGACAGCCTCAAGGTCGAGTCAGAGCGGCTTGGCTACGACATCACATTTATCAGCAAAGACATCGGCGAATTTAAAATGGACTATTATGAGCACGCGAAATATCGCAATTGCGACGGCGTGATCATTGCCTCTGTTGATTTTTCCGATCCAGCGGTGCTGAAGCTCATCGCAAGCGAAATACCGACTGTTTCGCTCGATTTCGTCTATGACAACCGCACTTCCGTGCTTTCGGATAACATCGGCGGTGTCTCCGCGCTGGTGCACTATTTCTACGAGATGGGTCATCGCAAAATCGCCTTTATCCACGGCGAAGATACGTCCGTTACGCAGAAGCGACTCATCAGCTTCAACAAAACATGCGCGAGTCTCGGCATCAAGGTGCCGGAATACTATATCAAACCCGCTTTGTACCACGACCCGAAGCTCAGCGGGCTCGCCACGCGAGAGCTGCTCGCGCTCGGCGATCGCCCGACCTGCATCCTCTACCCTGACGATTTTTCCTTTATCGGCGGCATGAACGAACTTGAACGGCAGGGCATCTCGATTCCGGAAGACATGAGCGTCGCGGGTTATGACGGAATCCTTCTTTCGCAGGTGCTCCGCCCGCGCCTGACCACCTATCGGCAGGACGCAGAGGCAATGGGACGGGAAGCCGCGGCAAAGCTTGTTGAACTCATCGAGCAGCCAAAGACCGCGCTGCCGCAGCAGATCATGGTTTCCGGCCAGCTGCTCAAGGGCGATACGGTCAAGGACATCAACGATTAACCGGGAAATAGCAACCTTCCCCTTCTAACCGATCTACTTGTGGCAATCAAAACGTTTGGAGGCGCGCACGATGGAAAGCATCACCAACGAAGAATTATCGCCGAATTACTTTGGCACGCACGTGTTTACACAACAACAAAGCAACACACTGAGGAATTTCATGACGCAATCGCTCATCAAACCTGTAGGAAGAATGTTTTATCTGCAACGC
>QKAN01000109.1 GCA_003246365.1 Clostridia bacterium
ATGTCCGTGGTTTTCCGCAAACGCCCCGCGGATTGCCGCATCCGTCGCGGTATCAACCGCGCTGGTGGAATCGTCCAGAATCAGAATCTTCGGATTCTTGACGAGTGCTCGCGCAATGCAAAGACGCTGCTTCTGTCCGCCGGAGACGTTAACGCCACCTTGCCCAAGCACCGTGTCGTACCCGTCCGGGAAGGATTGAATGAATGCGTCGGCCTGCGCCGCCTTGCAGGCGGCGACGAGTTCGTCGTCCGTCGCGTTTTCATTACCCCAGCGCAGGTTTTCTTTGATAGTGCCGGAGAAGAGCACGTTCTTTTGCAGCACCATACCGATGCTGGCGCGCAATTCTTCGATTTTATAATCCTTTACGTTGTGTCCGCCGACGAGAAGCTCGCCGGAATACACCTCGTAAAGACGCGGAATCAGTTGCACAAGCGTGGTCTTTGCCGAGCCGGAGCCGCCGATGATACCGATGGTTTCGCCGGAACGGATGGAAAGGTCTATGTTTGTGAGCGTCAGATTCTTTGCATCCTCTGCATAGCTAAAGCTCACGTTGCGAAACTCCACGCTGCCGTCTTCAACTTTGAGCGCGGTGTCCGCTTCGCTGTCGTTGATTGCCGGTGTTTCGTCCAGCACTTCAATGATACGCTTTGCAGATGCGCTCGAAAGCACAAGCGTGACGAACACCATCAAGATCATCATCAGGGACATCAGAATTTGCGTGATGTAGCTGATGAAACTCATGAGCTGACCAGTCAAAAGGTTGCCGCCGAGAATATCTTGTCCGCCGACGAGAAGAACGAGCAGGATGCTGGTGTACATTGTCAACTGCATGACCGGCATGGCGAACACGAGCACTTTTTCTGCGCGTCGCTGTGCGGTCTTGAGCGCCGCTGCTGCATCCTTGAATTTCACGGTTTCATAATCGCCGCGCACAAACGCCTTTACGACGCGAATGGCAACGAGGTTTTCCTGCGTTCTGGCGTTCATGCTGTCATATTTTTTCAGCATGGCTTCAAAACGCGGAAACGCAATTTTGGAGAGAAAGCCGACCACAATCGCCAGAATGGGAATTGCGCTGAAGATGATGACCGAGAGACGCGGGCTGATGCGGTATGCCATCACAGAAGCGAGGATGAGCATAAACGGCGCGCGAGCGAGCATGCGGATGATCATCTGAAACGAGTTTTGAATGTTGTTGACGTCGTTTGTCAGCCGTGTGATGAGCGACGGCGTCGTAAAATGATCGGTGTTCTTAAAGGAGAACGATTCAATTCGTTCAAACAGTCCTTTCCGCAGGTTGGTGGCCATGCCGTTGCTGGCAACTACGGCGACGCGGGCGCAAAGCGCACCAAAAAGAAGCGCACCGATTGCCATGAGCACCATCATGCCACCCATCTTTAAAATATAGCCGAAATCCTGGTTCGGAATGCCGACGTCTACGATTTTCGCCATGTAGAGTGGAATATAGACTTCCAGCACTACCTCGAACAAAACGAGGAGAGGCGATAGAATCGCTTGCGTTTTGTATTTGCCGATAAAGGCAGAGAGTTTTTTTAACATGCAGATTAATTTATCCTCCATTTATAGTGAAGCAGTTGCCGAAAACGTTGATTGCCCTTTCATGGTATGCATCGCGTTTTCAGTAACCAAATTTGGTTACGGTTCGTTGCGGCGCTGTGGTTCGGGTGTGTCCTTACTGTCTCTCTCATCCATCGCGAGGAGCATTTGAAGATCCTCGTCCGTCGCCAGATTTTTGATCATGCGGTTATGGAATTCAAGAAGCAGATTCATTTCCTCTTCGGAAAATCCCTGGAACGTTCGGCGGTCGACATCGTCTGCTAATGCGTGAAACGTGTCGACGGCGGTCTGTCCGGCTGCGGTTACGCGCAGGCGATTTTTTCGGAGATTGTCCGGGTCGCTCGTTTTTTCCAGCAAGTGCGCTTTTTGAAGACGCTTTGTCGACTGTGCGACCGATGCGGGGGAAACAAACAGCATGTTTGCCAGCTCCTGCTGCGAAGCGCCGGGGTTCTTGCTTAGGTATTTTAAAAGCGGGTATTGACCGGGTATGATTTCCTGCTCATGCTGCGCTTCATGCATTACTCTTTTTCGCATCATGTGCAAAACCATAATTCGTTTACCAAGTTTGTGGGTATCCAAGATAACGCCTCCCATTGAAAATGTTAACCGATTAACAGTTAAGCGATTACTAATATAGCAAGATGTCTTTTCATTGTCAACAAGTGAAATGGGTGATATGATACGCATAAGCGAAAAAAGGCCGAAGTTTTGGCCAAAAACGCAATTGTGAAGAAATGGAAACATTCAAAATTACTGCATGAAAAAGGAAATTCACGGGAATATTAACGGCATACGGGACATCGTGCTCAATGAAATGCTGTTGCTTTACGACATGGAGATGTCCGCGGACGAGTTCCTTTCGGACGATGTTTGCGATGCGCTTGTGCGCTTCACTTCGCTGATTAACCGCGAAGTGCTTGTTTACGTATCCCGCATGGGCAAGATAGAAGATGTCCGCGTGGGAGACGATCATTCCGTACACATGGAAGAGATGCGCCTTGTGCGTAACATCGACCGCCTTAGCGGTGTTCGCTGCATCCACACGCACCCCAATGAAACAGGGTATCTTTCCGATGTTGATATCGGTTCGCTTAACGCGCTTCGCCTGGACGCGATGTGCGCCATCGGGGTTAAAGACAGACGCGCGAGCAGCGTATATGCGGCGTTCATAGGCGACATGGAAAACGACGAGCGCATTCCCGTTTGGTATGGGCCGATGCGCGCGCATCATCTGCCGCAAAAGCAACTGATGGACGCGATTCTGGAGGCGGACAAACGCCTGCTGACCGACACCTATAACATCGTTGAAATCAAACCGGATCGCGCGGTGCTGGCGGGAATAGAAAGCACGGACGGCTACGATACGATCGCGGAGCTTGCGGAGCTTTGCGAGACCGCCGGCATTAAGGTTGTTGCGCGGGAACAGCAGAGGAAGCGGAGCGTTGATCCGGCAACCTATATCGGTTCCGGTAAGGCGGAAGAGCTTGCGCTTACCGCATCCGCGGTAGAAGCGGATATCTTCGTGTTTGACGATGAGTTGACTGCAATACAACTGCGAAATTTGGAATTGATATTGGGGCTGCCGATCATTGACCGCACGATGCTGATTCTGGATATCTTCGCGCAGCGCGCGCAGTCTCGCGAGGGTAAGTTGCAGGTGGAGCTCGCGCAGCTGAAATATCGTCTGCCGCGTCTGCTCGGCATGGGTAAAGTGCTTTCCAGACAGGGTGCATCCGGCGTTGGCATGCGCGGACCCGGTGAAAAAAAGCTGGAAATAGACCGCCGTCGCATCCGCAGGCGTGTCTTTGAACTGGAGCAGGAACTGGCGGAAATTGAGAAGCAGCGGGGACTGCGCAGGGCGAAACGCGCGGCAAACCCGATACCGGTTGTTGCGCTCGTCGGCTATACCAACGCGGGAAAATCGACGCTGCTCAACCTGCTGTCCGGCGCGGACGCGTTGGCGGAGGACAAGCTCTTTGCAACGCTCGACCCGATCGTGCGAAAGATCTGTCTGCCGAACGGCACGGAATGCCTGCTGAGCGATACGGTCGGGTTTATCAACAAGCTGCCGCATGATCTGGTCAATGCGTTTCGTTCCACGCTGGACGAAGTCAGCGATGCGGATTTAATTTTGCATGTGGTGGACTGCTCAAGCGACTATTACGATGTTCAGATGCATGTTGTTGAAGAGGTTCTTGGAACGCTCAGCGCGCTGGACACACCGAGAATTGATGTTTACAACAAGATCGACAAGCCAGAAGCAAAACCGCGCAACAACGGCGCAATTGCCATCAGCGCGGCAAAGGGATCCGGAATCGACGAATTGCTGCAAGCGATTCAAGAGGCACTCGCAAAAACACAGGTGCGGCTGGATATTGTCGTTCCATACGAGAAATATGCCGCGCTCCAGATGATTCGCCAATCGGCTACGATACTTGAGGAATCGCACGAGGAGGATGGCACGCATTTAACGCTTTTACTAAACGAAAGCGAAACATGGAGAATCAAAAAAGCGATTTCATAAAAATGTGTAGACGCAAGATAAAATATTATTCTGCAATAAAAAACGGCATGGACATTGTCCATGCCGGATTTTTATTAATCCCGATCCAAAATGCCCTTTGATTCTAGAATTTGCGGCAAATATTTTTCAATTCTGGCAATACGGGTTTTTGACTGCTTTGCGTCGGAAAAATACAACAGATATGCCCGTTGCCGCCCCGGCGTCAGCGAATAGAAAGCCAACTTTGCGGCCGCGTCCTTGTCCAGAATGGCCTGAAATTCTTCCGGTATTTCAATTTCCCTGTGTTCAAACTCGACTTTGCGACCAGCCTCCACATTGGCGACGGCTTCGGCGATATAATCCCGCAAGATAGCAGCCCGTGCCCGAACCTGATCCGCATCCGTGAATTTGACCATTCGCATCGCCTGAGAGTGTTCTCCCGGCGCTTCCAGAATATGCGCTTCGTCTTTTAACAGGGAACCGGACATAAAGCCGATTGCGCAGGACTCTTTGAATTCAAATAAAATAATGGTATTAATACCGTTTACCGTGTAGCAAGGTTTTCCCCATTTAAAATCTTCAACCAGACCGCCAAACAACAGCAGTTCGCGGAGCAGCGCGAGCGGTTCCGCCCATTTTGAGTTGGGTTGGAAAAACGCTTTAATTTTCGCACTTGGTTCGATCGGGTTCATAATAGATACCTCCCAACAATTTCAATTTGATCTTATCCCTGCTGATTATTACGCACTGTGACCAAAATACGAAAAGCCCGCGCGAAGCGGGCCTTTAGACATTGTTAGCGCAGGAGCGTGTTTTCGAGTATTGTAGTGAATTCTCGGATGCGTGTTTCGTTGAGATGATACAACAGCTTGACGCCTTGCTTTTCGATTGTGACAAGCCCGCTTCCCGCAAGCTCTCCCATGTGATGCGAGATGGTTGCAGGGGAAAGCTCCGTCATACCCGCAAGCTCCTGCCCGTAAAGCGGGCGGGTTCTGAGCGAGGAAAGGATCTGAAGGCGTTTCTTATCGTCCAACGCATGCAAAACGCTATATACAATTTCCAACTGATCCCGGAGGGATTGATCACTCAAGCCGATGTCGTCGATCAATACGCCATAAGAAATAATAGAGCGTTCTTTTTCGTGAAAATAGTCAGCGCTGATGATGTTGGAGTGCAGGGAAATGCTCGTGAACATGAAAACGAGAGGGTAAACGTCCGCCTCCCGGCAATCCGAGCGGAATCCATTCGTTGCTAGCCGATCCCAAAACGCTTCGTCACTTTGCAGCGCGTTCCACTCCTGCAAAGAATGCTCCGCATAAGGAATCAGCAGATGTGAAACATCCCGAAGAATCGTTTCCGCCTGGTCGATCAGGCGGTCTGCGCGCGCAAGATAATCTTCAAACCGGATGATTGCATCGCCTAGCAGCCAGCGAGCATCGGCAGAATTGACCGAGCGCTCCAGATATGCAAACAGATCTGACACGCCGCTGTGTTCAAACGCCGGCTCATCCTTCTCGTCCGAAAGAAACAGCCCGATGCGCAGATTCAGGTCGTGCATGCGCTCGTCGCCGAAGTTGAAGCGAATCTGCGTCAGGATGTCGTTGATGTTCGTTTCCATATCTTCCGGGTTGGAAAACAGCGCGGTAAGCTCCGTTTCATCGCAGGTAAATCGCTTCGTAAAATACTCATATGCTTCGATCATGCCGGAAAAACGATCCAAATCGATGTTGTATTTTTTGCTGTAGTATTCCGCCGCGCGGCGCACGTCTCCCGCGCGCACGTCATCTCCGCGATAGGCAAGCCGGGCCAATGCGGAGACGGCTTCGCGTCTCATATCAAGCGGATGCAACCGGATGGTGTTCATCATAGTTCTCCTGTCTTTCAGCAGATTCCGATAACCAGATTTCGTTTACAGAGACTGCAAGTTCAGTATAGCAGACGAAAACGGCAAACACAAAACATTACAACGCTTCAAGGCTTTTTACGCGCGTAAGCATCAGAAACAAAATTACGCTAAAGATACCCGAGGCGAAAATTGCAACCGGAACCGGCAGCACTGCTGCCAGCGCGGAACAGAGGAAGTTGCCGAGCGGAATGGAACTGACAAGGATTGCAACCGAAATGCCAGACACACGCGCCATAAAATCGGGTGGAACGAGTGTGAGAAACGCCGCGTTGTAGACGACGTTGGAAATTCCGGCTGAAAATCCGAGGACTGCGCAGATGGCAAATATTACCCCGTATTGCAGCACATGCGCGCTGATATATCCGCCGGCGGCAAATGCGCAGAGGCAGACGCTTTCGATCAGCCCGCATACGATAAGCTGAGTTTTGCCGGAGATGCGTTTGATTTTCGGGGCGACGAAAGAGCCGAGACCCAGCGAAGCGACGATGATGATGTTCAGAATGGCTAGAACCTCCGCGCCGCCTTTTAAATAGTCGGTAATAAACGGAACGGCATAGGCGTTAAACGGCACAAACATAAAGTTGATCAAAGCACCGATAAGCATCAGAATGATCAACACACGCGACGTCCGGATTAACGACAACCCTTCACGAAAACTCTCTGCCGTGGAGCGGATGCTGACTTTTTCTTCGGACAGGGTTTCGTTAACGCGGATAAAGCCGATGATCAGCGCGGAGAGAAAGAATGTAGCGGCATCAATCAGCAGTGCGCCATGACAACCAACCGCCGCAACCACCGCGCCGGCGATTGCCAGACCGATGAATTCGGTCACGCGGCTTGCTGTTTGATTGAGCGCCGAGCCGACCTTGAACAGTTCTTTGGTAAGCAACTTTGGCACAACCGCCGAACTGGCGGGAACCCGAAACGCCTCCATCGTGGAAATCAACAGCATCATGGCGGTTAAGAGCGCGGGGGACAATATTCCGGCAGCATAGCACACCGCAGCACCGGCAACAACCAGACCGCGGCCGATGTCGAACAGTATCATGATCCGCTTTTTGCTGATCCCTTCAACCAGCGCACCGGTAAACGGCTGCAAGAGAATCGTCGGAATATAGTTCAATCCGAGGATGAGGGCCATCAGTGCCGCGCTGTTTGTAATTTCGTACATCAGCCATGCGATGGCGATTGCGTCGATCGAATCGCCAAATCGGTTGATGACGTTCGCCGCAATCAGTTTCAGATATTCCTGCTGCGTTTTTAATGCGCGATATCCTAATGCTTCGCTTTCCATAAAACACAACCTTTCATGATGATCGAATAAAGCATATCATGAATTTGATAAATGTCAATATGTAATATTAGATGAACATCGAATAATATAGATGATAAACAAAAAACTGCGCAATCACCGACAAAACCGGGATTGCGCAATTAAAAAATCTCACTCATTTATAAACGATATTTGTTGAGTCTTACGAAACGGTATCGGGCGTATCCTCGACGGAAGCCGTATCTAATTGAATCGGTTTTTCGTTTACGGGTAAAAATTCTTCGATTGACGGTTGAACAACTGTTTCTTTTTTCCAGTTTCGATAGATGAAAATTGCCTCAAAAGCAGCAAAGACGAGCGCGCTGACGCAAACGAGAAGGACAAGGATCGGAATGAGCCAGGAAGCGGCTTCTTGGAACCCCGGCAAGACTTGTTCAAGCAGAAAAACGACAAGTACCAGCGCGGAAACAACGATTAGCGCGTTTGCAAACCATAAGCGGAACCCATATTGCTTCATTCGTCGTTGTCCATCCTTTCCAGATAGATGATGTCTCCAACGCGGCGCCCACCATTGGTCGGTTGGTTGACGAGACCGTCGTCCAGCACCATTTGTGCGGTTTGTCCGCCGTCTAGGTTATAGGCCGATTTGCAGCCGAGGCTTTCCATATAGGCGGAGAGTTCGGTGAGCGTCATGCCGATGGAATAGTATTGCTGCCGTCCATCCACGATGACAAAGCAATAATGACCCGGCGAGTAGTAGCCGATTGCGCAGCGCGGATTCAAACGGGAAAGATTATTTTCGATTTCCATCGATTTGCCGTTATCGTCCAACAGAGCCGGGCCGAATATCCAGGTTTGCCAGACGCTGCCGTCGTTGAGTTCAGCCGCTGTTTTTTCACGCTTTTCATAAACCGCCATCGTGCCGTCTACATAAAGCACGCACATGTCGCTGCTGTAGCTGTTGCGAAGCAAATCCCCGTTGCGAATGACGACGCCGTCTGTGCGGATGGCCACATAATCGCCGGAGACGGCAAACATCGCATTGTTGTCCTGGCAAAGCTCGATGATATTCTCATATTTTGAGCTGTCGTTGTCAAAACTGTCGTGCGCAAATGCTGTTTTCAGAACATGGATATCGCGGATGTAAACATCGGCAACCAGAAGAACCGCGTCTCCAACGCAAACCTCATCGATGCCGATTTTGTAATCGTCGCATTCATATACGTAATCCATTCCGTCGGCAAGCTGCGCCTGCTCGAACGCGGCGGAAAAGTCGCCCGGCTCCGGCGTTGGCGTAGGGGCAACGGTTGGGGACGGTGTTGCAGTCGGTTGAGCGGTAACTGTTGCGGTAGGGGTTGGCGATGGAACGGATGCTTCTTGTACTGCCGCTGCGAAAACGCCCGCAAGAAACTCTTTTCCTTGTGGCATAACAAACGCGGCGATGAGCATAAGCGCGACAAAAAAAACAATTGCATCAACAAGAACCATAGATCGCGCAGGCGGTGGGGTCTTTTTTTGCTCTTCCATTTCCGATACTCCGAGAATCAAATATATTCAATAGCAACGCTAAAACAAAAGGCTTAATAAAGTCAAAAAACCACAAAGTACGATTCTATATAGTATTTTATATGGAATTACAATTTGTTACAAGGACATTATTAGAAATGACATGAAAGATACAAGATGACGTAATCCTGCCGCAATTTTACAAAAATGCGGGCTTAATAACCCGCATTAATTTGTGACATCGTTACATTATTTGGATGTTTTGAACCCGTTGAACCAGGCGCGTTCGTGAAATGGTTGTTTGTTGGGGCGTTTGGTTGCTTCCGCCGCTTTGCCGATTGGCAGATAACAAACCAGTTCGTAGTCCTGCGGTACGCCGAGCACATCTGTCATTTGGCGGCCGATTTGGTCTACGTCTGTGATCTGGCCTTCGACCCAGCAGCTTTCGTATCCGAGTGATACGGCCGCGAGCAGAATGTTCTCGATTGCGGCGGCATAGTCCTGCACATAATAGGTGCGGTCGCGATAGGCGATGATGCGCCGCGTGAGCACAAGAATCATCGCGGGCGCGGTCTGTCCGATCTTACTGTCGGTCAGTGCGTTGAGCTGCTTTAGCAGGGCCGGGTCGTCAACGGCGATAAGGCTCGTCGTCTGTTTATTACAACCGGAAGGAGCAGCTAACCCCGCTTCAAGCAACTGCTGGAGATGTTCGCGCGGCACGGGGGTGGGGTCATATTTGCCGCGGTAGCTTGTGCGGTTTTGAATGGCGGTCAGGGTATGCATTCAGGAGCTCCTTTAAGAATAAGATACGTGTTTCAGTTCGAGAATGATCAACGGATCAGGATTTAGCTTTTCCGCCTCAGCACATGCACAATCCAGACGACGGCGCCGGACAACAACAAGAGTGAGAACGCGAATAGCGCCCAACCGACTGCATAGTGGTTATGAAACAGGTTCGGGATTTCGCCGCGCTGCGATAATGTGATCGCTTTGATAATGCCGATAATCGCCGCTGTGAGCAGGCCGACGATGCCGATGATGCCGAAGATTTGAAGTTCGTATCCGCTTGCCTTCGGCTGCGGGTCATAGGGCGGTTCCGGCGGGGTAACATCCGGGTTTTCCTCGCAAGAGGAAATGTCGCAATAGGGGCACGGCGCGTAATAGTCCGGGTCGTCAAAGCGCGGATCGCCGCTGCAATCCGCCGGACGATAGAATCCGGTGTCGTTACAGTATGGGCACTTCACGTCTGCTGTGGGAACTTGTTCGGGTGGGTTTGTGGTAACGTCTTTTTTCGTCGTCATAGCTGCCACTCCTTCCGATTGGTCCAGATTGGTAACAGAGCAAGAAATGATAGTTGCCGTGTCGATATTCAGTTGTTTGGTCGGTAGGGGAAGGTGAGATTAAGGTTTTTATCTATTTATATTATAGCATGGAATAATAGAGATATTTCAAATAGAATAAGGATTATTGAGTTCTTTAGATTATGAGTAAGAAATATTTATTGTTTCCCACTTTAATCAGTTTTATGTATACAAGATTTTAATTGTTTATTCTGTACAACTCGATGAATTCGTGAATTTCAAGAAATCTTAAATGGGTGCTTTCGACAGATAGAATCTTCACAGTATTTTCAAAATTTTGGTTCAGGGCGGACTATTACAACGTACCATTGTATGATATAATGCATTTACCAGCGTGTAAGCATTGTTCTCCCAAACAACTGGCATGTAGACTGCTACATGTGGCATCTTGCGAAAGTAAGATGCATCTTAATCAGCGCGACGCACGATATGCGATGCACAGTGAACGACTTGCATACAATTACGAATTTTCCGGAATATTGAATCCGCATAGCGGTACTTCGGTAATGGAACAAGGATTACTCGTAAATAAGAGCGATACGACTGATTAATAAATTCCACGAAAGTGGAGACGGGATTCTGTTGGCATTAGTGATACACGCTTAATTCCTCCTGTATGTTATTGAACTGTGGAGACCCTGCAAGTAATTGTGGGTCAATAACAGAAAGGAGGTGAGTTTGATGAAAAGGGCGGATTTTCGAAATCTCAGAGGAAATGTTACATTTATTAACTGTACTATTGAGATCAAAGAAACATCTAATTCCTCGATCGACAAGCTCAAAACAGTCATTATCATTGCTTATGTTTTTGCTTTGATTTTGATAGCGCTGGTTGTATCACAAATCTATCCGGAACTGCTACCTGATTTTATCCGCTTGGCAATCAGCGTAGCAACAAGGAATTAATGCCAACTTAATCGAGGAACAACATGATTGATTTTTCATGTAAATTATATTGCATCAAGTCAAAGAAACAATTGTTTAAAATACTTGGTATCGAGAAAGAACAATCAACTCAATCTTGGGTTAGTGAGCGTGTTTTCCCAGAAATTGATAAAAGTAAAAGCAAACCAAGACTTTTAGAAAAACCAAGATTTGAACTCAAGCAGATTCAGAAGAAAATTAAAAAACATTTGAGTTTAATATGCGTTCCCAATTATGTTTTTTCTGGAATTAAAGGAGAAGATCGTTCATATAAATATAATGCATTAAAACATGCCAATGGTAAGTTTTTGTTCAAAATCGACTTAACAGCTTTTTTCCCCTCAGTTTCTAGGGACCGAGTATATAGATTTTTTCTTGAGGATTTAAGAAACCCGCCAGATATTGCTGAGATGTTAACAAATCTTACAACCATTGATCTTGATAAAAAATATTATCAAAACATAGAAGAAATTAACCGATTCTTAGAGAACAAAGGGGTAAAAACCAGGAAGCATTTGGGGTCAGGTTTTCCGACCAGCCCAGTACTATCTTATTTGGTTAATCATAATATGTTCTCAGAATTAAAAGAGCTTGCGGATAATCACAATTATGTTATGACGGTATATATTGACGATGTTGTTTTTTCTGGAAAAATGAGATTTTCTAAATTGTTCAAGCGAAAAGTGTTTGATATAGTAAACAAAAATCATTATAAAATTTCTAAAAATAAAACAAAATGCTATAAGCCAACGGGTTACAAATTAGTAACAGGGGTGATTCTTACACCAGACGGTCGATTATCTTTGAAGAATATTCAT
>QKAN01000063.1 GCA_003246365.1 Clostridia bacterium
CTTGGATTGTTGCTGTTGCTCGCAGTTGTTTTCATTTTGGAAATCATACCAAGTGCCGATGCATACGCGGTGACCAGCCAAAACGTGCAGAACAGTTTCCTGACTCGCATTCTTTATACCTCCATCATTCTGCCAGCGGATGCAACGTTTTACAATTGTTTCAGTGCGGTCGGGAATCTTTCGGTTGAGCCGTTTGATCCCACGGTATTTGTAACCGGCATATTCCTCGGCATACTCTTTTGGGTTGCTCTTTTGTTTCTTTCGCGCCCGAAAAAAACGACGTTGCTGCTCGTTTTGCCATATTCGCTCTATGCGCTCTTTAGCTCAACCGTCTATTTTCATCTTTATCATATTGGTACTGCAACGCTCTTTCTTCTCTTCTGGTTTTGGGTGGATGCTGGTATGCGGGCAGAAAACACGCCACTATCCTCGCAGGACACAGCAGAAGAATCTGCTGAAAGCCAACGTGCAGCAAAAATCGAAGAATTTCGTCATGCGTTGCGAGTTTTCTGCGCGGTTTTAATCCTCTCTGTATCGATTTTCTGGACGATAACGGCTTGTTGCAATGAAATCACCTATCCTTACGGGTATGGACGCGCTGCATCTGCCGTTTTGAAAGAAAATCATTTGGAAGATCGTTTGATCATGTGCAGTTGGCGCGAGGAAGAAGACGCCGCTACCGGCTCGATTCAAGTAGATACCAACTATTCCGGCGGCGTAACCATATTGCCTTATTTTGATAAAAATATAGTTTCCAATCTCAACGGCGGTGCGGATTCCCTCGCCTATATGACGCATCAGCGCGCGGATGACGAGACAAATCAGGCAAACTTTCTTGCTTGGGCGGCGCGCGGTATTCCAAATGTGCTGCTCGGATGGGTGAATTTGCCCGCGGTGTTTGGCGACGCGATCAGCATGGATGATTATACTCCCATAGCGACGCTTCAACAGGGGATGATTTGGAAATCCATTCTGCTCGAAAGCGAATATTCCATTTACGTGCGAACGGACTGATCCTATCCTCCAGCTATCATTAGACAGGAAAACAAAAACCGGCAAGCGAACCAATTCGTTTCGTTTGCCGGTTTGTTTTGTATTTGAAATAATAATAAGATATCGAAGGTTTTATTACTTTCTGTTAAATGGATTATCCGAATAACCGCCGTCCGGTCGCAAAATCTGCATATACGGTTGTCCGGGGCGCTGCGGGGGTAATTCCGGCTGCTCCTCCGTGTTGTTTCTGAACTGGCTGATCAGCAGATATGCATCCGCAAACATTGCCGCCAACTTATCGGCAACCTGAGAAAAATCCTTTTGTGCTGGTTGTGCTGGTTGCACCGATTGCGCCTGCTGAACAGGCGGCACGGGTTGAACCGGCGCATATCGATTTTCAACCGGATACGGCTCCGCATATTGCGGCCGTACTGGCGCGTTTTGCGGCGCATACGGGTCGGCATAAGCCTGCCTCTGTTGTGGCTGCTGCGCTGCATACGGGTCCTGATATGGCTGCCTCTGCTGCACAGGGGGCGCAGCATAAAATCTGTTCTCCTCAATCTCTTGCGCCGGACGCTGCGGCGTATTGCGTTGATAATACAGCTCTTGCTTCAGCCGCTCATTGTCGGCAATTAGTTGTTCGCGTTCGTTTTTCCACACGTCTAGCGCTTCTGAAGATTGCTCAAGAGCGGCGCGCAGTTGTTTCGCTTCATCCTGCAGTTTCTGCAAACGTTCAGTCGTCAGGTCGGGCGAAGCAGCCGCTGCACGCAGACGTTCCAGTTCTTCCCGCTCAGCCTCGTGTTTTTTGACCGCTTGCAGGAGCGTGTTGATGCGCGCATTTGCCGAACTTAATTGGGATTCCCTCTGGACCAGAAGATCCTTGAGCTTTTTAATTGCATAATTGCGTGCCTGAATTTCGCTTCTGGCAGAATCCAGTTGCGCAATCAACGACTCCTGTTCTTCTTTGGACGCTTTTGCCTGTTGCGCGAAAATGCGTTTCACATTTTCAACGTATACCCGCACTTCATAAGGATCGTAGCCGGATAATGCGCGGCGAAAGCGCGCGTCCGCGTCCATACGGCAGCGCAAAGAATCGATCGCGTCATCATTTCGTTCGAGATGTTCGCTCATGGAATTACCTCCAGTTTGTCTCCTGCCACGATGGCGTGTTTTTTTGCACTTCCCGCATAGAGTTCTAAAACGTGCTTTGCGCCTCGTTGTGCCGGCCAAACTTTGCCAACCGGCAACGCATCGTCTACCCGTAAAACATTCCAGGATTTATCCAGATACAGCGCGTCGATCGCGTACTTCATGCCGATTGTATGGATTGAGTTGCACGGCGAAAGCATCAGCCCGCCATCCTCTTCCAGGGTTCGCCCCAGTAAACCACGCAAGCGGACAAAAAAGCCCTTTGCATGCCACACAGTCGCTATTTTTTCTCCGTTGTGGCGAATTTCCGCTTTTTTCATCCGTTTCTCCTTATTTGAAAGTTGCAACCAGGTTCACGACCGCCGGTCCGAGCAAAATGATAAAAATAACCGGGAAGATAAACATGACCGTAGGCAGCATAATCTTGATTGGCGCTTTTGCCGCCTTGGCCTGAATCATTTGTTTGCGCTCTACACGTAGTCTCTCCGCCTGCGATTGGAGTACGCTTTTTACTGATACGCCCAATTGATCGGCCTGCAGCAAAGCGGTTACAAACGCCGTTAGCTGCTTTACGTCGCAGCGATCAGCCATTTCTTTCAACGCGATTCTGCGCGGAACACCCATCTGCACCTCGCGGATCGCGCCGTTCAACTCGGACAATACGGCAGATTTGCTCTTGGAATACTGCCGAACAATTGCCGCGTCCATGCCAAGACCGGCTTCAACGCTGACGGCAAGTAAGTCCATGACATCCGGCAGATCGCGCACAATCGCTTCTTTGTGCGACTTCACCTGCGAACGCAGAAAAAATGTTGCTCCATAGACCGGAATGCAAATCATTACAACGATGATCAGAAGCTTGTATAGCATATCAATTTTCAACGTCAAATACAGAATAATTCCACCGACGAGAAAGATCAGCGCTAACAGACTCTTGATAAATGAAAACTCCTGCGCCGTAATCGGCAAGCCGGACGACTTAATCTGTCTTTCCAGTTTGGCGTTGGATTTGTTCGCCCCCGACGATTTGTTCTTTCCAGCCATTCGTCGAATTCGTTCCGAAATCTGCTTGATCGCGGGACGAAAAACACGCTCGGTAAACGATTTCTTTAATTCATCATCGCTATAAATCCGTTCGCTCTCTTCAATTTGAGCAAAACGTTTTTGCATATGATCGCGCTTTTTGCCAGCGCCGCTGAAAATTACAACAATAAAGAGAAACACCGCAAGGGTGGATACTAATACAACAAGTCTCATGCGGTTTCTCCTTCCTTACATTTTAATATTGACGATTTTATTGACGATTGAAAAACCGATTGCCTCAAGAATAACGCTCACAACCAACATAACGCGGCCGGAATGCGTAGTAAAAAACATATCGATATAGCTCGGATTCACAAACATCAGCAACACGATGATAATCAGCGGCATACCGCCGATGATGTATCCGCTCAATCTACCGGCGGACGTCATGGTCTTGAGCTCGCCGCGCAGACGAATTCGCTGGTTGATGGTGTCCGAAATATTCTCCAATATAACTGCAAGGTTTCCGCCGATCTGTCGCTGAATGATTACGGCGGAGCACATCAGATCCAGATCCTGGTTTTTTGTGCGGTTTACCAAACGGGTAAGGCTGGTCTCCAACGGCATGCCATACTGCGTTTCGCGATAAACCCTCATAAATTCGCGGGAAATCGGCTCTTCCATCTCGTCGGCAACGCTCTTCATTGCCGTTTGGAAAGACTGTCCCGCTCGAAGCGCATTGCAGATGATCGTCAACGCGTCGGACAGCTGCACACCTAGCAAACTGAGTTTCTTGTTTCGCTTGATTGTCACGAACCCGATCGGCGCGGACGCACCAACAATAACAAGACCGATGCTCACGCTAAGCGGCGCACCGAGAAACATAGCAATCGCGGGAATCACAGCGCCCGCCGTGG
The DNA here is from genome assembly GCA_003246365.1 of Clostridia bacterium. Lineage (GTDB taxonomy): Bacteria > Bacillota > Clostridia > Christensenellales > CAG-138 > UBA7703. The sequence continues at coordinate 4,083 of QKAN01000063.1, forward strand.
TCCAGATGGTAATAAATTCCTCTACGCGCAGCGCAACGCCCGCAACATATAGTTCTTCGGCAATTTGGTCCAAACGACGCGTGTGAACGCGCGTTTTGCCTCTCATCGTCCGTTTGGCTGCGGCTTCCTCCGGCGTGCTGTCAAAAAAGGATTTTACACGCGACTCCATTGCCCGCCTGTCTTTTGTCTGCAACATGACAACGAGATAAATGAGAGCGAATACGGCAACGCCGCTTACGAGCACAACAAGCAATCTCATCATTTCGCGTACCTCCTTTCCAAATCACGTCTGTTTTCGGAATCAATTAATATCAAGAGAACCATTCGTCTTTCAATCCGGCACCGGCGGCATATAGTTTATCGGCGCACTTCGGTTTGATGCCGGTTGAGCGGAATCGTCCGGGCGTTCTCCCGTCGCCGTAATCGTAGGTGAAGATATCCTGCGTCACAATGACGTCGCCTTCCATGCCAACCACTTCGCTGATGCTGATAATCTTTCTGCTGCCGTCGCGCATACGCGACTGCTGCACGATGATATCAATAGCGGAAGAAATCTGTTGACGAATGGCGTTCAGCGGTAAATTCATGCCAGCCATGAGAACCATTGTCTCCAGACGCGCAAGCATATCGCGCGTCGTGTTGGCGTGTCCGGTCGTAAGGGAGCCATCGTGACCGGTGTTCATTGCCTGCAACATGTCGAGCGCCTCGCCGCCGCGCACCTCACCGATGATAATTCGATCCGGTCGCATACGCAGTGCGTTTCGAACCAAATCGCGAATCGTCACCTGTCCGGTGCCTTCCAGGTTGGCCGGGCGCGCCTCAAGCGTAAGCACGTGCTTTTGCTGCAACTGAATTTCCGCCGCATCCTCGATGGTTACGATGCGTTCATCGTACGGAATATATGCGGAAAGAACGTTTAGAAGGGTTGTTTTTCCGCTGCCGGTACCGCCGGATACAACGATATTCAGCCGGCCTTTTACGCAGGCCTCCAAAAACGCCGCCATTTTAAATGTTAGACTTCCGAAGCTTATTAAATTCTCAACAGACAAAGGATTTCTGGAAAATTTTCGAATTGTCAGCAACGGTCCCTTGAGTGAAAGCGGCGGAATAACCGCGTTTACACGCGAACCGTCCTGCAAACGCGCGTCTACCATCGGGTTTGCTTCGTCAACATGCCTGCCCAACGGGGACACGATTCGGTCGATAACGTTGAGCAATTGATCGTTGTCATAAAACGTAACGTCGGTCAACAGGATTTTACCTTTTCGTTCGATATATACCTGTTTCGCGCCGTTGACCATAATTTCAGAAACGGAATCGTCCGCCAGCAATCGTTCAAGCGGGCCGAGTCCGCGGATAGAGTCATAAATCTCTACCGCGATCCTGTTTCTCTCCGGTCTGGCCATGCTTGCCGCATGTTCTTCCAGAGCGGACTCGATAATGGCGCGCGTTTCGGTTTCGTTGGTGCTTGGCCCCAGCTTTTCTTCGCGCTTGTTGAGCGCTTCCACCACCTGAAAATGAACGCGATCTCTTAGTTGGGCGGATTCGTCCTCTTCAATCGTGTTCACGCTGCTTGCCGCAGCCGGTGTTTTTTTGTCCAGTCGTTCAAGAAGTCCCATGATTATGCCTTTCGAATCAGACGCCTGGCGTACGCAAAGATTTCCTTGGAAGCCTTGGAAGTTGGCGCGCAGCTCAGCATTGGAATGCCGCGGTTAACAGCCATCATCGCGGCTTTCAGGTCATATGGAATCACCGCTACGGGGTTCGTATCCAATAACCCCGCTACGTTTTTAACCGTGATAGAAGACATCCCGTCTTTGTTGATCACCAGGTTTACCTTGTCCTGAAGATTCAACGCTTCCAGAACTTTTAAAGAACGCTTTGCGTCGTGTAAGGCGGCAATATCCTCGTTGACAATCAGCAAAATTATGTCGGTTGTTTCCAGAGCGGCAACCGTATTGTCGCCCAGCGTCGTTCCCATATCAACAATTACATAGTCAAACTCTGTCCGTAGCGTAGAGATAATCGCATCCACATGTTCCGGACGGATTAAATCGGCATACTCGGGCGAACTGCTTGAAAGCATGACCTGCATGCCGCTTTGGTGACGAATCAAATAGCTTTTAACGGTTGAAAGTTCAAAAGAACTCTCCTCTGCCATATCGGCAATCGTATCGCCTTTGGGAATATCCAAAAAAACGCCAACTTCTCCAAACTGCAGGTTCAGATCGATCAGCGCAATTTTCTTGTTCATGGATACAAGCGCATAGGCAAGGTTGACCGCAATCGTCGTCTTACCCACGCCGCCCTTTGGCGAGTAACAGGCGATTACCTTGGAATCATAGCTCGCGATTTTTTGCACGGTACTGCGCCGGCTCTGGTCACGATTTGCCGCGGTTAAAATATGCGTGCGGATTGCGTGTTCACCGCTGTCAATGTCGATAACGCGCGCAATGCCGCTTTCCATCGCGCGGGAAATGGTTTTTGCATCCGCAGCGGGCGCAAGTAATAAAATCGTGATATCGCTTCGCACGGTAAACATGCGCTCCGCAAAATCAAGCTCCGTGTCGGGCACGCCGCGCGTGCCAATCAAGAGCACATCTGCCGGTTGCGAAGATGCCTTTCTCAGTCCATCCTTGTCCGGGCGAAATGTGCTGACAATCCGCAGCGTTTCGTCTGTCAACAGTCCGGAAATATACTTTCTGTCTTCGGCCGATATTGCCACAAGCATAATCCGGACGCCGTTTATCATGTTCTCCATTATTTAGCCTTTTCCAGCAAAATGTCGTTGATAACAGGATCCTGATCGTTTGGTGTATGATCGTTCGACGCGCGAAGAGCTAATATGATAGCGCCGCTCTTTTCTGCCTGAATCACACGCATCGCGTCTTCCGGGGTTACATACAGCGTAACGCTTCCATATCCAACCGAGCCGTCCGTAGACGAGGAAGAAACATTCGCAAGCGAAGTGCCAATTGCAGCAATGCAGATGTTTTGAGCAACAACAACGGTCGTCGCCTGCGTTCCGGTTGCCTCTTGAGCTGCTGCTTCCTCTTCTGTCAACGTCGGGTCTGTGCTTTCCGGTTGATAAGACGTTGTTGTGTAGGAGAGGATGTCCACATAATCGCCGCGTTGAATAAATCCGCCAATACCGGAAATTTCATCCACAGCTACGGTGATTGCGCGCATTCCTTCCGGAATGATATAAGACAAACCGCTCTCCGTTTGACCAAGCTGCTTTAATTTGGAAGGAAGTATCTCTTCTCCCGCGATGATGTCGCTCTCGGTCACGTATCCGATTACTTCATCAATTGAACGTGCCGCATACGGATGCGCTGAACCCTCAGGCATTTGCTTGAACGTTATCATTTCGGCGGTGATGGTCGAATAAGCCGGTATGTCCGTAGCAGCTATAACCACGTTTTCGTAGACGACCTGCACCTGCTTTTGCTGTTCGAGTTGTCCGAGATAGCTGTACAGCAACGCACCCGCGCATATCGCGGCAATCAGTGCCAATAAGACGACTCTTTTCATGATGCCTCCGAAGCGATGTTACGCAAAATTTGCATAAACCATCTTTGCTTTTCTGCATTTATATTTGTCTGCCAAATAGTCTCAAGTACTATTTGGTCAATACCAAACTGTATACGCCGAAGCTTTCCGCCGTTCCGGTCATGTCGCCGTCGGCAGCGCCGACATTCACCATGTTCACATATGATCCGATCACGCAGCCCTGATCCTCATAGGTCGTATAATCTTCCAGCACGAATGCGGCAAATCCTACAATACGGACATATTTGTGCGAACTATCGGTATATTCGATCACCGCGAGTTTCATGACGCGGGGACAATCATCTACATATTTAGTAATGCTGCATCCGCCATCGGAAGGAAAGTGCGTGCAGGCATTATAGCGGGAAACAATACCCGCATACGTTGGCCCGGTCATATTACCGGCCTCGATGGGCAACACGGTTCCAACCGTCAGTTTCGCCTGATACCCGTTTGCCAACCAACTCGTATAATCGTTTGCGCCGCCGCCCTTTACGCCATCAAGGTCGACCGCGCCGAAAGCACCGTTTTCTACTTCGTCGTCGTTGTCGCCATATTTCAGTATAACATGCTGCGTATTATTAGCCGCAATTAATTCGTTCAACGTACTTTCCTGAATGGAAAGCGGCACCAGATCCGACAGCGCGGCGCAGGGAACCACTTTTGCCTCCGCTTCGCGCTGGAAGGTGACTGTGTTGATGCCAAACATGCGCGCAAAGGCGGTTTCGGACACAGCGGGTTGATTCACATAGATGGAGTGATACGACCCGTCGCTGATATCTCCAAATGTTATGGTTGCTTCATCGGCGTTTGTCACGCCGTTTTTTTCAAGATAATCGCGCGCAATCGCAGTCGCTTTTGCCTGCGCGGTCGAATCATCAACCTCAATCGGAAGGCTCGCTCCCGCGGCCAATACCGCAGCGTCGGCAGCGGTCTGCGTTTGTTCTGTTTTTACGTATGCGACGCCCAGATCCGTTACCGTAGCGGCAACGCCAACAAGCGCCGTAATCGCAAAAGCAACAATCAGCAGAGATTCTCCGCGTTCATGTTTTTTGATCCACATGGAGCATCGTTTTATCCATGCTTTCATAGGAAATCCGCCTCTTTCTTACAACTCATTCCGGCAAGTTGTATTGCTTGCAAGTCTCTCTTGCATTAGCTCATCTTCATCGTACATTCCGATTGCAAATGAAATGTTCCATCTGTTGTCAGAAAAGTCGTAAGCGGAGTCAGCGTAGGCAAGTTATAGGTGGTGACAACCGTGATGTCGCCATCCTGAAAATTGGAAGGATTCGAATATGTAATCGTAACCGTAATCGTCGACGTCATGTAATCCGGCTTCATTTCATTGATGCGAGTGGTTACATTCGTCGTGCAGGCAGATGTGCTCGTTGCCACAATGCCGGCGCGAACGCCTTCACGCGTGATGTTATCCAACACGAGCCTTGTGGACGCAAGCCATCCCATTTCGATCATCCCGCAGATTAAAAGGACCAAAAGAGGAAGCGTCAGCGCAAGCTCAACGACGGACTGTCCGCCTTCCCGGCGGCGTCTAATCGGTTTCTCTTCCATTGTCGCTTCCTCCTTAATTATTCGCTTTTACCCGTTTTGGGTAAACGCAATCCTTTTCAACGCGCGTAAAACCACACGGTATCCGTCTGGTTTTTACAAGTACGCGCCGATTGTTTTTCACTCGTTCTGCTGCTCAGGATCCCAACGTCAGTTTGCCGGCAATTCCTGCGAAGAGGTTGTTTGCGCTCTTACCGACCAGCGTAATACCAACGATAACGACAACCGCGACGAGCGCGATGATCAGGCCATATTCGACCATACCCTGACCTTCTTCATTGCTCCAGAAGTTTTTCATGAATATTATCTCCCTTATTTCTTGATTGATTAAATCAGGATCCCAACGTCAGTTTGCCAGCAATTCCGGCGAAGAGGTTGTTTGCGCTCTTACCGACCAGCGTAATGCCAACGATAACGACGACCGCGACGAGCGCGATGATCAGACCATATTCGACCATGCCCTGGCCTTCTTCATTGTTCCAGAAGTTTTTCATTTTTCATTTCCTCCCATTTGTAATAATATTTTAGTTTTTTAGGATCCCAACGTCAGTTTGCCAGCAACGCCGCTAAACAGGTTGTTCGCGTTTTTGCCAATCAACGTGATGCCGACGATGACGACAACCGCGACGAGCGCGATGATCAGACCGTATTCCACCATGCCCTGGCCTTCTTCGTTGTTCCAGAAGTTCTTCATAGCAAATCCTCCTTTTCCGTGGGCTGTGCCCAATTTTTGAGTGTCCGTTTTTTGATATGCTACTCAGATTCTCGCTCGGTCCGGACAACGTCCATTCCAACCAGGGAGTCTGTACAACCGCCGTATGCTAATTTTGAACCAGCAATACGACGATAAGAGCCAACGCTAGAAAGGGTCCCATGGGTATCATTGCTTTTAGTCTTTGGGGCAACGGCATTCTGCTGTCAACAAGCGCATAGAGCAGCACGAGCGCACCCATGCATGCAATGGCATATAAACTGCCGGTCAGGCCAAGCGCAAACCCCATCGCGGATGCGAGCTTAATATCCCCCGCGCCTACTTTTTGTCCAAACAGACTCGGCACAAAAAAGATAATGAAACATGCCACCAGTCCGATGAGCGCCGGAATGATCTGAAACGAAATCGCCCCGGTCAGTCCGAATATGGCAGTTAGCGCGAGGATTGCAAGCACCAACTCATTCGGAATGATGCGGAATTTCGCGTCGATATAAAACGCACAGGCTGCACACGCTAAAATCAGCAACAAGTATAGTCCGCGAAACGAAACGCCTGCCCGCCATCCGATCAAACCGCCTATCACAGCGAGGGAAGCAATCAAAATTGCAAAATACATTTTCTCCATCTCCGCCGGTTTACCGCGCATCTTTAAAAGCAGCGCACATAAAAACCGTACGGGAATTGCGAGCGCGGCGCCAATTGCCGCGCCATATAATATAGGCAGTAGAAATTGCATCTTCGTTTCTCCTTTTCCACACAACAGAAGCTTCATGATCCCGGTAATTCCAGCCATAAAAAATGGTCCAGACCCCCACGAATCTGAACCGCCACGACAAAATAAGCAATGCGTCCGTTTTCCGGCCCGCATGCTTAAAAGCGAGCGTTCTTCAATCGGCAACTGGCTGCCATGGGCAGATTTCTGCCTGTAGGCCCTTTAGCATTGCGACATCCGTTTTCACGGATTGTGCCCCTTACGTGGGAAGAAACACATCTATTCTGCTGACAAAGTACACATTTATTTCTAACCGGCGAATCAACCGTTGTTCGATTGCCTGCCGTTGGAAAACTATTTTTCGGTGGGTGGATTCATGCTCGTGTCACAACATAAAGCAGGTTTCATTCGCTGAAATCGAGCCGTTTCCTTGCGGATTTCCGCAAGCGCGAAAATTAACCCTTGTTCATTTTGTTGCGTTTGCAACGAAAAATCACGTTATGCATGTAATATACTGTCTTGCATATTAAATGCATGTTTCGCATGTTTCATTCTTTTCCACACATAGCGGAACAATCTTTTGCCGCTTGTATGAAGAACGAATACCAGCATATTAGCTGCCATATTTATTCATGCAAGAATGCCTGATGTCGTCCGTTTGTTTTGCCATAATCCGGCAAAAGACATATAATGAAACAGGCCTTTGAACCATACTAAACTAAAAAAAGCAATAATGCATACTTTATAGGAAATGTTCACAAATCGTTTAAAGTAAGCATGCCTGTTTCGGCGGAATTTATGCGTTTAAGTTGAATTCTACATAAACTTTTCCACGATGCTAAAAATATCAAATAATTGCATCACTGTCAAGATTTTATGCAGTTTTGCATAAGTATAACGCCTTGTTTGATGTAAGATTATTACCTCCTTTTTGAGGTCTCAACCCACCGGTTGTGGCATGTAACAATATTGGTTCGTCCATGTAGTGTATTTTTCATGTCATTTTTCAACCAAAATAAAATTAAAAACTTTTTTAAAACAAGCGCACTTTCAATTTATTTGCCGCATTCATTTGTTCGTTATACAATGGTAATGTTTCGAGTGAATAGTTTTACCGGCAAATGTTGCATCCCAAAGGAGTATATATGTTATCCTCGGTTCAAAAATGCGAAATACTTGCTCCCGCTGGAGGCAA
>QKAN01000023.1 GCA_003246365.1 Clostridia bacterium
AGCGAAACAGAGTCGATTTTATGTCAATTCAATTGGCCGCAATCGTGCCGCATCCGCCTATCATTTTACCCGAAATAGGACAGGGACAAGAGCGAGAAATACGCGCAACCAGCGCGTCGTTTCGCGAACTTGCAAACAGGCTTAGAACAATTCGCCCCGATACGCTGATTGTGATCTCATCCCATTCGACCAGTTATGTGGATTACTTTCATATTTCGCCTGGTGCAAAAGCACGGGGAGATCTGAGTCGCTTTGGCGCGAAGCAGGTGCAGGTCAGCACATTGTATGACGAAGAGTTTGTTCGCGTTCTGGAACAAAACGCAAAAAGGGCGGGGATTCCCGCCGGCACAAAGGGCGAAAGAACAAAAGAACTTGATCATGGAACGTTGATACCGCTGACATTTTTAGCCGAACATGACTTACCCTGCGAGGTGGTTCGCATCGGTATTTCCGGAATGGACGCGGCAACACATTACCGGTTTGGAAAATGCATAAAAACAACAGCGGACGAGCTCAAACGCGAAGTGGTCATAATCGCGAGCGGTGATCTTTCGCATAAGCTATTGGATAGCGGACCGTATGGGTATTCCTCCAGCGGGCCGGCGTTTGATCAGCAGGCGACAGAAGCAATGGCGAAGGGTGACTTCTTTTCTTTGCTGACGCTGGATCCGACACTTTGCGAAGAGGCGGCGGAATGCGGTCTGGGCACTTTCTGGATATTGGCGGGCACATTGGATCGAACGAGCGTGAAAAGCGAATTACTCAGCTACGAAGGCCCATTCGGCGTTGGATATGCCGTAGCAGTTTTTACGCCGGAAGGAGCGGATGAGAGCCGCGCGTTTGATGTTTCATACTTAAAGGCGGAACGAGAACGAATTGCCGCTATTCGGGCGGGGGAAGATGCGTATGTGCGTCTCGCCCGGCAAACAATCGAATCGTTTGTGCGCGCAAAAGAAATACCGTCTTTGCCGGACGATCTGCCGGATGAACTTACAAAAGAGCGGGCAGGCGTTTTTGTTTCGCTCAAAGTGTCCGGAAAACTACGCGGTTGTATCGGAACCATCGCTGCTTCAACCGGGAGCATCGCGGAAGAAATCGTGAAAAACGCAATTGCCGCATGCAGCGAGGATCAACGGTTTGATCCGGTGCAACCGGATGAATTGGAGCGCATGAACTATAGTGTGGATGTACTCGGCCCAACGGAGCGCATAGATTCGGCAAACAAACTAGACGTGAAACGGTATGGTGTAATCGTCATATCCGGTTATCGAAGAGGATTGCTGTTGCCGAATTTGGAAGGCGTGGATACGGTTGAAGAACAAATTCGAATTGCCAAGCGTAAAGCGGGAATTCCAGAGAGCGAGAGATGCCGGATGGAACGCTTTGAGGTGGTGCGCCATCTATGAAAACGGTTTGCCCGGTTTGTCCGCGCGCTTGCGCGCTTGAGGAAGGGCAACACGGTTATTGCCGCGCGCGTGTCAATTCCAACGGCAGAGTTATTTGCGAAAACTACGGCAGAATCACAAGTTTCGCGCTCGATCCGATTGAGAAGAAGCCGCTCAGCATGTTCCATCCGGGCTCAAAGATTCTATCGGTTGGCAGCTATGGTTGCAATATGGACTGCGCTTATTGCCAGAATTGTGAGATTTCCGGTGCGGATGCGCAAAGCGTCGGCTGGGAATCGGTTTCTCCGGAAGTATTGATCGAGACGGCTGTGCGATATTTTCCGCGGGGTAATATTGGAATTGCGTTTACCTATAATGAACCGTTGATCGGTTATGAGTATGTATTGGATACGGCAAAACTAGCGAAAGCAGCGAAACTATCTGTCGTGCTCGTTTCCAACGGGATGATCATGCCGGAACCTTGGAAACGACTGTTGCCTTATGTTGATGCTGCGAACATCGATTTAAAAGTATTTTCGGCAGAAGGGTATCGCAAGTTGGGCGGATACTTTGATGCGGTTTGTGAATCGATTTCACTCGCCGCAGAGCAAATCCATCTGGAAATTACAACTTTAATTGTGCCCGGGTTGAACGATACGGATGAGATGATGCGGGCGGAGGCAGATTGGATATCTTCTCTTTCTCCGAATATTCCGTTGCATCTTTCGCGTTTCTTTCCGAGACACAGAATGCAAAATCTCTCGCCGACACCACCGGAAACAATATATCGACTTGCAAATATTGCGCGCGAATCGATTCAACATGTATTCACAGGAAATCTATAATGAGATAGAAATGGAGATATCAGATGATTAAAACAGCAGATCAACAGCAGGTACGCACCAGAGAGAACGTACGCGGCGGCGAAGGGGGCATCACGTTCCATGACTTTCTAACGACGGAATATGCTTTCGGTGCAGGAAAACTTTTTTCGAAAACGGTGATTCCGGCCGGCGGGTCGATTGGCGAACACAAACACGAGGGTGAATTTGAGGTATACTACGTGTTGTCCGGCGAAGCAGAGGCGTTTGATAACGGCGATTGGGCTAAATTGCAGAAAGGTGATATGCACCTTTGTGCGAGCGGCGAAAGTCACGCGATTAGAAACACCTCTAAATCCGAGGCTGAAATACTGATGCTGATATTAAACGAAAATCCTTCGCGTGTCTGAAAAAGCAAGATAAATCGAACTTGAAGCGCGTCAACGTGAATGGTATCATTGACGCATGGAACAAAATATCGTACACAATCGAAAAGCCTTCAGGAAAACGTTGATTTGCGTTTTCGTGTTGGCTTTCCTTTTTTTGGCACTGCTCTGGCGTGTTCCGTATGGATATGACTGGACGGATGAGCAATACTACAGTGTTGTCGCCTATCGAATTTTGCAGGGCGACAGACCGCTGATCGATACGTGGGAAGTGCATCAGTTTTCGGGTATTCTTGCGGCGCCTGTTATCGGCGCGTTTCGCCTGCTAAACGGCGGCAGTATGGATGGATCGATCTTGTTCTTGCGATATTTTTATGTTTCTTTTCAATTTGCTGTCAGTTTGCTGGTTTTTTTTACGATCAAACACAAGAGCGGTCCATATACCGCACTCATAGCCGCAGGGATGACGCTTGCATACACGCATTTTGCAATCAACAGTTATTATTATGATTCGATGACGTGTTTGTATACGATTGCTTCTGTTATGTTTGCCATTTTATTTCTGGAGCAAGCAAATAGAAACTCTATATACGCGTTCTTCAGCGGAGTTTGTTTTGCGCTTGCTGTTGCGGCATTTCCGTATACGATTTTGACAGTTCCAGTATATTTGATTGCTTGGATTGTTTACATAAAGACGAAAAATGGCGGTGTGAAACGACCATTCGGTCTATTGTGTTTTTTAGCCGGCGGTGCGTTGATTGCGGGCATATTGATTGCATTTGTATTATCCAGAGCCACGTTGGCTGAAGTAGCAGCTGGAATCAAGCATATGTTTTCCGACCCCGATCATCAGAGCGTGAATGCAATTGAAACGATTGGACAATATCTGAATACAATTCGTGTTGTATATGCGCCATATAGTTATGGCGCGGCAATACTTGTACTTTATGGTTTCGCCGTCGGATATGTCCGCAATGCCGAAAGAAAAAATATGCTTCGTCAGATAGGCGTTGCGGGTACGATCATTATGATTGCTGCCATATCAATTCATGCGCTCAGATATGATTGGCCCGGGTATCATCGAATCAATATGTATGCGATGGGAATGGCGCTTGTCGCGCCCGGATTATTTTTGCTGTTCGACAGGGCAAAAAACAGAGCTACTTTCTTGTTCTTTGCTGCATGTTTTCTGTCGATCGCGGCGCAATTGGGCAGCAACACGCGTTATTACGCGTCATCCGGCATGCTTTTACCGGCTTCGATGGCGACGGTCGTTTATTTGCTGGATGAAATGAAGCATATTCAGTTGAAAACCAGCGAAACAACTGATGAAAATCGAATGAACACATCACACCGGGTTGAACGGTTTATCAAATATGGGGCGGGCATGATTTGTGCATTGGTTGTTCTGGGGCTGTTTACATTGCGAATAACGGCGGTTTATCGCGACAGTTCCATTTCAGAACTATCCGCCGAAATCAAAACCGGAGCGGCGCAGGGGATAAGCACCACACCGGAAAACGTTGCAATTCATGATAAAATAGTCACTGATATACGCGAAAACATTCCAAGCAACGGTACTATTCTATTTACGTATCTTTTTCCGGAAGGATACTTAATTTCCGATTTAAAAGCAGCGACGCCGTCCGCATATAATATGTCTATGAATTCGCAGTGGCTTTCAACATATTATGAATCAAACGCGGATCGAATTCCTACGGTAATCATTGCTTTAAATCCGGATTTACAATACAACAATAATTCCATGAACGGCGCGGAAGAATTTTTGAGCAAGTATCATTATAAAGAGACGCAATTTGCGTATTTTACAATGTTTAGCGTGCAACCCTAACTCATTCGAGAGATAGACGTTTATCACATTTTAAAGCGGTTACAATACATTGTTACATAATATTTCTTGAGGCCATTGTATACTAACGAAGTTGAAAGATTACAAAGACGGAAAAGGAGAAATTATGAGTTACACAGATGTCTTATTGAATTCGGTTCTTGGCAATGACGCCGTTAGCACCTTGAGCAAAACGAGCGGAGCAAAAAAAACACAGGTTGAATCGCTGATTGGTGCAGCGCTCCCGCTCATGCTGGAAGGGATGCAGCAGAACGCCAGCACAAAGAAGGGCGAGCAGGCCTTGACGAAGGCGATTTCTACACATGCGGCTAATGATGCAACCGATGTGAAATCGTTCCTTTCCAGTGTGGATACCACGGATAGCGCAAAGATTTTGCAGCATCTTTTCGGAGATAACACCAACAAAACAGTTAGTGCGCTGGCCAAAAAATCCGGTTTGGAGAAAAGCCAGACGACGACGATACTTCTTCAACTTGCGCCGCTGCTTCTGTCGTTGCTGGGTCAGCAGAATCAGAGTAGTTCCGGCGGAATCAGTTCATTGCTTGGCAGCTTACTCGGTTCAAGTTCCAACTCAGACTCAGATTCCGGTTCTTTGCTCGGAAGTCTGCTAGGAAGCGGAACAAGCGACGCAGCCGGGTCGCTGATCGGCTCTTTGCTTGGCAGCAGCTCGAGCTCTTCTATTGGCGGGGCGCTGGTTGGTTCCCTTCTTGGTTCGAGCGGCAGTTCATCGAGCAGTTCTTCCGGCAGTGCGGTTGGTTCTTTGCTTGGGTCGCTTCTTTCCGACTCTGATGACGACGACGATGACGACGGATCAGATTTGCTTGGTTCTCTGTTAGGCGGCGGAAGCAGCAGTAGCTCCGGTTCTTCGCTCGGCGGTGCGCTGCTTGGTAGTCTGTTTGGGGATGATTCACAAAAGAGCAGCACCAAGAAGTCGACATCCACCAGAAGCGCTTCTACCGCAAAGAAATCTACTTCCTCCAGCAAGAGCACAACTACAAAGAAGAGTACAACCGCGAAAAAGACGACCACAACGAAAAAGACCCCAACAAAGAAAAAGGGTTAATTAAAGAGCAAAATAAAGTAAAGATAAACAGAAAAGCGGTCATCGTTTAAATGACCGCTTTTTTATGTTATCCGTTTTACCAGATATAAGGAATCAGACGAAATTTTACCGTTTTTGCATATTCAGCATATCCAGCAAGACCTTTGAGGAGCATACGGTCTTCTAAAACAGTACGAATGATAATCAATACGGCGATGATTCCTGCGCAGATAGCCGTGTATTTTGTTTCGAACACCATGGAGACGCCGATGCACCAAAGCAATATTGCAGCATAGGCGGGGTGGCGAATGATGCTATATGGTCCACAGTTGCATACACTCTGACAGCGATCCGTTTGAATGCGGGATACAGATTCAAGAAATGGATTGATACGAACCGCCCAAAGGGAGAGCAAAAAGGAAAAGAAGAACAGACACATTCCGATAGAAAACACCCAATCTATTGTAAGAGGAGCAGCGATGGATTCAACTCCTGCGATCAGATAGATCACGAAATAGGCTAATATCCAATAAAAACCAAGGATAATTTTATCCCAAACTGGAGTATCAGGAGAGATTTTTCCGCGCGAGGCAAGCGTTTCCGGACTTACGCCGTGAACCAAGGCAAGAGACACAACCGCAAAGACGAGGTATAGTGAAAAATACGTTAAATCACGAGACTGGTATGCCCAATGAGATCCGAAGTAAAACAATAGTATTCCAATCAAACGCTGCGCTAAAACGCGAATCATATAAAAATTCGCTTGTTTCTTCATGCCAAAATCCTCCTGTTCTATTTGTGGTAGCGCTAGAAAGTATGGAACTATTTTTACAAGGACAAAAAAACAAAAGATGTGTTTTACAAAGATTGTTCAGAAGGTTCATTGCGCAAAATGCATTTCATCGGCGTAAAACGAATACCGTCGGTCATCTGTTCGTCGCTAATCGGTGAGAAACCCAGCCTTTTATAAATTTTAACTGCGTAAGGCGAGGAATTCACTGTCATAAAATCGGAAGCGCATTCGTTTTTTACAACTGTGAACAATGCGCGTCCAATTCCTTTTCCCTGATGCTCTGCATCTACAAAGAACAAAGAGATATGACTATTTCCGCGTGTGGCAAGTACGCCAACAAGAGCTCGATCGATAAATGCACCGTAAATTTTGAGGGCACATGTCGCGACCGGATTACTCAAAAACGCAAAGAACGTATCAATTCCTTGTTGAGAATAATCTGGCGCTTCAAACCGCATAAACACGCGTTTGACAAGCTCCAACGCCAGAGGGAGTTCTTCCGGCGATATGCGACGAATTTCCATTCCGTCTCCTTCATTTTTGATTGCAGTGTCTGTTCAATAAATTCGTTCAATATGTTGGAAAGCAATGATAATCAAGATGCTTTTCAAGTTATATGGTTGCATGCATCAATCCGGTGACGCATGAGCGTATCAATATTTTCAATCGTTTTCCAGCTTCGCAAGGTAGCATCCGGAAAGATCTTCTGCAAGCGAATTGCCAACTTGGAGAGCCGGATGCTGCGATTGAGTAATAAGTAAATATCTCGTCCGATTATAATATAGCGGTCGCCTTCTGCGGAAACGGATGAAAGCGCGGCAACAGAAGAATCGGAAGGCGGCAGCGGAAGCAGACATACATGATATACTTCGATCTCGGGGTTGTTTTTCTGTGTACTAACTACTTCATCTGAAGAGAAAGGGGAGTTGCCTGCAATACGACTAAATTCTTCAAGTGAACGAAGAACGACAGTCGTGTCGATGTTTGCATTCAATTTCAACGCGGCTTTTATTCTCTTGCCGGCATCAAATTCTGACAGGTCGGAAGAGAAGATCACATTCCCACTTTGGATGTATGTTTCCACTCCGGAAAAGCCAATCGTTTCAAACATTTCCCGAAGCGTGTCCATGCGGATACGATTCTTTGTTCCAACGTTGATGCCGCGAAGGAAAGCAACATAACGAGGCATATGCATTACCTGAATGCGTCGGCAATGACAGACGCAATTCTTTCCGCAAGCACAGCCGGGTTTTCCAACGCCATTGCGTGACCGGCAGAAGGGATCAACTCAACGCGAACTCCATGATTGCTCAGTTCAGGATCGCTTGCTTCTGGCAGACTCAGTTCCCCAATGAAAAACGATTTTGGCTTTTGCAGGTTGTAAAGGACATCCCGCCAGCTTGGTGTGCCGCCGCGTACAGCCGAGCGAGAGATGTGCCATGCCGCTTCAGGCAGCCAACCGGCAAAAGTTGCAGCCCAAAGCGGATTGCGTTTTTGCGCGCGCGAAAGCAAATGCGCATATCCTTTTGCCAAAAAATCTTCCTTGGAATAGGAGGCAATTTTTCGGCTTGTTGCGCCGGCCGGACTTGGATCTAAATTAGATTCGGTTAAAATGAGTTGTCGAAGCCGATCCTGCAACAACACGGCTAGAACAATAGCAACTGCGCCGCCAAGGCTATGACCAAAGAGAATGATGTCGTTTAGATTGAGAGCGGTTAGCATTTCGTTTAGATAGGCAGCATGGTCTTCAACGGAATAGCCAAAGTCAATCGGTTTATCGCTGTACCCTGCGCCGAGCATATCGATCAAAATCGTTCTGCGTGCGGCAAGAGGTGGTTGTGTTACCACGCCGGGGTATTCAAACGAACTTGCACAGCCAAGGCCGTGTATCATGACCAGTGGCGGTTCGGCGCCGGGAAATTCATGATATCGAACGGCATAACCTTTGTGCTTTAACCGATATTCTTTCATTATAAATGTGAATCCTTTCAAATAGACGATACTATTGATACTGTGCATATGATACTGCACATAGAAATTTCGCAGATCAATAGGGGAAATGGCAAAAGGGAAATCATGTAGTCACAAGACGAACGAATATGCGACAAAACTAGGATGCACTGGAACTTGAGCGACCATATACGCAGACGTCGTTGCGCGTTTTTTTCGCTTCGTACAGCGCTTCGTCGGCTTGGTTAAAGACCTGTGTGGCATCGCCGCCAATATGTAAGACGGTAAGGCCAAAGCAAACAGTGGGTTTGAGGTCTGTTATGTCCTCAAACTCTACTTTCGAAAACCGCTCCTGCAGGCGTTTGCAACGGAGAATGGTTTCTTCCAGCGATATGTTTCTTAAAATCAGACAAAACTCATCGCCACCATAACGATATACGGAATTTTCGCCGAAGTAATCGGATAGTATGCAGGCGAACTCTGTTAGAGCCAAATCGCCGATATGGTGCCCGTGCCGATCGTTGAAATCTTTAAAATGATCGATGTCTGCAATACCGAAAATGATAGATTTTTTCAGATCCTCTGTTTCAAGTCTGTGCAGCGCATCATGCAACGCTTTCCGATTGAAAACGCCTGTGAATTCATCATGCAATAGTGAATCTTTCAGAAGTTCGCGTTCCACTTCTTTTCGAATACTCGCTTCGTTTTTCTTCTTCTCATATTGAATGGTAACGCTGGCTACAATACAGCAACCAATCAAAATCGCCACAGCGATAAAGAAATCAATCATTCTGATCGAATCGCTGAATATGCTGACTTTATCGAGATCCCAATGCAACCAAAACTCCGATATGACAATGCTGGCGACAGAGGCGAAAGTGACAAAACAGGTCAGACGATAATCGGCATAGGTTGCAGTTAAAAAAATGGCAAACGCATACAACGCATATACGGCGATGAATGCGCTATGCGCCGTGTAATAAATAAAACAAAAAAGAACGAGCAACAATGAAACGACATATATTTTTACGTTTCTGGAAATGCGTGACGAGCGAATTATCGCTTTGCAAACAAACAGACTCATGACCGATATGCCGGTCGGAATCAGGATGTATTTGAGAATATAACGCCAAATAGTTGTTGTTAAAATACTGGATTGAACGATAAATATAGCGAAAATAATTTCAACTATAAAAGCGACGGCTACAAATACAATTGCAAGGCGGAAATGCAACTGTATCCATTCGTCTACAATCCGGCTCATATATCTTCGTATTGCATTAATTTGCAACGATTGTTGCGATGATTTCTCCATTTTGAATCCTGACTTGGTCGCCTTTTTTTGCATTTTGGATATTTCGTTTATAAATCCAATCTACTATTGAAAGTATTGTAACCGAACTCCTATATATTTGCAAACGTATAATAAGAACGTCGACTGGCATTCTATAGAAACTGTTAATAATAGTAACGGAAAAACGCAGTTTCAGTTCCTGACAGAACAACAAATATTGTCCTGCATTGCCCAAAACGAATCATCAGGAACACCAGCTTTGCAGTTCGAGTATGTTTCCCTCGGGATCTGTTACATACACAAACGTTGCGACGCGACCGTCGGGATATGCTGCGTTAACAACCTCGCCAATGAGGCCGCCGCCGCTTGCCAACACTTGGTTCAACGTTTCCTCCACGTTATCAACGGCAAATGCAATATGCGAAAAACCAACGGTTTTGATGGATACCGCCATATCTGAGATTACCGTATCATATCCGAATATTTCCAGCGTCGGCCCGCCGTCAACGTAACCGGGCAAAGCAAGATGCTCACCGAAGATGTGAGCATTCGGAATTCCGGTCAGGCGATCGACCCAGGCGCCGTTCAAATCGCGCGTTTGTCCGATGCTGCTGCATCCAAGCGCGTTTTTGTAAAAAGCTATCATCGCAGGAACGTCTTTTGCGATAAGATTGGTATGTACGAAACGATTCATAATAGTCTTCCTTATTCGTTATTTTTTAACTCCAGCCACATGACATGTAGATTTCCGTCTGTATGAATTTCTCGATATCCGGCCTGTTGATACATGTGAAGCGTGCCGCGATAACGCCGCTGTTCCGCGCCAGGAGATTCGATTGGCAGCGCAATCATCGCGTCAAACCCATCGGCGCGAAAATCATGAATTGCGCGATTCAGTAGTTGTCGCGCGATACCGCGCCCGCGATAATCGGGGTGAATGACGTAACAGATTGTGCAACCAACGCGTCTGCCAGAACAGAACTCAGTCAGATCTTCGACAATTCGCGGAAAGTGGTCTACATTGTTTGCGCTGCACCAGCCAACACACGTTTCTCCATCATATGCCAAATAGCCCCGCATACGTCCTGCGGTAATCTCTTCGAGCGCTTCGTTCCTGTTCGTTTCCAGTGTGCGATTTATCCACTCCTGATTACTGCAATTGGTGTAATAAAACCGGCAAAAGCAGGAAGACCAATGCGGGGTCTCGGAAAAATCAAGCCCGGAGAGATAATCGGAAAATGCGGTCGCAAGCTCGGGCGTTAGTGCCTTAATAACGTAATCCATAAATCCTCCAACGAATCAAACGAAAAAGCGTTTTTAGATCGTAAGTAACTCTGAGGCGCATTTGCGATAATAACCAATCGTAGCCTCCGCCTGAAATCCACAGGAAAGGTAAAGATGAAAAGCGGCGGCGTTAGTGCTGTCGACTTCTATTAATATATCGTGTGTACCGTTTTCAATTAGCATTGTCAGAAGGAGCAGTATCATTCCTCGCCCGATTCCTTTGTTTTGCAGAGAGGGCAGAACCCCAAGACCAAAGATGGTTGCTTCTTTTCCGTCGTACCCAACGCCGCAGATTCCGGCAGGCGTATCTTGGATTGTTGCAAGATACTGTATTCTGTTTTCGGAGGCAACAGCCTGAGCGAGAAAATGTCGGGCGCGCTCTTCCGGTTCTTGAAAACTCTCTGCGCTGATTCGCGCCATTGCATTCAACTCAGCGTTTGTCGCACGAATCAGTCGCAAACCGTCGGGAATCTTTTGCTGCGATAACTGTGTTTTGAGGTCAAACCGCATGGTATATTCAGAATACTCATAGACTGCGCCAATTTTAGAAATCGCAGCAACGCCGGCACTTGATCTTTGATCACAAAAAAAGAGTAAATCTGGTATTCCAAATTCTATGGCAGCGTTAGCAGCCTTTGCAGCGAGCGCACGAAAAACGCCAGTTTTGCGATAATTTGGATGGGTTATTGCCGTAACTTCCGCCTCGTCATGCGTTGGCGCAAAAAACGTCATAGCACCTGTGAGAATGCCATCGTCGTACGATAAAAACAGGCTCGGCAGATTTTTTGAAAAATTTAATGAGGGATCAAACGACAAAGAGTAGGGGAGACCATCGCGAGCGATACATACTTCTTCCAATGCCCGTGCTTTCTGTATAGTTGCTAAGTCTGGTTGAGAATAAGCTTGAATCTGTCTCA
>QKAN01000068.1 GCA_003246365.1 Clostridia bacterium
AACTGAAGATTTGGCAGTGCAGAGCCGCAAATGGAACAAAAGCTTTTTATGTGACCTTCCGAACGGAAATCAAAGCGTTTTACCAACTCCTCGCCGGACAACCAAGTTAGTTTTGCGGTAGAAGAAAACATATTTGCCGCATGTGCGGAACCCGTATCCTTTCGGCATCTCTCACAATGGCAAAGGTAGAAATTCTCAAACTCTCCTTCCACCTCAAACGTAACTGCGCCGCAAAGGCATGATCCATGATACTTCAAAACAAAATCTCCATATTCATTCTAAACACATAATCGGTGTACGTTCCGCAAACAACAGTTGCGCTGCGGCTTGGTTGAAACGGGCGGCATGTGCCTTGCCCTGCATGACGAGCGAATGCTTCAGGGCTTTGTTCTTTTCAGCCGTGCCACGCTTGATCTTCTTGTTCTGATGAAACCAGACGCACCAACAACCACCCTAGACGCAATTGTGGCGTTGGGCAAGCATTTCGAAATCGTCGCATATCTTCGGACTCAATGCTTTAATGCATTAAGACATATTCATTCTCATTCAACAGTTCATTTCCACAAAACTCGTAAGCGTTAACACGTTTACACTTGTGTGGCCTTAATATGCTATAACGGTTTGTCAGCACGTGTTCAGTTTGTAAAAATTCAGCGCGGAACTATGTTGAATATGACAGTGGTGGATATGTGGAGCTAACTTGAAGAGACGCTTTGTTGAAGAGGTTGAAGTGCTGATTTAGATCATATGATTAATCTAATAATACACCAAAATCTATCAACGCTGGATATTCTAGTCATTTATAAACTCTTCAACTTTTCTATATAATTGATAATTAATAGTACTAAAGCTATCGATTGACATGTCTTTAATATTGCATAAATAGGAATAAGGGGTGTGAACCGGTTGGATATTATTTTGAACCAATCCGGTTAACAATCCTATTCCAATACCAGCAGTATTTAACCCTTTTATTACGTTTGAATCAAATGATGTATAACCCAAAGCATCGGTTGCAATTGATACTAACGAAGCAATGTATCCTCCCCATTTAACAACTTTCAATAAGTCCATACTCTTTCGATAATTAGTAAGAGCATATTCTACTTTTATTTGCTCGTCATGGATGATTTGATCCAAGATCTTTGGATCAGTAGCTCTTGATAACCGCTTCACAAAGTCATCGATCGCATTTTGAAACTCTGCTCTCTCATCTTTCCGCTTTTCTCGGTATTCAAGAATATCAGAAGCGGGTATGCTAAGAATATTGGCAGGGAAAACATCATTAAAGAATACTGGTGTTAATGCTGCAGTACTTTCTTCAATAAAACTGTCGCCATTAAAAAAATTCTCCTGAATGTTACTTGAATGCATGAAGAAAGTGGAGGCAGTCCAAGCATCGGAGTTCGATGTGAACAGGGAAAGGTTGTTCTGTTCAGCGATTTCTGTTGCTAAAAAAATCATGTACTGACTTGACATTTCTTTAGAAACATACAGCCAGTTATTTTCTTCGAAACTCTTTTGATCAAGAAGCATTATATTCCTTAGAGCAACATCTACCTTATCTTTGTGAAGTCTACAATAGGCATTATATTTATCAACATCCTCATGGTCAAACTCTAGCGCAGCAGCCTGCCAAACGCCCTGCTCAATGTTCCTTAGAAATTTATCGGATGCTATTTTGCTATATCTATTTGGGGAGAGAGAGATACCAATATCTCCAGACGAACACAGTTCTTGAATATTACGTGGTTCATGCATTTCGTATCCATCAGGAACAATCCTGTATACCTTATCCCATAGCAGCGATGCCATCCAAAGCCACTCATAATCATATTTTTGGAATTCTATAGTCGGATAATAAAGGATTTCTTTGCTCATGATGGCTTCCTTTCTCATTCTGCGTTATGTTTTATCTTTTCTGAGACTGCTAACTTTGTCATACAATTATCTATTTATTGTTTCTTTAGGATTTCTCGACGAGAATCCTTGATTTTACTTACTCAATATATCATTTGTTATTAGTAATCAAACACGCCCTGAAAGAGTTCGCATACAGGGCAGTTCTAGTATCGACTGTGTTTTCACTTGGCTCTTCTTATCCATATTAGCTTATCAATTCTTAACTCTTGTCATCAACACCACCGACTCTACATGGCATGTCTGCGGGAACATGTCCACGGGACGTACTGCGGAAAGGGTGAAGCCGTGCGCTGCCAGATACTTGCAATCGCGTGCGAGAGTTGCGGGGTTGCAGGAAACGTAGACCACGCGCCTTGCTGTACTCTTTGCGATTGCTTCCAGCGCCGCTTCTTCGCAGCCTTTGCGCGGCGGGTCGAGCACGATAGCGTCCACGCCGCTTTCGCGCGAGAACAGGCGGGGGAGCACATCCTCCACGTTGCCGCAGATGAACTCTGCATTCTTCACGCCGTTAGCCGTGGCGTTTGCTTTCGCGTCCTCAATTGCGGGTGCAACCTGCTCGATGCCGATGACGCGCTTGCAATCCTCCGCAATGAACAGCGAAATCGTGCCGACGCCGCAATAGGCGTCCACAACCGTCTCGTCTTTTTTCGCCGCGAGGAATTCACGCGCGGTTTCGTAGAGCACCTGCGTTTGCACGCGGTTTACCTGCAAAAACGACTGTGGGCTGACGGAGAAGCGCTTGCCGCCGATGGTTTCGGTGAGCGCAGATTTTCCGGCAAGCAATATAAACTTCTCGCCGAAGACGACGTTGGTCAGCTTCGGGTTTTCGTTGTGCCAAACGCTGTCGCAGTTTTCGAGGAACGAGAGAAGATCGTCCTTCTTCTTGAGCTGTCCTTTTGTGACCACGGTGACCATCAGCTCGCCTTCGGCTGTCGTGCGCGCGACAACATGCCGGAGCTGCCCTTCGCCCGTGGTTTCGTCGTAGACGGGTACGCCGCAGGTGTTTGCCCAGGCGGCGACGCGGCGAGCGGCGTCAACAATGCGCTCGTCCTGTATCAAACAGTCGGAAAACGGCACAAGCCTGTGGCTGCGCTCCGCATAAAAGCCGAATACGGCGGCATTACCGAGCACGCTGAAGGGGAAGCTGCCCTTGTTGCGATAGCGCGTCGGGTCTTCCATGCCGACGATGGGCTGCATG
>QKAN01000074.1 GCA_003246365.1 Clostridia bacterium
GCTGATTGATTTTAGGAGGAGAGAAATATGGCAGGCGTAAAATTATCCCATGTATATAAAGAGTTCGACAAAGGAAACTTTGCCGTATCCGATTTTTCGCTGGAGACGGGCGAACACGAGTTTGTGGTTCTGGTTGGACCCTCCGGCTGCGGAAAATCGACGACTTTGCGCATGATCGCGGGGTTGGAAGACATCACCGCGGGCGAAATCTATATCGACGGGAAGCTTGTCAACGATATGGAGCCGAAAAACCGCGACATCGCGATGGTGTTCCAGAACTATGCGCTCTATCCGCACATGACGGTGTTTGACAACATTGCGCTGAGCCTCCAGATCCGGCATGTGCCGAAGGACATCATCCGCGAGCGCGTGATGGCGGTCGCAGAAACGCTCGGAATTTCGCAATATCTCAACCGAAAACCGCGCGCGCTCTCCGGCGGGCAGCGGCAGCGCGTCGCGCTCGGCCGCGCCATCGTACGCCAGCCGAAGATCTTTTTGCTGGATGAGCCGCTTTCAAACCTTGACGCGAAGCTTCGAAACCAGATGCGGACGGAGATCATCAAGTTATTCCATGCGCTGGGGACAACGTTTATCTACGTGACGCACGATCAGGTGGAGGCCATGACCATGGCGACCAAGATCGTGGTCATGAGCGACGGACTTGTGCAGCAGATTGGTTCGCCGCGCGAGATCTATCATCATCCGGCGAACGTGTTTACCGCCGGATTCATGGGCAGCCCACAGATGAACTTCTTTGAGCGTTGTCCGCTGGAACGGATTGATGGGCAATATACATTGACGTTTCTGGGCGTTCGTTTTCTGCTTCCGCAGGAAAAACAGCAGCAGCTTTCGCAGAAAAACGTGCAGTTCGGCGACGTAATTGTCGGTGTGCGACCGGAAGATATCCGCCTCGCGACGCAGGAGGACGATGACAAGGTCAGCGCGCTGCTTGAAGTATCGGAGATGCTCGGCAACGAAGTGCTCCTGCACATGCGGAAAGCGCAGGAGAGTTTCATCATCCGCGTGCCGGAGTTTGAGGACGCGAGATTTTCTCAAATCGGGGCAATGGAATCGACGCTAGAACTTGCAATCGCACTGAACAAAATACATCTGTTTGATGCAGAGACAAGGGTGAATCTTATTTAATTTGAAAACGAATAAAACGGGTTACAAGATTTTTGTAATCTTACAGGCGAAGAGATGCATCAAAGTCTCTTCGCCTTTGCTTATTTGAAAATGAATTTTCAGCGCATGATTGACAACAGATCGACCAATTAGTCTATGCTGCGAGAAAACTGACATAATAAACAGGCGTCCCCCAGAAGTGTGATCTTCTTGGGGGACACCTAAATCAGAGTCAGATACGTTTGCAATAGATTTTTTTCGAGTATTGAAAGCCCTAACTTACACTTTCTAATCAAAAAAACTAGAAACTACTTTTGCTTATAAACCAATTTCCCATCAACATACGTCTGGAACACCTGGATGTCTTTTATGATGCTTGCATCGATAGTAATAGGATTCTGATCCAGCACGATGAAGTCGGCACGTTTTCCCACCTCAAGGGTTCCACGATCCGCTAACCGATACTGTGCCGCTGCATTCCGCGTGAGTGCAAGAAGGCCGTCGTATGCGGACACACGCTCGTTTCCACCGAGCAATCTGCCATCTTCATCCAGCCGCGTCACAGCGCTCCAAAGCAACAGCCACGGATCAACCGCAGTAACCGGCGAATCGCTGTGTATGGTGCAGGGAATGTCCATCTTCTGTGAAGTGGCGATCGGGTTCATGCGCGCTGCGCGCTCCTCGCCAAGGAACGTATTGCGGTGATGTTTTCCCCAGATATACGTGTGAATCGGGAAAAAGGACGGGATCATGCCAAGCGATCGAATCTGCTCCAACTGATCGATTCCCACCGTCTGACAATGGATAATGATGTTATGCAGGTCTTTGTTTTTCTGATATTTCTGTTCCGCATCGATGACCAGCTGAATCGCCGCATCGCCATTTGCATGGACGGCATATTGCAGGCTTTCGCGGTGCAAGCGCTCGACCGTATTCATGTAGTCTTCCGGCGCAACCGTCAAATATCCGCGATAGTCGTCGTTTTTTGCGCGCGTTTTGTGCTGCTTATAATAAGGCTGCCGCAAATACGCGGTATATCCCTGAATCGATCCGTCGGTAAAGAGCTTGACCGGCCCGATGGAGATCCGTCTGCCTAAATCGCAAAACGTTCCTTGCTTTTCAGCCGTGATTGGGAGAGAGCCGTCCGCAAGCAACCCGGGATTTACCACCAACTTGGTTTTCAGCTTGCCTAATAACGAGGCGATGGAAAAGAGCGACTGCTGAATCTTTACCGCCGCGCCTTCGTTTGCCGTTGTATAACCCTGGCTCAAATAGAGAGAGGAGCCTTTTTGTATGATCCGCAGCAGATTGTTTTTCGCAACAAGCGGCTGGATGACCTTGCGATTGACGAGATTGATGACAGGACCTTCCTCGAGAACGCCCGTAAAGCGTCCGTTTTCGTCGCGATAGGCGACTCCGCCTTCCGGCACGATAAAATCGTCGGTCAAGCCGGAAAGCTCCAGCGCCTTGCTGTTTAGACTCATCAAGTGAAAGCTCTGATGGATGACAACGACCGGCTTTTCCATCGAAACCGTATCAAGCTCATCCCGCGTCGGGAAACGATATTCGTTTATCTTCGTATCGTCAAATCCGTGCCCGATGATAGCCCACAAATTCTGTTTGCTATCGTGTTCCCGCAGGAGCCGCGTGATATCCTCGATGCTCGCAACATTGCCCGTAGGCGCGGAATGCAACCCGACAAACAGAGCATCCGCGATAGCCTGAAATGAAAAATGACTGTGCGCGTCGATGAGTCCCGGCAAGACGGTCTTGCCATTGAGGTTGACACGGCGCCGGATCGAAAACCGATTTTCTAACTCCTTGACTGTTCCAACAGCCTGAATTTGACCATTCGAAACAACAAACGCTTCCGCAGCCTCAGGCAAATCTCCGGCCATTGGATAGACGTTTGCGTTGTAATAAAGTGTGGCTCCGCGCTTACTCGGCATTTTTCTTT
>QKAN01000198.1 GCA_003246365.1 Clostridia bacterium
TTCGTGTTTGAACACTTCGTTGACATAGTACACCGCGCCAAATCCCGTCGCTTCCGGACGAATCAGGCTGCCGCCGAAGCTCATGCCTTTCCCCGTCAGTACGCCGGGTTGGTAGTTGCCGCGGATGCGGCGGTACTGTCCGAACAGATAACCGATTTCGCGCGCGCCGACGCCGATGTCTCCCGCCGGTACGTCCACATCGGGTCCGATGTGCCGGTAGAGTTCGTTCATAAACGCCTGGCAAAAGCGCATCACTTCGCCGTCGCTCTTGCCGCGCGGGTCAAAGTCGCTGCCGCCCTTGCCGCCGCCGATCGGCAGACTGGTCAGGCTGTTTTTAAACGTCTGCTCGAATCCTAAAAACTTCATGATCGAGAGGTTGACCGACGGATGGAACCGCAAGCCGCCCTTGAATGGGCCGATCGCGCCGTTGAACTGCACGCGGTATCCGCGATTTACCTGTACGCGTCCCGCGTCGTCCACCCATGCGACCCGAAACGAAATCGCCCGCTCCGGCTCCGCCATGCGCTCCAGCAAACTGAGCTTTTCATATTCCGAATGTTTGGTTACCACCGCATCCAGCGAAGAATATACTTCTTCTACCGTCTGCAAAAACTCCGGTTCGTTTGCGTTTTTCTTGCGAATGTCGCTCAGCACTCTAGCAATATAGGCGTTCATTCTATCTTTACCTCGATCTCTCCCGATGAAAATTCTATTGTTTACACTGCACTCGCAAAGCTAAGTCCGAGCATATCTTGCAGCTTGCGTTCCATTGCAAGCAAACTCTCCGTTTCCAAGCGCGCATTTTTGTCTAACTTTTGCATATCTGCGCTGCGTGTAATCAATTCCATCGGAATTCCGATCAGATTCATATGATATTTCGCGCTCACGGGATATATGCGCATTTCAATCATTGCGGCAACGGCAAGCACATCCGCAAGCAGCTTTGCCTTGTCTCTATCACTTTCCAAATGTTTGATCATCCAACTATAAAGCTCCGGGTGAAAGTTTGCCATTATGCCGCTGTATCCGGACGCGCCATGAATAAGGCTGTCGTACAGCGTCGCGGCGTTTGCGTTAAACAGCTTTAGCGGAGTGCCTTTGCAGGCCTCCAAGCGTTCACGAATTCTATGTTGATCGCAGCAGGTATCCTTAACAAATACGAGTTGGCCCGCCGGAGCATATCGCTTGATGAAATCCGTGCTCAGCAATCTTTTATACGGATGAGGGCATTCGTAAACGCCAAAGTGAATTTCGGGGAATGCGTCGAATATCGTCTGGATATTTTTCTCAAGCTCTTCTTCGCCGCGGTTTTGTGGATCAAGCGTATTGCTCACCAGAACGTATGCGTCGGCTCCCGTCTTCATCATGGTTTCAATGCCGCGCTTCTGTTCGTCCATGTTCGGCGAAGTATGGCCGGATGCAACAACCGGAATTCTTCCCGCGCAGCTTTCTACGACACAACGACCAATATCATCCTTCTCACGATCGGACAAATAGTGCATTTCGCTCGACTGGCAAACGGCAAAAATGCCATCGCAACCGCGTGCAATATACCAATCGCATATCGCGGATATCGCCCGAAAGTCCGGCCGGTTCGAATCGGTAAAGGGGGTAATCATCGTCGGCCAAACGCCGTTGGGAATTGAATTGGTCATGTTTGCAATCTCCATATCTGCACAATTATTCTATTTTACTTACTGAATCAATAGGGAAATCTGATTTTTAAATGCCCTTACGGGGAAATACTCAATCGACTAGTTGAATAGGAAGCCGGCAAGAAAACCCATAGAACAGTTCGCCGGAACACAAGCCGCTCTTTTGCTCCAATTCTTCCACCGGAATTTCTTTTCCGCCCTGTTCGCCAAGAAAAACGGCAACATCTCCAATGTGAACATTCGGAATATCCGTTACATCGATCATTACCTGATCCATGCATATCGTACCAAGCACAGGAGCAAATTCTCCGCGGATCAGCACACGTCCTTTCCCGAGGAATGCGCGTGTATAGCCGTCTACATAGCCAAGCGGTAAAGTCGCAATCCTGCTCTCCCGCGTTGTTATGAATTTTCGTCCATAACTGATCGCAGTGCCCTGCGGTACCGTTTTGATATAAATCACTTTTGCCTTTACCGAAAGAATCGGGCGAACACGTACCGTTTCATGATCCGTCACGCAGCTCGGATAGCATCCCCAGATTACGGTTCCGGGGCGAACAGCTTCGTAAAATACTTCGGGCAGTCGATAAATGGAAGGGCTGTTTGCCAGCGTCCTTACCGGAATAGAAATGCCCTCGGTTTCCAGCATTCTATAGAAACGGTCAAACCGTTCCTTCTGAAAAAAAGTGTATGCCAGATCCGGCATGTCCGCAGATGAAAAGTGTGAAAAATATCCGGTCAAAGCAACATTCGGCAGCGCTGCGATTTTTTTAATCTCCGGAATAGACGCTTCGTTTGGTAAATATCCAATTCGTCCCATACCGGTGTCAACCGCCAGATAGAGATCGATTGTTTTTCCGGTCTTAACCGCCTGATCAGAAACAGCTTTGGCAAATGCATAGGTTGAAACGAGAGGTGAAACCCCCAAATCCACTGCTACATCCGCATACTCTTCCGGTATCAAGCCAAGCATAACGATTCCGCATGTAATACCTGCATCTCTAAGTTGCTTTGCTTCTGCCAGTGTTGCAACGCCGAGCAGATCGACACCGCATTCCAGATATGCCCGACTAATGATCACCGCGCCGTGTCCATACGCGTTTCCTTTGACAACGCCAATGATCTTGCTTGCACCAACGCGCTCTTGCACCGCGCGGATATTTTCAATCAATCGTTTGTGGTCAATTTCGACCCACGCCGTCCGTAACAGTTCATCGTACATTGTGTAACGCGCCTCAGTGATGCAGAATAACCGATAAAAACTGATTTAAGCGCTCATCCTGCGAGTTTTCAAAGAACGATTTCGTATCGGTGTTCACGCGAATTTTTGCGTTTTCAAGGAAGCATACGCGCGAAGCGACCTCCTTGGCAAATCCCATCTCATGGGTCACAATAATCATCGTCATTCCCATTTCGGACAGACGGCGCATGGAGTCGAGCACTTCGCGAATCATCTCCGGATCGAGCGCGCTCGTCGGTTCATCAAAAAGCATCAAATCCGGCTCCATCATCAGCGAACGCACAATCGCAACCCGCTGCTTTTGTCCGCCGGACAACTGATGCGGATATGCGTCAATCTTGTCGGCAATTCCGAAGATTTCCAGTTCTTCCATTGCTTTTTTGAGCATCTCTTCTTTGCTCTTATGCTGCGTTTTAATCGGCGCAATCAACAAGTTGTCGCGCACGGATAGATTGTTGAACAGATTAAACTGCTGAAACACCATGCCGATGTGCTTACGGATTGAATTGATGTTTTTATGGTCAATCTTTGTTCCGCGATAATAAATTTCACCGCTGTTTATCTTTTCCAAGCCGTTGATCGTCCGAAGCAGCGTGCTTTTTCCGCCGCCGCTCGGTCCGCACAGCACGATAACATCGTGCTCGTATACCTCCAGGCTCACATCGTCAAGCACGACAAGCTCGCCAAATTTCTTGGAGATATTTTTCATCGACAGAATGGTTTCTCTTTGACCCAGGCCCTCAGACATTGACCTCACCCATAATCCTTTCCACAACGGTTTTTTCCAGCTTTTTGCCCAGCCAGGTTAAGAAATGGCACATGGCAAAGAATATAATCAGTACATAAGCGTAAATTTCCAACGGATAAGAGTATTTCGGCAAAAGCAGCTGCGCGCGGCGCACAACGTCCATACAACCGATCGTTGCCGCTACGGCGGTTCCCTTAACCAGCATTACAATTTGCCCCATCAATGCAGGTATGGTAACGAGCAATACCTGCGGCAAAATGATGTTTAATATTGTAACCGACAGCGGCAGCGACATGGATCGCGCCGCTTCCCATTGTCCTCGGTCAATTGAAAGCAGGCCGCCCTTTACAATTTCCATCATGTAAGCGCCTTCTACAAGAGAGATTGCGAGTACGGCAATCCAGAACTGCGTGCCTCTTGTAAAGTAAGCATAAAAGAACAGAAGAAAGATAATCGTTGGAATTCCGCGACAGACCATCGCGTAAAATCCCAGAATTTTGTCGATGATCGGAAGTTTGAAACTACGGATGATTCCGAATACAATGCCGATTAAAAGCGCAAACAGCAGCGATGCACCAATCAGCTTCAGCGTCATCGGCAACCCTTTTTGCAACAGCGTTTGAACGAAAATCGCATACCGGTCCAGCATCGTCATACCGTGCGCACCCCCTGCTTTTTATCGTTTTTTGTAACCAATTTTCGCGCGCCCTGAACCAGCAGGAACATCGCAAAATAAATTACTGCGCCAACCAGATAAGCCGTCGTTGGATTATAGGAATACGTATTGATCTGGTTGCATTCATATGTCAGTTCCCAGATGGTGATCCACATCAAAAACGACGTGTCTTTGATGATGATCGATAGCATATTGATTACGGAATCTACAACCTTTTTCCATGCCTGCGGCAGGAGAAAATAAATCATCGTTTGAAACTTTGAAAATCCAAGCGAAATTGCCGCTTCGCTCTGGCCTTTTTCGATGCTCTGAAGTCCACCGCGTATGATCTCCGCGATAAACGCACCGTCGTTGAGAACGAGCGCGATTACGCCCATCACCCCCGCGGAGACTTCCACATATCGAGAAACGCCATAAAACAAGAAGTACATTTGAACGAGGAGCGGAGTTTCCCGAAAAAACGTAACATATCCTTTTAAAACCGGTCCCAGAATCTTCGGGCTTCGATAAGTGGCCGAGCCAATTAAAACACCCCAAAGAATGGCAAATACGATGGCAATCGCGGCATATTTCATGGTCGTGAGCGTTCCGCTCAAAAACCGCGGCCAGTATTGTACTAGAATGCTCCAGCTAAACGTCATAAGTGTACCTCCCAAATTGCATCCGGCGGGCGGTACGGATCCGCCCGCCGATGCCGCATTATCTGTCTTACAGTCTTACCAATTAGTAGGCCAGACCGTCGACCGGGACCCACTCAAAGCCCATCCACTTCTGATACATGGTCGCATAATCGCCAAACGCTTTCAGCTTGGTGAGATAGAGGTTAAACACATCCACCGTGCTGTCGCCGTCAGCAAACGCAAATCCATAGAGATAGGAATCACCGATGTCCGGCAGAATACGAAGGTTCGAGTTTTCGGTCATCGGGCCTGCAAACACGATGCTGTCGTCATAAGCGCAGTCAATGACGCCACTTGCGAGGGATTCCTGCCAGGTGCCGAGGGGCAGAACAACGATTTCCGCCTGCGGGAACTTCTCGGCGATGATGCTTTCATAGACGGAACCAGCAGCGATACCGAATTTCGTTCCGGGTGCCTGCAGGTCTTCAAACGACTGGTAGGAAGAATCCTTTGCAACGCAAGCTCTCGCGGAGTCGACAAGCCACGGATTGGAGAAGTCGATTTCGGCTTCGCGGTCGAGACGCATGTTCATGTTCGCAGCAATGAAGTCAACTTTTCCGGTGTTGACGGCGGTCAACATCGCGGACCATTCCAGGATTTCCCATTTAACGGTAACACCCAGCTGTTCTGCAAAGCCGTTGACCAAATCAGGGATAAATCCCGTCGGTTCGTCAGCGCCCGCGTCGGTAAAGCAAATGTTTTCGATTGTCGGGTCAACGCCAACCGTCATGTATCCTCTTTCGAGAATCCGGTCGTATGACGTCTGTGTCTGCGTCGCCTCGGTGGAGCTCGCCGCAGCCGAGCAGCCAGCGAGCAGTGCGGCCATCATTGCTACAACTAGCAATGCAGCGATGATCTTGTTCTTTTTCATTGTGCTATCCTCCCAAAAATTTCTATTTATTCGAAGCAGTCGTTTTACGCTGCTGGAATACGTGCACAGGCTTTTTTCGCTCCGCCCCACTGCATTTACACCCGAATCATGCTGTCAATCTATCGTTTTTGTTTTTAAATCATTTAACTGTGTGACGATTGATGAAGTCACACATGCGTTCCACACCGCTGCAAAGCATGTCATACGGCGTACCATAAGAGATTCGAACCATCTGCTCGGCAGATTTTCCAAACGTTCCACCCGGTGCTACGGCAACTTTTTCTTCATCCAATAACTTCAGCGCAAAATCGAGTGAATCCATCTTGCAGGCTGAAATGTCAAGCATGATATAAAACGCGCCTTTGGGAATCACAACCGGAATCTTCGCTTGTTGAAGGAGCGCAATTGCGGCGTCCCTGCGTTTGCGATATTCCTTTACGCTCTCTTCTACAAAATCTTGCGGGCCTCGAATTGCCGCCTCCGTTGCAATCTGTGCAAACGACACTGCGTTTCCAATCAGCATGACCATCACTTGGTTGATCAACGCAACGATCGGTTTTGACGCGATGGCGTATCCGATTCGCCAGCCGGTCATAGCATACTTTTTCGATGCGCCGGAAATGAGAATCACGCGCCCGTCTTTATCCAGCGGATAAAACGAAGTGTGTTCCCCTTCATAAATCAGAAAATCATAAATCTCATCTGCGACAATGTATAAATCGTGCTCAACGGCCAGATCCATAATCATTTCAACCGTTTCACGGCTAAACACACCGCCAGTCGGATTGCCCGGCGTGTTAACCATAATCGCCTTGGTTTTCGGCGTAATGCAACGTTCCAGTTCCTCGCGCGTTGGTTCAAACCCGTTTTCCTGCCGCATCACGTAATACCGCGGTACGAGGTGATTGCTCAACACGCACATGCTGTAAACCGGCCAGCTCGGATCCGGAACCAATACTTCGTCGCCCGGATCGCAGATAGAGCGCAGCGTCGCCTCAATTGCCATTACCGCGCCGCCGGTGACAACAACTTGCTCATAGTCTACCGTGCAGCCGAGTTTTTTCGTAAAATCTTCTGCAATCGCTTCGCGAACCGACTTGATGCCCGGAACTGCCGTATATTTGGTTACGCCATCCAGCATTGCCTGATACGCTGCGTCGCAAATATGTTTAGGTGTTTTAAAACTGGGTTCACCCGTTTCCAGGCGGAATGCACCGGGAATATAGCGCGCTGCTTCCTGCAGCTTGCGAATTCCCGACTCCGGAAGGTTTCTGATCGTACCGGATAATTGTTTCATGGCTTGTTGCCTCCAAGTAGTATTACAATTCATCGCCCGCTCAAAACAGCAGACAAATCAATATTCTGGTTCACTTCTGTTTCTGTATTCTCGAAATCCGATTAATACAGCCTTTCACGCATGCGGAATGCAGCATCTTGCAAAATTCCGGCGAATTCTTGAATCTTTTTCTCTGTAAAGTTCGCCATAGGACCGGAGATGCTCGTGCCGGCAATCAGTTTCCCATGCGAATTGTAAACAGGCACTCCAACGCATCGCAGTCCCGGTTCGCGCCCGCCGTCGTCAATTGCATAGCCGCGCTCTTTGCAAGTTTGTAAATCTGTAATGATCTGGTCGTAGTCGGTCACCGTCTGCGGTGTATATGGTTTGCGCTCTTTTGTAATCCGATCCGGCCATTCTTCTTCTGAGAAAGCGGAAAGCATCGCTTTTCCGATTCCGGTGCAATACAAAGGCGCCGTTTCGCCCAATATTTCACGATACGGCATAACGCTTAATCTCGCCCTGGGATGGATAACATATAAATACAGCACCATATCACGGTACGGAATTCCAAAGTAAACGATTTCACCGCAGCGCCAGCTGATATCCTGCAAAACATCGTAAACTGCTCTTGGATAACCAAGATGTTCGTTGACAATGAACGAATACTGCAGCATTTTTAATCCGAGGCAGTATTTACCGCTTTCTTTCTGCTCGATGTATCCCATCTGCATAAGCGTAGTAACAATGTTGTGCACATTGCTTTTGTTCAATTCAAGCATTTCCGCAATACGTGAAATGCCCAACTCTGGCTCGTCGACAGAAAAGCATTCCAAAATTCGCATGGCTTTAGCAAGGGATTTTACTTTTAAATCTTCTTGAATATCCATGTGCATTCTCCGTTAATTCAGAATTTTTTATTTGCTTGTACTTGTTTGTGTTCTCTTCTTGTCTGGATTTCTGCATTTACAGGTATGCTTGATTGCAACGTCTTCTTTTTCGTTGTTTTTGTTCTCTATTGTAGAACGACGTTCTCTTATTAATTGTTGTGTTAACTATAACATTACTCAATTCTTTATGTCAATATAACCGCAACTGTTTTTGGAATGCTTGTCGATTGTTTTTTATAACGTTGATGAGCAATTCGCTATTGGGCCAGGCAAAAATCTCAATTAACTATCGTTTTTATATCGCGCTTATATTTCTCACGAATTTGTGATGTTACGTAGACCAGAAACCCAAATATTCAATTTTGCTCGATATTGCGTATCTAAAAAGCGATGGCGTCCTAATAAGGCAGCCATCGCTTTTCTGCATTTTAAATTGTTTGAATAACCACTAGTAAGCTTTCATGATCGGCAATGCTTTGAAACGCATATCGGAAAAGATCAACATCTATGTCAAATACTCAAACGCACTGATAGGGCGCTCAGTTTCTAGCCGATGTTCTTAACAATGCATTTATTCCATCGTTCAATAATGTGCCGGAGAGTTCAATCATCTTATCAAGCGGAATTGCTTTCCCGTCAGATATCCATTGCCGATACAGATTGATTGATGTCGTGCAAAGATACGTATTGATAATATTCTGCTCCTCTGCTGAAAATGCGGCGTATGGGTTATGCCTCGCGCGATTATGTTTCATCATCGAAAGAAACCCTCTACCCGCAAATTCTCTATAGCTTGGCGCGGAGATCACCTTTTCCATGTATGGTTCCTGCTTTGACATATATTCAAAGAACACGCGATTCGTTTCTGTAAACGGCGCATCAATCGGTATCGTATCGATTTCGCTGAAATACCCATCCAGCAATTGGCCGATTACATCTTCAAACAATGCTTCAATGCACGTGTAATGCAAATAGAATGTTTTGTAATGTATTCTGGCGCGATCGGTCAATTCTTTTATCGTAATTTTATCGGCATCCATTTCGCATATCATCTGTTTAAACGCGGCGTAGATGGCTTCTTTCGTTTTTTGGACTCTTAAGTCCTGTTTTTTAACCGTTTGCATGCAAATTACCTCTTAATAATATCCAATCTTCACGGTTCTATGGCATAAACCCTATTCGTAGAAAATTGGAGATAGCTATCCTATTATGCTTCCATGATAATATCCACGAGGATATAAATCAACAGGTGGTTATTAAATCATGAAGAGAATCTGTATTACGGACGGTAACATCATTCTATACGCCGAACTAAACGACACGATTGCGGCGAATGATTTTGCAAATCGGCTGCCCTGCAATTTCAATGGGTCAGATTCGGGGATCGATTACCGCTGTATGGCCGCAAGCGGGATTTATGATCCATTGGAAACGCAAACAGGATGGAAAAACGGCGATATCAGTCTCTTTGGCGGTTGGTTCTCAATTCTTTACGGCGGTGAAAATCAATCCAAAGAATCCAGAAATATGATGGTCATCGGGAAAATAGACGAAAAGTCCATGGAACAGATTTGCAATCTGCCGAAGAAAGTCAATTTCTATGTGAATTTCGCATAAACAGAAAGGTACGGGCAACTGGAGGTATTGAAAAATGGCGCAAATGACACAAACCGCAGGAAGAGACGCACTGGGTCGTTTTGCTCCCGAATTTGCACATTTTAATGAC
The DNA here is from genome assembly GCA_003246365.1 of Clostridia bacterium. Taxonomy (GTDB): domain Bacteria; phylum Bacillota; class Clostridia; order Christensenellales; family CAG-138; genus UBA7703. Next base: position 9,763 of record QKAN01000198.1, read on the forward strand.
GATGTGCTTTTTGGAGAGAATTGGAACAACGAAGACATCGACATGAAAACCAGATGTATCGTTACGGTCGTATCCCTTATGGCATCGGGCGTCATCGATTCATCCTTGAAGTATCATCTGTTGAATGCGTATAACGCGGGTGTTTCCAGAAAAGAAATAGCGGCGATCATCACGCATGTGGCTTTTTATGCCGGCTGGCCAAAAGCATGGGCGGTTTTTAACATGGCAAAAGAGATATGGACAACAGAAGAATAGTTGGAGGTTATTATGAAATATTTCAATGAAAATGATTTCGACGAAGTGAATGTATTCGGAAAAGGAATGGAAAATACTATGTTCGCACAGTATTTTACCGGGAACTCGTTCCTGAATCCATTGGTGAAACCCGGTGAAGCGCCGGTGTTTCTGGCAAACGTGACCTTTGAGCCGGGATGTAGAAACAATTGGCATATTCATCACGCAAAATCCGGAGGCGGGCAAATGTTGATCTGCACCGCAGGCGAAGGTTGGTATCAGGAAGAAGGGAACCCAGCTATTAGCCTGTCGGCTGGATCATTCATTCTGATCCCGCCGAATGTGAAACATTGGCACGGCGCAAAAGCCGATTCTTGGTTCAGCCATATTGCGTTAGAGTGTCCCGGCGAAGAATGCTCAAACGAATGGTGCGAACCTGTAACAAATGAACAATACGGCAAACTGAATAAGTAAATGACATGGAGGAGAATAAAATGATTTTAGACGAAACTTATACCCTTTCCAACGGGATCAAGATTCCGAAACTCGGACTCGGTACCTGGTTTATCAATGACAATGATGCAGCGGAAGCGGTCAGACAAGCGGTGAAAGCAGGATACCGACATATTGACACCGCACAGGCTTATATGAACGAAGCCGGCGTCGGTGATGGGGTTCGCACCTGCGGCGTTGCAAGAGAGGAGCTTTTCGTCACCAGCAAAATTGCCGCGGAAGCAAAATCTTATTCCGATGCAAAAAAGGCAATTGACGATATTCTGGCAAAAACGGGATTGCATTACCTTGATCTTATAATCATTCATGCACCACAGCCCTGGAACCAGTGGAGAAACAAGAAAAATCGCTATTTCGAAGAAAATAAGCAGGTTTGGAAAGCCCTAGAGGAAGCCTACGAAGCAGGAAAAGTGAAAGCAATCGGAGTATCCAACTTTCTGATCGATGATCTGGAAAGTCTTCTTCCGTCCTGCAAAATCAAGCCAATGGTAAATCAGGTGCTTTGTCATGTCAGCAATACGCCAAAAGAGTTGCTTGCTTTCTGCGAAACGGAAGGCATCCTTGTTGAAGCATATTCGCCAATCGCCCATGGTCAAGTGCTTAAAAACAAGGAAATCTCTGCGTTGGCAAAAAAATACGGTGTGACTGTCGCGCAGCTTTGTATCCGTTATGATTTGCAGCTTGGTACGGTTGCACTCCCGAAAACAGCAAATCCAACACATATGAAAGAAAATGCAGAGGTGAATTTCATGATTAGCGATGTCGATATGGAAGCATTAAAGAACATCGCGCCGATCAAAAGCTACGGCTTAATGAAAATCATGCCTGTATTCAGCGGAAAATAAGAAACCTTCTTTTTCAAGCGCATATTGCGTCTCCTTATGAAGGTTTATTTGCCTATTTAGCGTCGATCACTTCGACCTGATAGATACGGCAAAAAAGCATGTGCGTTCATACGCTGTGTCAACAGGCACATGGCAAATGCTGAACCAAACATCAGAGCCCATCTCAAGATGGGCTCTCTTATTTCTTCAAACTTAATTACAAGA
>QKAN01000103.1 GCA_003246365.1 Clostridia bacterium
GGCGTTCATCACCGCTTTTCTATTCTGAAAAAAGGCAACGATCTTCTTTCGCATTAATATCAGGTATGCGCCGCCCGCGGCAAGCGCCGCGACGATGCCCTGAATGAGCATGCTGCCAAATCCGGGATCAAGATACATAATACTATCCTCTCTATACAACAAATGTTACTTCACACTGGAAGCAATCCGTAAACCCTCCTTTGGTTTTGCAATCACATATTTCGCTTGATCGAATGTGCCATGAGCAAATTTCCAGCAAATGCTGATACTAAGACCAACCGCCTTCATTCGACCAATGTTCTTATTACATGAATTGTATACCACATATTGGGTTGGGTCAAATGGAAAGTAACAGGACGAGGTTGAGGGGCGTGCCTGGCGAATGATAGGATGCATGTAAAATATACATTAACCAACCGAGTTGCGGCGGAATGTCATTTTTTTCAACTAGATAGCATACTCATATGCTACTACCTTTCTGATGTCATCTTATCCAACACTATAAAGATTGGTATAATACAGTCGAAGATGGGATGACAGAAAGGAAGATAATGTCGCTATATATTGTTGATTATGATCTTTCTAACCCTGGTCAAAACTATGGCGCTCTCATTGTCGCTATTAAACAATACAGTGGTTGGGCCAAGATTTGCGAATCATCTTGGGCTATCACTATCCCAACTATTCTTCACCCCCTCCAACAAACGCCGTTGCGTACGACGCTGACTCCAAATTCATCACCTGCTGTTTACTCTCAGTCAGTGTAAACACATCCTTCGGTATCTTCGCTTGCTGTTGCTCTGCCTCCAATGCCGCACGATATGAGCGCATGAAATTGGACTGGATCACAGGCAGGCTCTTCATATCCGTTATCGCCCATTGACTCAGTTGTGACGCACTTCCAACGGCACGCTGTATCACCCGCGGCAAGGCTAGAAACTCTTCACGCGTGGCGTAGTAACTCATCTTGCCGCGAACAAGGTTCCACGCCTCGGCCTCTGTTAGTGCCTGCGGCTGCGTCAATTTTGCAATCTCCGCTTTAATCGCCCCGATATGCGGCGGAAATCCCTTCTCGTCTAACGCGATAAATCTCTTCACCGCGGTGCTGACCTGCTCGAACGAGTCGTCCTTGAACATTTCCGACCAAAGCAACTCCACATCCGCCTGATCATAGTCATCCGTTTTACTGTGAAAACTTGGGTAAGCGATCCTGATGATCGCGAGTATTCGGAGTGTTTCAGCCATCGTCATGGAATATCTGCTCCTTCTCTTTACGCTCCAGTTCAATTAAACGTCTTTTAAACGGGTTCGCGGTCAATTCATCATTCGGCGGCTTCGCCTGCTCCCGTCCCTCCCACGTTCGCACAGCCGCCTGCCAATCCTGCATTGGCTGATTGCCGACGCGCCAACCCTTCGCCTCGTAGAAGTCAAAGAATCGCTGCGGATCGACGCCGCTGCCCCGCTCCCGGCAATACGCGCCAATCTCCGCCACCGTGGGCTTGGTGAAGCGGCGCGGCTTGTCCGCGCAGAATGCGTTCGCATTCTCTTTCCCGTTCCCATTCTCTTTTGCTTTTTCTTTTGCTTTCTCTTTCTCTTTCTCTTTAGGTTCGTCCTTGGTTACGGCTTGGTTATCGTTTGGTTTTGCGTTGGTTTCGCTTTGGTTTTCGCCCTTCTCCGCAATGGCCTCCTGCTGGTTTTCGCAAACATCCTCTGCAACCGCCCTCGCCGGCCGCCCGCCGCGCAAGCCCGCGTCGCGCCTGCGGTTGTTGGCGTCGATCTGCGGGCGCATGAGCGTGAAGAATCCGAGCGCGATGCCGTCGTCCGAAAAATCCGGCTCGATGTCGTAGAGCGCATAGTCCGCAAGCGCGTGATAAAGCCGCAGCTGCGTCTCCGCAGGTAGCCCCTTCATCGCGCTTCGGAATGATTCGTAAAAAATAAATCCCTCGCGCACGAAATTTCCTCCTTTCCGGTTTGGATGCGCCTTTGCCCATCGTGAGAACCATTATAGGGGCAAACAAGGCTGCGTTTTTATCGGAATTCCATCCAATAAGAATTATTAGAATTTCGCCTGCGCAGCGTTCTTTGGCATATTCAAACACATTTGCTATCAAGAATTTGTTCTTTCGCAAAAAAAGACCCGCACTGCGACGAGTGCGGGTGAGAAGCTATTGTTTTTTTGTTCTCGTATCATGCGGATCACATGCTGGACTCAAAAATGGAATCCACTCGACTGATGATTAAAGATTGACCAGATCCTGATAGGCTTTGTCCAGCAGGTCTTTCAGTACATCCTTTTTCAGCGCGTAATGCAGTCTTTGTCCGACCCGCTCATAATCGATCAATCCAATGCCCAGCATCATCGTCAGATGATAGGAAGCCGTCGCATTCGTTAACCCTACCTGTCTGGCCAAATCACTTCCAAGCGCGGGTTTCACGGCAAGGCTTTTGATCATCTCGATCCGCTTTTCTTCGGAAAGCACTTTTAAGAACTGCTTGATTTCTTCGCTTCGCTTTTCGAGAATTCGTTTTTTGCTGATGAACGTACCGTAAACGAGTACGAACTTGCCTTTTTCCGGTTGTATGATATAGGTCAGGATTTCGGAGAATGCATTTGGAATAAAGACCAGTTGCTTTGCCGGTTCGATGATATTTGCATTGATCTTCAGATAATTGGTGACGAATGCCTGCGCGTTTGCAATGCAGCTGCTGCTGGATCGTTCCACCTCTGCCTTGTCCAGTTCTTCGAGTTCTGAAACATAGGGCGCAAAAACCGTAACGTATTGTTCCAGCAAACGGATCAACCGCTGTTTCGCTTCGGAAGGGTAGCGCAAGATCTCCAGCGCTTTTTGCTGATCCGCTTCCGACAACTCCTTGCATTCCAGCACGTGTTCTTCAAACGATTTTAAGTCGGCAAGCAGACGATCCGAAGCATTTTCGTCTTCGCAAATCGTCGGCTCCCGCTGGCAAATCGCTTCGATGACGTCGCACAGCAAATGTTTCAAAGCATCCAGATCGGAAAGCTCTGCAACCTTCGCGGGCAGCAGGTGGATATCATGTATGTCTTCGGAGAAAACAA
>QKAN01000057.1 GCA_003246365.1 Clostridia bacterium
GAATGTTTCGATCAATGTTGCGGTGACATAATTAACCGAGCGCACAGCTGATTCGCCAACGCTGAAGCTCATTCGTTCCGCAGATATGGTAACGCCAATTTGATTGCGCCCAAGCTCTTCGTTATAGATATTGTCCAGATGAAGAAGCACATCTTCTCCATCGCGATTTACAGTGAGCGTCATATCGTCCGATTTAACCGCGCGAATCATGTCAACGGTGAGTGAATAGAAGCGCACTGGTTTACCATTGATATCGACAATTACGTCGCCAGTCTGAACTCCCGCTACGGCCGCAGGCGAGTCGAGCGTAACATCCTGTACGGCGGGCATAAAGTCGCCAAACGAGGTTAAAATAATAAAGGCAAGAACAATCGCAAAAACAAGGTTTGTAACCGGTCCAGCGAGAACAACCGCAATCCGTTTCCAAACATTCTGCGCATTAAAAGAACGTTCGCTCTTTACTTCCTGATCTTCGCCCTCAAAGCGACACATGCCGCCAATTGGAAATGCGCGCAAGCAAAACTCCGTTCCGCGCTTTGAAGTTTTGCTCAATAACTTCGGTCCCATGCCGATAGAAAACTCTAAAATAGAAAACCCGAACGCGCGTCCTGCCAGAAAATGGCCGAGCTCATGAATCATGACGAGCAGCGAGAGTAAAATCAGCGCGACAAGTATAGAAAACGCAGTGTTCAATGCGGTATCCGCCTTTCCGATGCGAGGCTTGCTATGCGTGCGTTTGCAACCATACGTGCTTGTAGATCAGCCTCTATAATCTCCTCCAAGCTTGATAACGTCTTGGAAGTGTGATGATTTAAAGTATAATCTACCACTTGTTCAATGTCCAGAAAGCCAATCTGACCGCTACAAAATGCTTCCACGGCCGCCTCATTTGCGCCATTATAAACCAAAGGATTCGAACCGCCGGCGCGAAGTGCGTCATACGCCAACTGAAGAGATAAAAATCTGTTCAAATCGGGTTTGTGAAAGGTCAGCGGCTTCTCTTGAAAAAGGAGAAGCGGAGAGCAGGAAGACACAACTCGGTCCGGATAAGTGATCGCATATTGAATTGGCAGCCGCATATCCGGCTTACTCATGTTTGCCATGCATGTTCCATCCAGATAAGCGACCATAGAATGAACGATGGATTGCGGATGAATCACGACATCGATTTGTTCTGCGGGAAAATCGAACAGGTAAGCCGCTTCGATAACCTCTAAACCTTTGTTGAAAAGCGTTGCCGAATCGATCGTGATTTTTCGCCCCATATTCCAAGTTGGGTGCGCAAGCGCTTGTTCAACAGTAATGCTCACTAGTGCCTCTCGCGCTTCGCGCCAAAACGGGCCGCCGGATGCGGTTAAAATCAGCCGTGAAACCTCTTCCCTGCGTCCGTTTTGCAAGCACTGAAAAATTGCGGACTGTTCGCTGTCTACCGGCAGTATTTCGCCGCCATATTCTTTCACTGTTTTATCGAGCAGGTTTTTACCGCAAACAACGCTCTCTTTGTTTGCCAACGCAACGCGTTTTCCGGCTTTTAACGAAGCGATAAGCGGCGCAAGAGCGGCAAATCCGCTGATACCATTGACGACTACATCCGCTTCCTTCATCGCGGCTAACCGCTCTGCAGATCCCACGCCCATCAGTACTTCTATGCCTTTCGGCAACAGTCCTGCGTCGAATTCTGTTTCGCAAGCTGCGATGCGCGGGTGATGCTCGTGTGCTTGCCGTATCAGGGCGTCCACATCGCGATTTGCAGCAATGCCAAAAAGCGTCATCTCCTCCGGATGGGAGTCGATGACGTCAAGCGCCTGTTTGCCAATTGAACCGGTGCACCCTAACACCGAAATAAACTTCTTCATAGTTGAACCCAAGGCATTAAAGCCAGTTACTTGAATTTTGTTAGAAAGCCATCATTTTCTGCATAATTAAGAACACGCACAGAACAAGCGGCGTACAGAACATGATACTGTCGATACGATCGATAATTCCGCCGTGTCCGGGGAATACACTTGAAAAATCCTTTACTCCGGCCCAGCGCTTTAAAAGCGAAGCAAATAAATCTCCAAACTGAGAAAGCAATCCGCATCCCAAACCGAGTAAAATCAAAACCAGCGGCTGCACATTTGCGCCCCATAAACGTTGTAAAAATATCATTCCAACACCGAACGCTGTTCCGCCGATCAGCGCGAATATTGCGCCTTCAACCGTTTTCTTGGGGCTGATAGTCGGACACAGTTTATGTTTGCCAAAAAACGTTCCGCCAAAATATGCGAATGTATCCGAACTCTCCGGCGCGGCATATGCCATGCCCGCTGCGACAAGCGCGATCGGTCTGCCAAAGCTGAAGTAAACTAAAAGCATACACATTAAAAACAAGGTCGGATAATTCAAGATGAAAAGCGATGGTATGATGTCGTTTGTCGTATGCCGTTTTGTGAACAAAGACCAGATCATGGTAGCCATCACAGACGCAAGATAAAGGATGAACATGGAAAGCATACCAAGATAAAAGTAAACAAACGGATAGCTTATGGCAAACACATATGCGGGAATTAAAATCGGGTCATAGCTCTTTTTCCGAAAGGTCTGACCCATCTCATAGATTGCCGCAAGTGAAAATAGCGCAAGTACGCTCAGCAGAATAAACCCGCCAAAAAACAATACGACGATCAGCATAACAACAAGTAATGCGCCAACGATAATACGCGTCTTCATGTATTCTCCTCCAGTCCGCCGAACCGACGTGAACGTTTCTGGTAAGCTCGCAAAGCGTCCAGATACGCTTCGTCCGAAAAATCAGGCCAATATTCCGCTGGAAAAAGAAACTCGGCGTATGATATCTGATACAAAAGAAAATTCGAAATGCGTTGTTCTCCGCTCGTTCGAATCAACAAATCAACTTCCGGCTGCCCAGCTGTATATAAGTATTGTTCAAATAAATCAGCAGAAATTTCCTGCTTATTCTCGGATAATGCCTGTTGAAAAGCGAGGTTTGCTGCGCGAATGATTTCCGCTCGGCTTCCATAATTCAGCGCAATGTTCAAGTTTAGTCCGCTGTTG
>QKAN01000035.1 GCA_003246365.1 Clostridia bacterium
AATCTCTTGTGATGGTTACATAATTATTGGTGATGGTGAGTTCTTTAAAAATAACCCACTGGCTGTTCAATCCGAGCAGAATAATGCAGAATTATCGACAAAACCCCAAATTATAAGATCTATAGATTTAAATGTAGTAGATAGCAATTATGTTGATTTGTGTGAGCATGCACATGACGATTCGTTTGGGAACAGGTACAGGCAAGAGATTTACTTTAATAATGATTTTTACGGGGGCAACATTGTTTTTTCAACTCTTGGAGAATATAAAAGGTTTGCCGGAATTATAGCTGTTTGTGAATATGAAAATAGCAGTGATAGAGAGCTAGATGTTGAAATTTTTGCTGATGATGTTTCAATATTTAGTATAAGTATAAAGAAGACTGATGAACCAATTGACTTTGATATTGATATAGCAAATATAAGAAAACTAGAAATTGTCGCTGATGGGCATATAATCATTGGAGATGCAAATTTTTATAGTTAAAGCAATGAGCATAAGAATAGAACATGCAAAATGACATACTAGATCTCCAGATTCAGTTATTAGTGACTCTTGAACAAATATATCATTTAGTACATCTAGTTCATAAAACAGACTTGACCCTTAACCAATTCAAATCGAGAAAAGAACATATAGAATGATTTTTAACAATCCAAATACATTTTAAGCACTCCATCGCATCGATAAATCTATAATTTTACCACTTATTACAGAAATTTTTTTGCGATTCTTTTAATCCTCCCCATTTAGCAGCAAAAATAGAGTATGATAAAGAGGTACCATTTGGTGCCTTTTTCAAATACAGTGGAGGATGCAGGTAAGAGGTTTTGGATTTATTAAAAAAAGAAGTCATTCATAAGAGCCTAGGCGTTGGACACGTTGTTTCTTTAGACGGGAAAATCATAACCATTCAGTTTGGCGAACAACAGAAGAAGTTCTCTTTCCCGTCGGTCTTCAACGACCTGCTGCGGATGAAAGACACGGATTTACAGCACGATATCACTGAACTGTGCGTAGCCGAAAATTATTCGATCAATCGACAGAGAGAAGAACGCCTTCAAGAGTTTGAGAGCCGTTTTGCGTATGTGCCCGACAGCAAACCAGATAAAGCCAAGCGCGCCAAACAGGAGCGCGACAATAGCAACATCGCCATTAAGTGCAATTATTGCGACGGCGGCAGAACGGATGCTGTCTTCGGATACAAAGGTGTTTGCAGCGACGAGACGATTCGCAAAAACGTCGTCGTCAGCAAGCGCCCCTGGTGCAGCGCCGCTGCCTGCGAATGCAAACACTATAGCAACGGCGAAATCAACAGGGAAGAGCTCGAAAAAATCAATGCCGACGGCGGCTTTGTCTGCTATGAAAGCAGGCTCCTTCGCGATTGGATTGCTTCTGCCGGACGTCTGCAGAGCGGGAAGCGCAATGACAAGCCGGTCAAGATGACAAACGCGCGCGTCAACCGCCTATGCGTATTGACCACAAAGCACCCAAACGAGCTGGAAGCGGATCGCAAGATTTTCGCGGCGTTCGTCATCAGCGAGGTTGAGGTTGGCGATGAGAAGGTCGAGGGCAATGTGCATGCCCATGAGAAGTATCGCATCGATCTTACGCCCGAAGAGGCGGAGCATGTCCGCTTCTGGGAGTTCCATAAAAACAAATCCAAGCCGGAAACCCCGTTTTGGGGCAGCGGGCTGCTGCGCTACATCACCGACGCGCAATCCATCAACATGATCAAGGCGATGATGGAAGCGGCGGTCGATCTCGAAAAGAAAGCGCAGATTCTGGAAATGCTGGAGTATTACTGTCGCGTGACCGCAGCAGCCGCTTCAAAATAAGCAGAGAAAGACTATAGATTGTCTTGATATACGGTCAAACAGCAAGAAAGGCGCACTGAAAAGTGCGCCTTATCGCTAGACAAACGCCGTATCGCTTTACAATTATCGATTCTATTGTATAATACAGGTAATTTCAAACAGGAGAGAATCAGTGGACCCATCCAAACTATACGTCGAATATTACGCCAAAATTCACGCCGAACGCGCTATGAAACTCTGGCCGATGCGCTTTTTCAAGAACGAGCGCCCGGACTTCATCACTAAGCGCGGTGAAATCGGCATGGAGGTCACCCGCGCCGCCATCGAAGAATGGGCGCAGCAGAAGGCGGACATGAACCGCCACTTTGGCGACGAAATGCCCGGCGAGGCGGTGGAGCAGGACATTCTTGCGGACTGCGACTGCGACGATACGATCGCCAACGGCGCGGAGGATGGCGAAGGGGAGAGCCTGTTCGAGCTCCCGCACGACGTAAAGGAGATGCACATCGGCCGCATCATCGAGCGCATTGAGGACAAGACCAAAGCGCTGAAAGAATATCAACTCTGCCGCGAGAACTGGCTGTATGTTTTCAGCGAGACGACAGGCCTCGAACGGGACGATATGATCCGCGTGCAGAAGTTCTTTGACAAGCAGGCAGGCAAGCTGCTATTTGACAAGGTGCTCGTCAAGGTCGGCTGTGAACTCTACGTTCTCGTGCGCGGGGAACCGCTCAGCGAGATTTCTCTTAGCTCTCGTGCGCTGTTGGGCATGCATCATCGCGCAAGATGGCTGTCTCTGGCGAACATCAACAATAATAAGAAATAGAGCGATCAGCATAGTATTATGAGCAATAAAAACGTCGATCTCGAAAAAGCAAAAGAACACGCAGCGCACAACCGGCAGGGACTTTCCACCGAACAGGTTTGCGGTTGCTTTTTCTGCCAGCGCATTTTTGATTCGAAAGAGATCGCTTGGCCGGACGATGACGACACAGCGATGTGTCCGCATTGCGGCATCGACGCGGTCATCGGGGGATCGTCGGGTTTACCAATCACGAAGCAGTTCTTGAGGAGCATGCGCGAGTATTGGTTTACGGAGAGCGAATGATCTCTATATAAAATTAAATACAAAATCGCCGCTCCTGACGCGCTTGACGTTTGGAACGGCGATTCTTTTATGATAAGGTTTCCAGCTCACAGCACAAAC
>QKAN01000041.1 GCA_003246365.1 Clostridia bacterium
TGGTCATGCAGATGCTTAAGCAGTCGTTCCGACCGGAATTTCTGAACCGCCTTGATGAAGTCGTGTTCTACCGTCCGTTGACAAAGGCGGATTTGAAAGAGATTGTCGATCTGTTGATTGCGGATCTCGGCAAACGACTCGCCAGTCATCAGCTCAAAGTGAGCGTGACGGACGCGGCAAAGGATTATATCGTAGAGGCAGGCAGCGATGCGCTCTATGGCGCGCGTCCGCTCAAACGGTATATCCAAAGCAAGGTTGAAACGTTGCTGGCTCGCAAGATGATTGCGGACGACGTAGCGTCGGATACGACGCTTGTTATCGACAAAAACGAAAACGGATTATTTATCCGTTAAAATTGCTAAAACAAAAAAACAGCGCCAATTGGCGCTGTTTTTGCTTGATTGAATCAGAAGGTATCCGGCAACTCGACCTCGGAATAGAGCAGGCTTATGGTCAAATCGTCATACACAATAAATTCGTAATATGCCGTTCCTTCCGCACTGCTGTTAAACCCGTTCCAGTCAACTTCGTGCACATAATATAGGCGAACGGTTGCAACGCCGGGCACAACACCCGCAAAGTCGTTTTCCATTACGCCGCTTGCGCCCAGAAGCGCATAGGTATCGTCATCCCGATAAATCTGGTCGACGAAAACTTTACCGGTGTCTCCGCTGCTCGTGCGGGCAACCCAGGTGTATCCGCTGGCCTGGTCGCAGGGGAGCGTATCGATAAACATAGTTTCCGGCTTCTTTTTGCAGCCGAAAAGAGACAGAGAAACGGCAATGATGATCGCAAAGAGCAATGTCTTTTTCATGCGCGTTCCTTTCGTTGCGTTCTGCCAAATTTGCATCCTGTCTTACAACAGCCAATGTGCGTGTCGAAACTGTTTCAGGACAAGTGTATTATCGCATATAACACACTTAACTTCAACAGAGTTCCACGCATTTCACAAATTCGTTCAAAATGTCAAAAATGTGAACGAGAAGTTTTAGATGAATCCACAAAGTTGTATGATTGGCGGAGACCCGACCAGAATATTAAGCGCAATTAATGCTTGACGCGATAAATCAGATTCGATATAATGCGGCCATAAGCTATGAAGCGGAGATAACGGACGAAAACGACCTCTCAGAGAGCGGAGCAAGGGTGAAAGCCCCGCAGGAATCGATCGTTCAAATGGACCGCTGAGCGCGCAGGGGAAAGCAAAGTATCCTGCGACGGGTCGTGACCGTTATATCGCGGGGAATGTGTTGGCATTTCCGTAAAGAGCCCGAGCAATCGGGAAACAAGGTGGCACCGCGAGAGCATCGTCCTTGTTTCGGCATTACGCCGAAGCGAGGGCGTTTTTATTTGCCACAAAACAAAAAAATAAAGAATCAGAAAGGACGAAAGTCCGCGGCCAACGGCGGGCAAGGAACAAAATCATGATGACCTACAAAGACTTCACCAATTATGTAAAGCTCTATCCCGACGAAAACGGCCGTTTCGGCGAATATGGCGGTGCATTTTTGCCGCCGCAACTTGAACCCGCATTCAAAGAAATTGACGATGCCTACGAAACCATTTGCCACAGCGCGCAGTTTATCAGCGAACTCAGGCGCATCCGTAAGGAGTTTCAGGGTCGCCCGACGCCCGTGTATCATGCGGAGCGTCTTTCCAGAATGCTCGGTAAAACGCAGATTTATCTGAAACGCGAAGACCTGAACCATACTGGTGCACACAAACTAAACCACTGCATGGGAGAAGGCCTGCTGGCGAAATTCCTTGGCAAAAAGAAGCTGATCGCCGAAACTGGCGCGGGTCAGCATGGTGTTGCGCTTGCGACCGCTGCAGCGTATTTTGGCCTTGAGTGCGACATCTATATGGGCGAAGTGGACATCGCCAAGCAGGCGCCTAACGTTACGCGCATGAAAATGCTCGGTGCGCGCGTGATTCCCGCATCCCACGGGTTAAAAACGTTGAAAGAAGCCGTCGACGCAGCTTTCATGGCATATCTGAACGAATATGAAGATGCAATTTATTGCATCGGTTCCGTGGTTGGCCCGCACCCGTTCCCGAAGATGGTACGCGATTTTCAGATGGTTGTCGGAATCGAAGCAAAGGAACAGTTTGTCGACATGACGGGACTTCTGCCGGACATCGTATGCGCGTGCGTCGGCGGCGGTTCCAACGCGGCAGGGCTCTTTACGACGTTTTATGAAGAACCGGTTGAAATCGTCGGCGTGGAACCGATGGGACGTGGCACCAATATCGGTGACAACGCGGCGTCTATCACTTTTGGCAAAAAGGGCATCCTGCATGGATTTGAGAGCCTTTTACTGCAGGACGAAAAAGGCGAACCGCTGCCTGTTTATAGCATAGCAAGCGGACTGGATTATCCGTCCGTAGGCCCGGAACACGCATTTTTGCACGATGCAGGCCGCGTGAAATATACCAGCGTAACGGACGAAGAAGCGATGGAAGCGTTCTTCTTCCTCAGCCGCTACGAAGGCATTATTCCGGCAATCGAGAGTTCTCACGCTCTGGCGTACGCGATGCGCTATGCGCGCGAAAACAACCGGGGTTCGATTCTCGTCAATCTGTCCGGCAGAGGCGACAAGGATATCGACTATGTATTCGATCATTATGGCTGTGGTGAGCGCTTCTTCGAAAGCAAGTAATATTAAGCTTTCTATAATGTAATTGTTGTTGGCTACGCGATTTGATTAATAAAATCGCAGACTTTTCACAATTCAACATTATGTATCTGACAATACGGGGCGGCGCAAGAAGTTGTGCCGACCCCGTATAAAATTTGCTTGACGCGGACTGGAAGGGTTTTGTATAATACCCAAAGGATTTTGCGTCCGATAATGGGTGGGCGGTTGGAGGCTTATTATCGGACGCTTCATTTTTGGCAAAGGGGGAATTCCTTCTACATGTGTGGAATTGTTGGATACACTGGCGACAAGAATTGCGTACCCGTACTCATGAATGGTTTAACCGCGTTAGCATATCGCGGCTATGATTCCGCCGGCGTCGCG
>QKAN01000151.1 GCA_003246365.1 Clostridia bacterium
CTTGCCGACTGGTGCTGGATTTTTGCGGTGCTGTCGATTGCGCTGTTGCTGCCGGTGTCGTTTGCGGGGCTTGGCGTGCGGGAGGCGACGCTGGTCGGTTTTCTGGGCGCGCTCGGCGTGCGGCCGGAGCTGGCACTGAGCGTTTCGCTGCTCTCGCTGATGATTCAGATCATTGATTCGTTGATTGGCGGCGTGATCACGCTGTTTGATCCTAGCATCCGAATCCGAAAGCGCGATCAGATAAGTTTGGCTGCTTCCAATCAGGAGGCGGAGCGCGGCGGGAGCGAAGCATAACGCTCTGTGGCATATCGATTCAAGGCCAACATTGCGCGGAAATCGATATATGCGGATCGCATTCGCATCGTTCGCAATTAAATCAGATCACATAAAAGACAGGAGACAGCGCATGTCCCTCAAAGACCGCGCGAAACAACTCAAGACCGATATCCCCGCCGTGTTCCTTGCGCTCAAGCGGAAGGAAACGCCGTGGTACGCGAAGGTCGTTGCGGGGCTGACGGTAGGCTACGCGCTTTCGCCGATCGACCTGATTCCGGACTTCATCCCCGTGCTTGGGTATCTGGACGATCTCATCATCCTGCCCGCGCTGGTCGCGCTGACCGTGCGTATGATTCCGGCGGAGGTGATGGCGCAGTGCCGCGCAGAGGCAGAGGATATGTGGAAGGACGGCAAGCCGAAAAAGTGGTATTACGCGGTGCCGATCGTTCTTGTGTGGCTGCTGGTCGTGTTCCTGATCGTCCGCGCGGCGGTCGCGGCGCAGGCGTAAAAAACTGAGCAAACAAACAATCCCCGCTGGATCGCTCCGGCGGGGATTTCTTCGTATTCAAACTTTATTTTTTCTTCGCGAGGTTTTGTTCCTTGCGGAAGGCGGTGATGCGGCGCACCAGATCCAGCGGCAGTGGCTGATCCAGCGGGAACTGCACCGCGCCCTTGCTGAAATGCAGCGCGCCAAACTCCTGCGTGAACGCTTCGATTCCGTCCGCGCCGGGGTAGAAGCCGATGTGGTTTTTGTGACCCGCGAAGTGCACGAGGTTGCCGTTGAGTTGGAACGTCGGCATGCCCCAGGAAATCTTTTCCGTGGATTCCGGAGCGATTTCGAGGATCGCGTCGCGCATCTGGGTCAGCTTTGCCTGCACCTCCGGCGGGAAGCCGAGGATGTAGTCGGTGATGGGGGTAGGGGGATTGTGGATCATAGGTTTTTACCTCCCATAAAAGTGATTTTAGTATAGCATATTGGGAGGAGTGGGTGTGTGATGGGGTTACGGAAAAATAGGTATCTATTGATAAGTAATCTTGTAGGATATCAAGCTATTTTGATCAAATGACTTGTTGACGCAACCGTAGTTACTGTGTAGAATACAATTATAAGAAGTCAGATTTGTCAAATCTTACTATACGGAAACGAAGCATGGAACGTATCATTTTTGGACTAACAGGGGCATTTGGAAGCGGCTGTTCATTTCTAGCTGAATACTTTTTTGTGAATCAATTTGGTTATCGGAAATATTCCTTATCTGATGAGCTAAAGGAAAAGTATAAGTCAGAAAAAGGCGAAGATTATAAAAGTCGTTCTGACCTGCAGAAATTCGGTAATGAGATTCGAAGCACCGACATCACTGCGTTAGCGAAAGCTGTTTTAGTCAAGATTCAGGCTGATGATTTAGCTGAAGAAGCTAAAGCGGGACAAGATGGTAAGGATTATCGTCCCGCCCCAATAATTATTGATAGCATTCGAAATCCCGCTGAAATCGAATATTTTAGAGCAAATTGTCCTAGCTTCGTACTCTTTGCGATATTTGCAGACTATGATACTCGTTGGGATAGAGTTAAAGGCGAATATAATGAGTCGAAGGATGCCTTTGACAGGGATGAAGCAAAAGATCAGGGAAGCAACGAGCCTTTATATGGGCAAAAAATCACTTCATGTTTCTTTCAGGCAGATGTAGTAATATCGAATAACATTGAAATCAATCCAATTACTCCAAACGAAGCATTTGAGAATATGCGAAAGAATCTTCTCAATTATTCAAAAGCATTTAGTGAGCCAACAAAATCTAAGCCGACGATTCAAGAGACGGTTATGGCAATGGCATATGCTGTTGGGAGACGATCAAAGTGTATTAAGCGGCGAGTTGGTGCAGTTATAGTTGATAGTAAAATGAGAGTACTAAGTACAGGGTTTAATGCTGTTCCTTTAGGTTTAAAAGATTGTGAGCAACAGATTGGAAATTGCTATAGGGCAAGTAAAAAGTCCAAACTCCATACAGAAATACATAGAAGAATCACTAATGAATTTCCAACCTGCCAAGCCAAACTCGCAGATGATATCATTTCAAAATTTAAAATATTGGAATTATGCAGAGCTCTTCACGCTGAGGAAAATGCAATACTTAGTCTAGTGGGTCATTCATTTGGCACGGATTTATCAGACGCTACATTATACACAACAACTTACCCGTGCAATTTATGTGCCAATAAAATAGTACAAGTAGGAATTAAGAACGTGATTTATTTCGAACCTTACCCAGTGAAAGAGGCGAAAAAAATTTTTGAAGAAGCGAAAGTAGTAGCTGAAGGATTTGAAGGGGTCACATTCCGTGCATTTTTCAGAGCGTTTAACTTTGAAGAATAAAGCACATTGACACAAACGCGTATATAAAATAAGATAAGCAGTAATTATTTATATTTTAAAGGGGATGAAATTGTGCGAGTGTTTTGCCCAAGGTGTGGTCGTTTGGCCGAGTATGATCCATATTATGGAAGAACTTATTGCACATCATGCAGTTGGAGTAGCGAACGGACTCAGGAAGTGATCAGAAGAGCATTTGTTGGAGTTAAGATCTCAAGTTCCTACCCTGCAAAATGTGCAGATAAAGAGCGACTACTACAATTGAGGTAAGTTTGGCGGGTATTGGTTTTATCTGATACCCGCTTTTATTTACAGTAATAAAGTCACCGACTATCGATCACAAAATATCGT
>QKAN01000172.1 GCA_003246365.1 Clostridia bacterium
ACGACGATTGCTACGATGGCGCAAAGCCGGATGTGTTGATCATTGGCGGAGGTTTGGTTGGTTGTGCTACCGCGCGCGAACTTGCGCGGTATCGTCTGGATGTGATGCTCGTGGAAAAGGGTTCGGACGTTGCGGCTGGGCAGTCATCCCGTAACGGCGGAGCAGTTCATGTAGGCATTAATTATTCGCCTTCGTCGCAAAAGCACAGGTATAATCACGAAGGCAACAAAATGTTTACACAGCTCGCGGCGGATCTCGACTTTCCGTTCGAACGGACAGGACACCTAATGCTGATTGGAGCCAAATGGGAAAAAATCCTGATCAACGTACTGCTGTTAAACGCAAAGCGTCTTAAGATTGATGGTGTACGTTTTGTCAATCGGTCAGAACTGCACGAAATCGAACCGTATGCGCCGTCCTGGGCATATGGCGCGCTGTATATGCCGTCGGGCGGGTTTACGTCGCCATACAAAATGACCGTCGCGCTTGCGGAAAATGCTGCAGCCAACGGCGCAAAGATCTGCCTGAATACCGCAGTTCTAGGGATGGAGACCGAAGACGGGCGCATTCGCGCTGTGCAGACGAATCGCGGGAGAATTCTGCCGAAAATTGTGATCAACGCATCGGGCGTATATGCCGACGTAATCGCAGAGATGGCGGGGGATCGGACGTTTACAATTCATCCACGCAAAGGGACGGATATCGTCCTCGACAAAAAAGTCGGGCGGTATATTCGCACCACAGAAGTCAAGTCGCCAATCACGGTTATCGGCGACGGGCAAAAGCTTAGCCTGAAGAAACGCATCGAGATGATCCGATTCGCGTTGTCGCACGAGAACACCAGCAAGGGTGTAGCTGTGATTCATACTGTGGATAAGAACATGATCATCGGCCCGAACAACTTGGAAACTCCTGATCGGGAGGATATTACAACGGATCGTGAAACGACAGAAATGATCATCCGCGAGCAGATGCAAGCGGCACAGCAGATCGCTTCTTCTGATGTGATCGCCTACTTCTCCGGCGTTCGTTCGCCTACCTATGAAGAAGATTTTCAGGTGCGAAAGGGAATATTCTGCGAAAACATCCTGGAAGCAGCCGGAATACAGTCCCCGGGTGCCACTGCGGCGCCAGCCATAGCAAAGGATCTTGCGCGATGGACTGTTGAATATCTGGAACAATCGGGATCCATCGAAAAAAACACGGCGTTTCAACCGGTTCGGAAAGGAATTCCGCATCTTAATGAGATGAGTGAGTCGGATCGGGATGCGCTTATCAAGCAGAACCCGGATTATGGACAGATCGTTTGCCGCTGCGAGGAGATTTCCAAGGGCGAAATTCTGGACGCGTTGCGTTCACCATTGCCGGTCTATACGTTGGATGCGATCAAACGCCGTTGTCGTCCTGGAATGGGCCGGTGTCAAGGTGCGTTTTGCTCGCCAAGCGTCTTGCAAATCCTCGCCGAGCAGCGTGGCTGTTCCGTGGAGGAAATCCGGAAGAGCGGCGAACAAAGTACAATCTTGTTGGAAAAAACAAAGGAAAAATCGGTATGAACTATGACGTTACTGTGATTGGCGGCGGCCCGGCGGGACTCGCTGCGGCGATTGCTGCAAGCAAGGAGAACGCATCGGTACTCTTGATTGAACGTGAGGCGAGGCTTGGCGGAATTTTAAAGCAGTGCATACACGACGGCTTCGGGCTTGTTACGTTCGGAGAAAAGCTCACCGGTCCAGAATATTGTGAGCGATATATTGACGAGCTGTTGCAGACTGACGTTTGCGTGAAGCTATTGACGTTTGTTACAAAGATCGAGAAAAACGCGGACGGCTTTGCGATTCATTTTGTCAATCGCGAAGGCGCAGCGAATGTACAAACAAGGGCGATCGTGTTGGCAACAGGATGTCGCGAGCGTACGGCAAAACAGGTGTTTATTCACGGGACACGGCCTTCAGGCGTTTTTACCGCGGGCACGGCACAGTATTATGTCAACCTGATGGGAGAGCTGCCTGTGAAACGATGTGTGATCCTCGGCAGCGGCGATATCGGTTTGATAATGGCCCGTCGCTTGACGATGGAGGGTGCGGAGGTGATCGGCGTATACGAAGCTAAGCCGGAGCCTTCCGGATTGCCCAGGAATCTCTACCAGTGCCTGGATGATTTCGGTATTCCACTGCATCTGTCTCACACTGTGACGCGGGTATTTGGTGACGAGCGATTGACCGCGGTTGAAATTGCGCAGGTGGATGAAAACATGCGTCCAATCCCAAAAACGGAGAAAATAATCGAATGCGACGGGCTGATTCTATCTGTCGGGCTTATTCCGGAGAACGAACTTGCCGAGAGCATCAACGTTGCGATCGATAAGCGCACCAAAGGGCCGATTTGTGACCAGAAGTACATGACGACGGAGGAAGGTGTTTTTTGTGCAGGAAACGCGTTACACGTCAACGATCTTGTGGATTATGTGACACAGAGCGCAGTCGAAGCAGGAAGGAATAGCGCGTATTTGACGAATCAGCCACGTGCGCTTGTACATGTTGTTGCCGAAGAAGGAATCTTGTATACGGTGCCGTCTGTTCTAGATGTAAACGAGCCAATCAGTGATGTGACGTTGTATTTCCGTGCTTTACGCGAATTGCGCAACGCGATGCTTACGCTGCGTGTGGATGGACGAGCTGTGTTTCAAAAAAAATATACGGTATTGCGTCCGCCTGAAATGGAGCGGCTCAAACTAAACTTTGCACAATATGGAATAACGACGGACAGCGAAGTGTCGCTTTCCTTGAAGGAAGTGGAATAGATGAAAGAACTGGTTTGTATCGTCTGCCCGAACGGCTGCAAGATCATAATTGACGATAACGGGGATATTCTGAACGCGAAATGCAATCGAGGCATCGTATTTGCAACGGAAGAAACGACCTGTCCGAAGCGGACGGTTTGCAGTACGGTTGCCACCACTTTTTCGGATTTTCCCGTGCTCCCGGTTCGTTCGTCAG
>QKAN01000090.1 GCA_003246365.1 Clostridia bacterium
CCCGCGTCGAACGGTAGATTATTTTGCTTTCGCAATGCTTGCCTTTGCTGCTTTTACCACATTCTGCGCTGTGAAGCCAAATTCCTTAAACAGGATGGTGGCAGGCGCGGAAGCGCCAAAGTGATCGAGGCAAACTGTTTCTCCGTCCAGACCGACATATCGATCCCAGCTGTAAGCAGATGCCGCTTCGACGGCAACACGCGCGCGGACGTTGCGCGGCAAAACAGATTCTTTATAGGCAGCATCCTGTTCGTCAAACAAATCCAGGCAAGGCATAGAGACGATTCGGCTCGAAATGCCATCCGCCTCCAGCAAATCGGCTGCTTTGTAAAGCAATTCCACTTCGCTGCCGCTGGCCATCAGGATTACATCCGGCTTTCCGTTTTTTGCGTCCTTTAAGATATATCCACCCTGATAGGCGCCTGCACCGGTTTCCTCGTATTGCGGTAGATTCTGACGCGTCAGCGCAAGAACGGACGGTTTATTCGCTTCGAACGCCATGATATAGCTAGCCGCTGTTTCCTTTGCGTCCGCAGGACGGAACACGAGCACATCCGGCGTAGCGCGCAGAGCGGCAAGATGTTCGATCGGCTGGTGTGTGGGTCCGTCTTCGCCGACGCCGATACTGTCGTGCGTCATCACATACACCACCGGCTGATGCATAATCGCCGAGAGGCGAAGTGCCGGCTTGAGATAATCTGTAAAGACCAGGAATGTCGCGCAGAACGCATGGAATCCGCCATACAGTTGAATACCGTTGCAAATCGCCGCCATGGCAAATTCGCGAATGCCGAAGTGGATATTTGCGCCCGCGCGATTCGCTGCATCAAAGAATCCCTTGCCTTTTAGTTCTGTTTTGTTCGACGGCGCTAGATCAGCGCTGCCTCCAAAGAGGTTTGGCAGATACTCCGCAAAAATATTCAGCACTTCTCCGCTGACCGCACGCGTTGCTTTTGAACCGGTTGCACTCCAAAGGCGCGCATCCTGCTTCAGCGCTTCCGGCAGTTTCTTTTCATGCCAGGCAACCCACTTCTGATACAGCTCCGGATATGCTTTCTGATAACCCGCCAACATCGCGTCATAATCCGCATGCTGTTTGCTGTATCCCTTCTGGAGTTCCGCAAAATATTCTTTCACGTCAGCAGGAACGGAAAAAGGTTCTTCGCTCCAACCGTAATATTCACGCATGGCTTTGATTGCATCGTCTCCCAGCGGTTCGCCGTGTGCACTTGCGGAGTTTGCTTTTGGCGTGCCATGTGCAATTTCTGTTTTCACGATGATCAGAGAAGGATGTTTCGTATCCGCTTTTGCGTTCTCAATCGCTTTTCCAATCAGTTCAATATCTTCGCCGTTATCAACGTGCTGAACAGTCCAGCCGTACGCTTCAAAACGCTTGCCGACGTCTTCCGTAAACGCAAGGTTGGTGCTGCCTTCAATCGTAATTTCATTCCGGTCATAAAGCAAAATCAGTTTGCCAAGGCCGAGATGTCCCGCAAGGGATGCCGCTTCGGATGCAACGCCTTCCATCAGGCAACCATCTCCGCTGAGCGCATAGGTGTAGTTATCCACAATCGGATAACCCTCGCGGTTGAATTCTGCGGCAAGACGCGTTTCCGCCATTGCCATACCAACCGCCGTTGCAATCCCCTGACCAAGCGGTCCTGTCGTGGTTTCCACGCCGATTGTGTGGCCGAACTCCGGATGTCCAGGCGTTTTACTGCCCCACTGGCGGAAATTCTTCAGTTCCTCAATTGAAAGGCCATATCCGAACAGATGCAAAAGCGAATATTCGAGCATGGACGCATGTCCGGCGGAGAGAACAAAGCGATCTCTGCCTGTCCAAGTAGCATCTTTCGGGTCGTGTTTCATCTGTTTCCAGAGCGTAAAAGCCATCGGCGCGGAACCTATTGGTAAACCCGGGTGTCCGCTGTTCGCTTTTTGAACGGACTCCGCAGCCAGAAAACGGATATTCGTAATTGCTTTTTGTTCGATTGGTTTCATATATCAGGATTCCTTTCAGAATAAAATGTAAAAGTATGGCGACGAATATTATATCATATCCGTCGCCTGTTTTGGGCACTATCGATCAGATGCCGCGCTTGTTCTCGCGGATCTGCTCCAATTCCGTGAAGTTATGGTTGCAGACGTGACCGTTCAGCGGCAGAATACGCTCATGAATCGCGTCAACAATCCATTCCGGCTGCGGGAAAAACGCGTCTTCCATTTCGTGCGCAGGCGTTATCCAGTTTTTCGCGCCGACGACGACCGGAGGAGCGTCGAGATAATCGAACGCTAGCTCCGCAATATTGCTCGCGAGATTGCGCATGAAACTATTGCGCTCGCAAGCGTCTCCGGTGACGATGATGCGTCCGGTCTTCTTCACGCTCTCGATTACGGGTTCATAATTGAACGGAACGAGTGAACGCGCGTCGATGATTTCCGCGGAAACACCGTATTTTTCCTGAAGAATGTCTGCCGCTTTGGTAACACGGTAAAGTGTAGCGCCGATGGATAGAATGGTAACATCCTTACCTATGCGCTTCACATCCGGTTCGCCAAAGGGAATTTCATATTCCGCTTCCGGTACCCCCTCTGTGTGGAATTGCTCAGAAATATCATAAATACGCTGACTCTCGAGGAATACAACCGGGTCGCTGCCGTTCAGCGCGGACTGCATCAGTCCCTTTGCATCGTAAGGCGTCGCCGGGAAAACCACTTTCAGTCCCGGAATGTGCGCAACCAGTGCACTCCAGTCCTGCGAATGCTGCGCGCCATATTTGCTGCCAACGCTCATGCGCAGAACAACCGGCATCTTGAGCATGCCCGCGCTCATGGATTGCCACTTGCAAAGCTGATTGAAAATTTCGTCTCCAGCGCGGCCTAAAAAGTCACAATACATGAGTTCCGCAATTGCTCTGCCGCCGCTCATCGCATAACCGATCGCCGCACCGACGATACCCGCTTCCGCAATTGGCGTATTGAACAGACGATGATACGGAATCGCTTCCGTTAAGCCGCGATAAACCGCAAACGCGCCGCCCCAATCGCGTACGTCTTCGCCAAACGCGACCAACGTCGGGTCTTCGTAGAATTTGTTGATGATCGGTTCCGCAATACCGTCGCGCAACTGGTAAACACGGTTTTTGCTGACGGGTTTCCCGTCCGCTTCAAACCCGAATCTCGACTTTTTAGAAATCTGTTGAACGCGCGGACATTCTTCTTTTGGCAGTAGCACATCCGGCTTGCGCGTTTCGTCAAACGAGCGAATTGTTTCGTTTGAAAACATCAGATTACCGATATAGTCGCTTTCCGCGCCGAAGATATCGATACGAGGCGAAACTTTTTCATCAATGGAAAGTTTCATGTTGCGCAACATGTTGTCCTTAACCGTCGCCCAAACTGCGTCCAGTTCATCCTGCGTTGCAATCTTGGCCTCGATCATCTGCTTTCCAAACGCAACAATCGAATCCTGTGCTTCCCAAGCTTCAATTTCTTCCTTGGTGCGATATGTGCTGGAATCCGACGGGCTATGTCCGCTGAACCGATAGGTGACGAGGTCAAGCAGCACTGGCCCTTCTTTTTTCGCAACCGGAATCTTCCGGCGATATGCGTCGATAACCGCAAGCGGGTTGAACCCGTCCACGCGTTCTGCATGCATAGCAGAAGGCATAACGCCCGACGCAATACGCGCAACCATGTCGTATCCCATCGTTTCGCCGCGGGTTTGTCCGCCCATGCCATAGAAGTTATCGTTGATGTTGAAGATGATCGGCATTCCGCCGCCGTTTTCACCCCACAATGTACGAACCTGATCCATTGCGGAAATCATAAGGCCTTCCCAAACCGGGCCGCAGGCGACGGAACCATCGCCAATATTGCAAACGACAACGCCTGGTTTTTTATTGCTGAGTTTGTAGAGCGCTGCGCCCGGGGCAATGCTTCCACTGCCGCCGACAATGGCGTTGTTGGGATAGATACCAAACGGCGTAAAAAACGCGTGCATGGAACCGCCAAGGCCCTGATTGAATCCATTCTTACGCGCGAACGTTTCGCACATCATGCCGTAAAGCAGGAAATTAATCGCGATCTCTTTTACGGTTTTTCCGCTGTCCTTGATGACGGAGAATGTTCTCCCGTCGAAGAAGTTTTCCATAATTTCAAGGAGCTTTGCATCGTTGAGAATCTGAATCGAGCGCAACCCTTTTGCAAGAATTTCCCCATGGCTGCGGTGCGAACCAAACGTATAGTCGTCCAGCGTAAGTTCATATGCCGCGCCAACATATGCCGCTTCCTGCCCGATGCCAAGATGTGCCGGGCCGGGATGGTTATATTGCACGCCGCAATATTCGTTCGTCGTTTTAATCAGATTGAGCATGGTCTCAAACTCGCGAATGTAGGCCATGTCTCTATAGATATTTAAAAACTCATCTTTTGTGAAATTCTTTTTCTCGTCCTTGACCGTTTTTTGATATTGATTAACGGGAATCGAAGGAAACGAAAGTTCCTCGGGTTTCCGAACCACGTTGGGATCGATGTAGAGTTGCTTTGACATCTTGTTTCTCCTTTATCTGTACGTAAGATTAATATTGAAAGACCGCTTCACGGATGATTTCGCAAACCGTCGGGTGCGGGAACACAATCTCTTTTATCTCATCGATTGTCAGACCAAGTTCGATATATGTGCCTACCGTAACGATGAACTCACTGGAATAATTGCTCAGTGCCTGCGCACCTAATATTTGATTATTTGCTCCGTTGACAATCAACTTCATCACGCCGTCGCCGCCTTCGTTTTCCGCAAGATAACGACCGGAGAATCGCATCGGAATTTTCACGCAAGCTGCGTCATATCCTTTTTGTTTTGCGCTCGCTTCCGTTTCGCCAACCGCGGAAAGTTCAGGATTGGTATACAACACACCCGGAACCGCTTCGTAGCGCATGGTGTCTTTTTTTCCGAGCATGGTGTTAACGGCAACTTCTGCTTCTCGATAGGCGGTATGCGCCAGCATGGATTTTCCGTTGACGTCCCCAGCCGCATACACTTCCGGTTGATTCGTTTTCATGTGCGCATCGGTGACGATTGCTCCGCGCTCGGTCAGCACATGAATGTTCTCCAGCCCTATATCGCGCGTGTTCGCTCTGCGGCCAATTGAGAGTAAAACCTTGTCGCAAACGACCTCTTGTATCGCACCATCCTTTTCATATTTCACCGCATTTGCAGTCACTTCCGTTACCTTCGCGGAAAGATGGAATGTTACACCACGCTTTTCGAATCCTTTTTTCAGAATTGCAACAAGCTCCGCATCATTTTCTCCGGCAATATGATCCAGCATTTCAATTACGGTCACTTTAGAGCCGATAGATGTGAAATAGCTCGCGAGTTCTAGGCCAATTACGCCGCCGCCGATAACAACGAGATGTTCCGGCTTTTCGGTGAGAGCCAGTATTTCCCGATTTGTGCAAACAAATCCTGCTGCCAGTCCTTCTTTTAATCCGGAAATCGGCGGAACTGCAGGAGAAGAACCCGTAGAAATCAGCAGTCGCTTTCCAACATAAGTTTCGCCGCCTGCTTCAACCGTATAGCCTTCTTCGGTTTTTCCCGTAATGACGCCGCGCGCGGAAACAAGCGTTACATGATTCGCCTTCAATGCGGAAGAAACGCCCGCAACCAATGTTTTGACGACTTTATCCTTGCGTGCAACGACTTTCGCATGGTCAATCTTCAGGCCTTCCGCAGTAACGCCGTATTTTTCGCCGTGCGCCGCACCGTCGAAAATCTTTGCGGAATACAGCAATGTTTTCGTAGGAATGCAGCCTTCGTTCAGGCAAACGCCGCCGACGCTGCGTTCTTCAATGCAACAAACGGAAAGTCCGGCATGACCCGCCCTCTCGCTAGCTAAGTAGCCCGCAGGTCCGCCGCCAAGTACGATTAAATCAAAAGCCATATTTCCTCCTTATCCGATCAGGAGCAGATCAAAGTGCTCCAGTGCAGTTACAAGGTCTTTTAAGAATCGGCTGGCAGGTGCGCCGTCAACCGCGCGGTGATCATAGGTGAGCGAAAGCCCCATTGCCGGATAGGCCGTGATTTGTCCGTCAATCGTACGGATTCTTTCCGTAATGTTATTAACGCCAAGCAACGCGACCTGCGGCGGATTGATGACAGGCGTAAAGCTCTCAATCCCGTAAAGACCGAGGTTGCTGATTGTAAATGTTCCACCTTGTAAAAAGTCGGGATTGATACTGCCGTCGATTGCAGATTTCGCGAGTGTTTTTGATCCTGCCGCAATTTGGCCAAGCGTTTTCGTCTCAGCCGCAAACAGCGTTGGCACCAGCAAGCCGCGCGGTGTATCAACCGCGATGCCGAGGTTGACGTGTTTGAAATAACGCATCTTGTCCCCGATCATGTGCGCGTTTAACCCTTCATGTTTTGTCAGCACACGCGAAACAGCGAACAGAATGATATCGTTAATGGTAACTTTGGGCAGGTCCATCGATTCCGGCGCGTTTTTCAGGCCTTCGCGGAACGCAAGAACTTTCGTTGCATCAAACGATGTGTTGTGCGTCAACTGCGCCATTTCCGCCAGACTATCATGCATCGTTTTTGCAATCATTCGGCGGAGATTCGGCAGTTTGATTTCGTCATATTCAAGTGCGTCGACTGCAGTCGCAGCCGCAACAGTCTTGATCTCTTTCGTCGGTTCGGCAGTTTCGTCTGCCGCAGTCATACGACCACCGATGCCGGAACCGGTCCGTCCCTCTTTTGCAAGCGCAAGCACATCCCGCTCAATCACTCTGCCATGCGGTCCGGTCGGAGCAGCGGCAGCAGGATCGACGCCTAGTTTTTCCGCAGCATTTTTTGCGCGCGGCGAAACACCTTCTGCTCGAGCGGCAGTTGAAGTAATATTTTGAATGTTCTCCACTGTGGGCTCAGACTGAACGGTAGTTTCTTTTTCGGTTGCCGGTTCTCCAGCCGTCCCGTTCGGCGCAAACTCTGCAAACGATTCGCCGGGATTACCAATAACGGCTACGTTCAATAAAACAGGAACGTCGTCATCCGCGTTATAAAACACGGCAAGCAGCGTTCCGTCAACTTTAGCCTGTTCTTCAAAGGTTGATTTATCTGTTTCATAAGAAAAAAGCGTGTCGCCAACGTGTACTTCTTCCCCGACTTTCTTCTTCCATTCGGTGATGATACAGCTCTCGACCGACTGCCCTTGTCTCGGCATTATGACCGACGTTGCCATAAGGTATCCTCCTTATATATTTTTGTTAAATGATTTCTTTATGATGTTATATTATAACATTCCTTGTTATACTGTCAAGTAAAATTCTGTTTAATCTATTGCAGATTATATGTTTATTATATATGTCTGTAGACATAAAAACAGCGTCACAAACGAATTCGTGAACGCTGAAGTAATTGTATTATTAAGTTGGCAGATTTATTGCTTGGAAAACATATGAAAGGTATTTTTAATTAGCTGTTTCTCAAATTCTCCATACAAACGATAGAGAGCTTCGGTACGCCGGCTTCGGCGCAAACCGTGTCGCACTTCGCGGTAAAAAGAAAGAATAGATTATCTTTCGGCTCGCCGCTCAGACTTTCAAAATTCCCCTGCCCTTTTGAAAGAACCACATCCGCTTTGGCAAACTCACTTTGGAACGATTCGCTTGTGCGCGGAAGCACCGTTCCAGGCGATCCGTCGCCGTTGTCTATGATTCGTGCAATCGAATCCAATCCGACTTCCAACGCGTCAGACAACGTTACATCGTTGAGCACGGCAGAACCTTTTACGACAAACGTAATTGCAATTTGCGGAAACTCTTTTGAAATCTGCTGCATCAGCAATTTATCAAATACGATTTCTCCTGCATTATCTCCTAAATAAAGCAATGTTTTTGATTTTGACAGTACATCCCGCAATCTTTGGCTGTCGTCAATAGAAAAAGCAGTTGATGCGATCGTATCAATTTGCGCATTCTGTTCCTCAATAGAAACAGGATGCTCCAGACCGTAGTCGATCAGATTTCCGGCAATCGCATATTTGAGCGATATATCGAGCGGATCTTTGGCATTTTCAATTTTATCACGCGTGGTTGGAACCATTTTCATCGCTTCCTGATTGCAGAGGGACTTGATCGCGGCATAAGGATCGTCTTCTCCAATATGACCAAGCAAAATCTGCCATAGTTCGCCCATGGATTCCGGCGTACAGCCTTCATAATTGGCCGTTTTTAAATATTCGTGCGTGTCTTGCAGCGCTGCATCCGTTTTCATTTGCGAAAGATGCAGCATTTTTGTAACCGTTTTCACCTGCGCAATAATACAGGTGGTGCATTCAGGCTGTAATTTCATATCCTGTATTTTAACGGACAGGGCAACATAAAGCAATGTCGATTCCTACAAAAGCTATATCGGGAATTGTAAAAAGATTATCTCGCATTTTGATCTGGCAGAAATGTTACCGGATTCCATTGACTCTGCGCTTTATTCCATCTCCTATATATCAACGCGGCTACCAGTCTACGAGGAAGCAATTTACCTGCGATCGTAAAAGCGCGGTTTACTAATCCGGGTATGTAAACACCTCCGCGTCTTAACAATCGATCGATCGTGTTTTTTGAAACAATCTCAAGTGGATTTGTTGTTGCGCCTCCCCAAAATCCTTGTGCTTCAATTCCTCGAAGCGCTTCTTTCGTCGTTGCGAGACCACCGGGGCAAAGCGCCAGCACATTAACATGCTCCGAACGTAGTTCTTCACGAAGAGCAATTGCCATTTCCAGCAAAAAACGCTTTGATGCGGCATAGGTTGCCTTTAACGGCATCGGATACATACTTGCAAGACTCGAAGTAAACATCAAATAAAACGGTTTTCCCACATGGCGGCGCTGCAAAATCGCATGGGTAATTCGCAGTGTCGCTTCATTGTTCAACGAGATGATTCGGATAATATCTTTCCTCTCTCGCTCCAGAAACCCGCCTTCATAATCAAGTCCTGCAACATTGATCAGCATATCGAACCGAATTTTTAACGCATCAAGCTTTTTCAGCAGATCATCGACGCTTTCGTCCGCAGTTAAGTCGCAAACAGCGGTCGTAACCGTAACACCAAACTGCCGTTCCAATCCGGTCTGAATACATTTTAGTCCCCCTTGATTGATGTCTGTCAGAAACAGATTGTATCCGCGTTTGCCGCATTCATTTGCAATTGCGCGTCCAAGTCCGCCGCTTGCGCCAGTGATGAAAACATTCATACCGCACTTCCCTTTCTCAGATTTTTATCCAAACCGGATACTTAATTCCGCAGAGCTGTTCGCTTAACGCAAAAAGTTTATCCGCGTTTTTGCTTGTCACCTGACGACTGCAACGATTCGGCTTGCATAGATGATAATATAGTTCTCTCGGCGCCGGTTTTGTATCGCACAGATAGGCGAATGTTTCAGCCGGAACATCAGGATGAACGCCGTGCTTCTTTCGTATATTCCAAATCCAATCCACAACTCCGCCGGTGTTTTTGCAGCCGATTTCTGTGCATACCAAGCCGGGATCGACCACATATGTCCGGATTCCATCGCCCAAATATCGATCGTTGAGTCCTTTTGCAAACAAAATATTGCAAAGCTTGGATTGTTTATACGCGAGCAATGGATTGTAGCCGCGCGTCAGCATTATGTCATTCCAATGGATCTTCATACGTTTATGCGATTCGCTGCCTGTCATAATCACCTTGCCATCTGCCCTTCTAAGTTGCGGTAGAAGATGATAAGTTAGCAAAAATCCTGCTAAATGGTTCAAAGCGAATTGCTGTTCATACCCTTCATCCGTTGTCGTATACCAACTTCGTACACATCCGGCGTTGTTGATCAGTACTTCCAGTTTGTTCTCATTCTCTTTTTCAAGTATTTGCATGATTTCTGTTGCAACTCTTATTACTTCGTGCTGCTGCATTAAGTCGCCGTAGATAAACCGCACTTTTACTTCCGGATGATTCGTTAATATTTGTTTTTCGGCGTTGATACAACGCGAAGCATCTCGACCAATTCCAATGACTGAATAGCCTTTTTGAGCGAGTTTAACCAAGGTGGCAAGTCCAATTCCTGAACTTGCACCTGTAATGACCGCCGTTTTCATTTTTTATCCTTTCTGATGAACCCCGATTAGTGTATGGTGGCAGGATAGCCAAACCATCCCAACGCATGCCAGAATCCCCAGGACTGCGTGTAAACAACCAAAATCGCAAATCCTGAAACAAACGTAATTCCAAATATTAATAACGCCCAGAGAAACACGGCGCGGATCGCTCGTTTTGCTTTTGGCGAGAACTGCGGATTGAATGGAAGCGGCGGTAACGCTTCGTCGTTAAGCATGTTTTTTCGCCAACGCAAGCTGGCGCGAACCATTTGCCTTAAATATGCCAGGCAATATAGTGCCGCAACCACCAACAGTATGCACAGCGAAAGAAGCATGATCCCAAATATCACAGCGGCACCATATGGCATTGGTGGCAAAATGTTCATTACGTTCATCCCGGCAATCAACTCCACTCCGAGTATAGCGGGTACCAGTGAAGCGCAGAACATTGCCACGATAAACCAAAGAAATGCCACATACAGCATTACTTCAAATATGCCGATTATAGTAAGCCATAAAACTAGAAACACTTTTTTTCCCTTCTTAGGTTTTGTGTCTCCGCGAACTTGCGCAAACTGCGCGGCAATATTCTCCGGAGCGCCAAGCTTCTGCGCGATTTCATCTTCCGTGAATCCATCTGCTAATTTAAAGAGAAAGTGCTGCTCATATTCAGCGGTAATTTCATCCACATCCGGTACATTGTTTTTATTGAGTTGATTGTTCAGTTCGTTTAAATAATCTTGTTTTGTCATATTGATTGTTCCTCCAATATGGATTCTATAGTGTTCGCAAAGTTCAAGTAGTCTGCTCGATCAGCGATATACGTTTGCTTGCCCTGCTCCGTTAACGAATAATATTTTCGCGGCGGTCCTCCGCTCTCCTCAGAAAGATATGTGCTAACAAGTCCGTCGCTTTTCAATTTTCGCAAAATTGGATATACGGTGCCATCGGAGATTTCAATTTTACTTGAAAGATATTCCGATATTTCATAACCATAATGATCACGTCTGAACAAGAGCGAAAGAACGCAAAGTTCCAGAACTCCTTTTTTATATTGAATGTTCATAATGCCTCCCGAAACTCGCCATATACAATCTATCGTCTAC
>QKAN01000024.1 GCA_003246365.1 Clostridia bacterium
GCCGACGTGCAAGTTTGCAGTATAGTACCAGGTTTTAATGCCCCGCTCTTCCCAGCGTTTTTTATCGAAATTTTCGAGCGGGTGATATTTTTTAGACGCGAATCCGAACAGCCAGTAACCAGCCGGGCAGGTCGGTATATGCGCCTGATACACGCGGCTGATCGGGAAACTGCGATAGGCCTTCTTGTGCATCGCGCGGCAGGGGTCTTCGTCTTCGTCAAAAAACGGACTTCCGTGCTGATAGACCATGATGCCGTCTTCATGCAGCGCCTTGAAGCAGCTGCCGTAAAACTCTTTTGTGAAGAGGCCTGCCGTGTGGCCGAGCGGGTTGGTCGCGTCGTTGATGATCAGGTCGTATTCATCCTGTTTGGAGCGAAGAAACCGTAACCCATCCTGATAATAAACCTTCACTCTCGGGTCGTCGAGACCACAGGCGTTCGCGGGAAAAAACTTCCGGCAGACTTCCACGAAGAGCTTGTCCTGTTCCACGACGTCGATGGACTCAATCTCTTCGTAATGCGTCAGCTCGCGGGCAACCCCGCCGTCTCCGCCGCCGATGACCAGAACGCGCTTCACATTCGGATGCACCGCCATGGGTACGTGAACGATCATCTCGTCGTAGGTGAATTCGTCCTTTTCCGAAAAAATCACGCTGCCGTCCGAGGCAAGAAAACGACCAAACTCTGGGGAATCGAACACATCGATGCGCTGATAGTCGCTTTCGCCGGAAAACAGCTGCTGATCCACGCGGATGGAAAGCTGCACATTCTGCGTGTGCATGTCGTTAAACCAAAACTCCACGCGTCATCTGCCCCCTCTCAACACGTTTAAGTAGCGAATATCCGGGTCTTCCGGCCCTTGCATGCTGCTTCCCTTCGCCTGCGCATAAAGTATGTACTCCACGATTTCTTTCGTAATTACTTCACCCGGCGAAAGAATCGGAATCCCCGGCGGATAGCACATCACAAACTCGCTGCAAACATGCCCGATCGCATCCCGGATAGGCAGCGATTCCTTGTCGGCATAAAACGCCGCCTGCGGCGTTGCCGCGACAATCGGAGAAATATACTCCGCAATAAAAAACTCTGTCGGTTTCTTGGAATACAGCCGTTTAATATCCGCCAGTGCGCCGACCAGTCGTTCGATATCCTGCAACCGGTCTCCGATTGAAATGTAGGCAAGGATGTTGCTGATGTCGCCGAATTCGATCTGAATGTCGTATTCGTCTCTAAGCAGGTCGTATACTTCGATGCCCGCTAAGCCGATGTCCCGCGTATAGACCGAAAGTTTCGTCACGTCAAAGTCGAAGATACTGTCGCCGTTCACCAGTTCCCGTCCGTAGGCATAATAACCGCCGACCTCGTTGATCTCCGCGCGCGCATATTCCGCCATTTCGGCTACTTTTTCAAACGACTTTTCACCGCGCAGCGCGAGATTTCGGCGGGAGATATCCAGACTACTCATCAGCAGATACGACGCGCTGGTCGTTTGCGTCAAATTGATAATCTGGTCCACGTGCCGTTCGTTTACGTTTGGCCCAAGCAGCAGAAGCGAGCTTTGCGTCAGGCTTCCGCCTGACTTGTGCATGGACACCGCCGCCATATCTGCGCCAGCCGCCATCGCGGATAGCGGCAAATTCTCGTTAAAGTAAAGATGCGTTCCGTGCGCCTCGTCCACCAGCGCCAGCATGCCGTGCGCATGCGTATAGTCCACAATCGCTTTCAGGTTCGAGCACACACCGTAATACGTCGGGTTATTCACCAGAACAGCTACAGCGTCCGGGTTTTCGTCGATTGCGCGGCGTACATCGTTTAGCTCCATGCCAAGCGGAATCCCCAGCTTTGGTTCCACGCGCGGGTCAACATAGACCGGCACAGCGCCGCAGAGCACCAGCGCGTTGATCGCGCTTTTGTGCACATTGCGCGGGAGAATGATTTTGTCCCCGTTCTTGCAAGCGGAAAGAATCATACTCTGCACGCTGGATGTCGTTCCGCCAACCATTAAGAACGCATGTGCGGCGCCGAACGCGTCCGCCGCGAGCTCTTCTGCGGATTTGATCACCGACACCGGATGGCAGAGGTTATCCAGCGGTTTCATGGAATTCACGTCGATTCCGACGCACTTTTCACCGAGCAATTCCACCAGTTCCGGGTTTCCGCGCCCGCGTTTATGTCCAGGCACGTCAAAAGGCACGACCCGCTGTTTGCGAAACTGGGTCAACGCCTCATAAATTGGCGCGCGCTTCTGGTCATTCAGGTTCATCTGCGTTCCTTCCGCCGGTTTCTTCGCTTCCATTTACCGCCTTTCAAAATAAAAAACAGGCGGCATATCCCGATACCACCTGTTTGTCTTCGGTTTTGTTCTTTTTCGTAGCGCGCAGAATACTTCCGCACGGATATGACAGAACTTCTTCCTCGACCGTTTCATCAGAGCACTGTTTAGCATGGATGCCTTCGCTACTCTTATTGACCGTTTCACAAGTGGTGTGCTTTCGCACTGGTTATGAAGTAACCAACTTATAAAATTTGAGTCTTCAAACTCAATCAATAATGTGACGCTTCACGTCACGCGCGGCGGCGGCCAGCCCTGTCCGATGGGCATTTTTACTCGGCCAAGTATGCGCAAATCTGGTTTCCTTGTTGCGCTTCCTTATCTTAACATAATCCTGCGGAATGTCAATGAAATTGATGTATATTTTATCTCGCCATACATTCTTTTATCATCCGGTTATCATTACCTTGAACAGATTTTTTCAGGTATTTTGCTTAACGCGCTGCTTCAACAGAAAGCCGCAGTTCCTGTTTGCCAAAGCGTTCCGACTCAGCCGACACGAGAATTTCGCCCGCGCCCGTCGATTTTACCCAGAATGCGGTTGAACCGCCCGTCAACGAAATCAACGCCGATCCGATCAGTTCCCCCGCGCCGGACACGGAAACATATACCGCCTCGTTGGAATACGGCATGACCGCACCGTATTGGTCGACATGCTCCAGCATTATACGGCAAACATCGTAAGTTTCGCCTTCCGTTAGCGTAAGCGTCTCCGGTGTAATCCTCAGTCCCGCGCTGTAGGAAGCGCCGCGCACCAACGTCGCCGCCAGTTGATCTTTCATGTACCCCTCAAACTGATATTCGGTCGTTTCCGAACCCCAGCCGACGACATAGCGTTCATAGAGCGTAACGGCATTCTGATAGGAATAGTGATGTTTGAGCATCGCGTATCCCATCATGAGTTTATATTTGATTGGCAGTGATTTATCGCCATAGCGAACAATCGCTTCGAACACACGCTTAATGCGCTCCGCATCCTTTTGCGAAAGACCTTCATGTTTGGAAATCTGCTCGCCGATCAAATCGCGAATGGCAACCGGCGGATGCGGCAGGTTCGGAAATGTCTTCCTGTCCGGATAGTAGACGCCGATATATTCGCCGTTTTTATAGAGTTTGACTGAATCGCAATTCGTAAACACATATACGCAGCCGAGACTGGATGCCGCGCGTTCGCCATGGTGCATGCCGGAAGCAACTTCCATCACAACCGCATCGTCAGTTTGCGAGCGGTATGCCGCGGCGGCATCTTTCGGCAGGCGGAACATATCCGTTACGCCATGATAGCAAATCTTGTCTCCGCTGCCGAAGTCCTTGTGTGTGTTATAGTCGCTCATGCACCAGCCGATCGAGCCGGAGATCTGCGGATCGCTGTACATGCGATCCATCACGCGCAGATGCCTGAGCGCGTGTTCCACGCGCTTCTCTTCGCAGTCGAACTTCTTGGTCGGATACATGTGTCCGTTATGCTCCGTCACCATGTATGCAGCACGCTGATCGGTCACCTGATTCGGTTTTTTCAGCGGCTCGTTGTTTCCGCTGTGCACAAAGTCATTGTATGTGTACACGTCCTCAAACAAACAGCTCTTCTCAAAGTTTCGAACGCCACCGGTCTGCCGCGTCGGGTCCAGACGATGTGCCAAAGCGTTTGTCGCCTGATAAAATTCATCGTCGTCACGCGATTCGTTGATGCGAACGCCCCAAAGTATGATAGACGGGTGGTTCCAATCCCGCTCCACCATCTCCGTGAGCGCGATCATGGTGTTCTTTTTCCACTCGTCACCGCCGATGTGCTGCCAGCCCGGTATCTCTTCAAACACCAATAATCCCAGCTCATCGCAGCGGTTGAGAAAATGTCGCGATTGCGGATAATGGCTTGTTCGAACGATATTGACGCCGAGTTCGTATTTGAGCAGTTGCGCGTCGTCTTCCTGCGCGCGCTTTGGCATGGCATACCCCACATAAGGATAGCTCTGGTGACGATTTAAGCCGCGTAGTTTCACGCGTTTGCCGTTTAAGAAGAATCCTTCCGGCGTGAATGCCGCTTCGCGGAAACCAAACCGGCAGACATATTCATCCACAGCCTGCTCCGCAAACAAAAACTCCAGCTTCATTTCATAAAGATTCGGAGATTCAATATCCCAAATCAACACATCGTTTGCTTCAAACGTCACCGGAATGATCTGCCGTTTTTCGCAGTCCAGTTCAATCGGGAATTCCGTTGAAACAAGCGAACCGTCCGGGCCTGTCATATGTAGCCGAAGCGATGCCGCCCCGCACGAAGCGCAGACATTGTCGATGTACGCATTCGTTTCAACGATCCATTTATCGCCCGATTTTTTCGGCTTTACCTGTGCGTTCCAGAGATAAACTTCCTCCGTCTCCTCCAGCCAAACCTCGCGGTAAATACCGCCGTAAGTCAAATAATCGATCACATATCCAAACGGCGGAATGTCATTTCGCTCGGTTGCGTCCACGAGTACGGCAAGCGTGTCCTCTCCGCCTGTCACGAGTCCTGTCAGTTCGCAGGTAAACGGTGTGTATCCGCCAAGGTGTTCTGTCAGAAATACGCCGTTATAGTAGACCTTCGCGGCAGCCATCACGCCCTCAAAGTGCAGAAACACGCGCTTCCCCGTTTGCGGTTGCAGGTTGATTTTCCTGCGGTAACAGCTGATAAACTGAAAATCGCGCTCGTTAAAATTATTGTAGGGTAATTCCAGATTTGTATGCGGAAGGCGTACGCCGGTATACGCGGATTCGTCGCAAATCTTCGCGCAGCAGTCCTCTGTTTCGCCCGCATAATACAGCCATCCGTCGTTGATATGCGTGATCGTTCTCATATCTTTCTCTCCTGCACGTTTGAAATTATTATAATTTTATCTTTTCTGATTTTTGAAAACTTTTATCTTTCTTATTATAACATGTGTCACTGTTTGAAGATGCAGAAAAATCGGTCATCTCCGGGTTCGACTTTGTTCGTTCTGCACTCGCTCCACACATAACTAATACAAAAGCCTGCTGATGCAGGCTTTGTTTACTCGTTTATCCGGCAGCGGGACGTTCCGCTTCCGGCGGAAGCGTGATTTCTCCGCAATAGTTCGTCAGCATCATGCTTCGCACTTCAAGCAACGTCTTTGCGTGCGCAAGCACCCACATGAGTTTGGTGACCGCGCATTCGCTTGTCATATCATACGTTTGTATGATACCGAGTTCCAGCGCAAGTCGTCCTGTTTCGTAAACAGCCGGATCGGACGGCTCATATCGGCACTGCGTGGTGAGCAAAACCGCCACATTCGCGTCCAGCAATCTCTGAATTCCCTCGAGCAAATTGCGTCTGATACAGTGCAATCCGCCAAGACCGAACCCTTCGATCACCACACCGCAATAACCAAGACGGACGATGTCGTCAAACACTTCCGGATGCGTCCCCGGGATCAACTTCAGCAGAAATACCCCCGGTTCGATTGCGTCGTCTAAAACAGGCTTCCCTGTTTTTCGTTCCGGCGGCGTAGAAAAACGAGCTCTTCCCGCCCGAATATAGCCTGCGGCGGGTACATTGATACTCTCAAACGCATCCTGACTCGTCGTTCGCACCTTTGCGGCACGGCATCCAAGAATCACCTTTCCGTTGAACACGACAAACACGCCCGCTTTGCCGCTCGCGGCGGTGATCAGTGCATCCCTAAGATTCTGTTTCGCGTCTGTTTGCGGATGCCCGACCGGAAGCTGCGATCCGGTGATGACCACGGGTATGTCGATGTTCCGCAGCATGAACGAGAGCATGGATGCGGTATACGCCATCGTATCCGTGCCGTGCAGCACAACAACACCGTCATAGTCGGTTAAGCAGGCGAACACTTCGCGCGCAATATCGCGCCACTCTTCCGGTTGAATATTTGAACTGTCCAGATTAAATATGTTCTTCGTTTCAATTTGTGCGATTTGACCTGATTTTGGAACGTATGCCAGTATGTCGTCTGCCGTCAGCGTAGGAATTAAACCTTCCCTTGTCTGCGTGCAGGCAATCGTCCCGCCGGTGGAAAGGATCATCAACTTTTTCATATTCGCTCCCATAGAAAAATTTCTGATCGTTCTTCGTTTTTTTGTTTTGTGCGTTAGAAGCATTGCAGAACCAGTATCAAGTTAACATAGTTTTATTGGGTTTTCCATACTCTGCAAACAATATAATATTTAAGAATGAATTATCGTTAACTGTACTTGAAGTCTATTTATTGCTTGTATTCTCGCTGTTTTCGTTTATAATGTTTTTTGGTATAATCATTCCGTGAAATATGCTATCAACGTCACATCACCCCGCCCAGATATTTTAAATGGCAAGGAGAACTATGATGGAACGAATCTGTATAGCGGCAGACAGCACCTTCGACATGACGCTCGACATGGTGCAGGAATATGGTATTGAAGTAAGCGCGTCCTATGTGCGCATGGGAGACAAGGATTATCTTGATTATCCGGATCTAAAGCAAAGCGATCTGTTTGACTATTTCCGCGCTACAAAAAAACTGCCCCAGACAGCGGCAGCCAACCCCAGCGATTATGAAGCGTTTTTCAAGCAATGTCTGGAAAATCATGACGTGGTCGTATTTATCGCAAAGAGTTCCGGCGTGTCCAGTTGTTATGCAAACGCCGTTGCCGCCGCCAGCGAGATGGAGAACGTATACGTCATCGATTCTCTGACCATCTCCAGCGGAAGCGCGTTGATTGCGATGGAGGCAGTACGTCTCAAGGACACCATGCCGGTCAAAGAGCTGGTGGAATACCTGCTTGCCTACCGCGAAAAAATCGTCGGCAGTTTCATAATCGAAACGCTGGAATATTTGCACGAAGGCGGTCGCTGCTCTACGCTTGCCTATCTCGGCGCAAGTACGCTCCAGATTCGCCAGAGCATCAACATTCGAGACGGCAAGCTTGTCGTCGGCAAAAAATACATGGGCACCTATAAACGCGCGCTCAAAGAGTTTATCGACACGACGCTCGCCCAGCGCGAACAAACGCGTCCC
This sequence comes from Clostridia bacterium, assembly GCA_003246365.1. Classification (GTDB taxonomy): domain Bacteria; phylum Bacillota; class Clostridia; order Christensenellales; family CAG-138; genus UBA7703. Next base: position 7,350 of record QKAN01000024.1, read on the forward strand.
GAAGTCGTTATGATTTCGCATGCGATTCAGGATGAAGCACTGTTGCAAAGCGCGATTCAGCAAATTGAATCAATGCACTATTACGAGCGGATCATTCCCCTCTCCGTGTGCGCGGCAATCGCCTGCCACGGCGGACCGAATGCATTCGGTTTGTTTACGGTAACAAAATAAACCCGTCTCTTGCGGGTTTCTAACATCCAAGGAGCAGTGATTTTGAAGAAACACGTTGTAAAAAAGCACCACGCGGGCAGAGATTGCTTTGTCTGCGGGGTCAAAAACCCCTTCGGCCTACATACGGACTTTTATGAACTGGACGACGGAACCCTCGCGGCGCGCGTAACCCCTGGCGTATACCACCAGAGTTACCCCGGACGCGTGCACGGCGGCATCAGCACCGCGTTGCTGGACGAAACCATCGGGCGGGCGATCAACGTTTCCGAACCCGATACATGGGCGGTTACCGTTGAAATCAACACACGCTTTAAAAAGCCTGTTCCTTACGACGCTGAGCTGACCGTCGTCGGCCGCATTCTGGAAAACAACCGCCGTCTTTTCACCGGCGAAGGTGAGATTATTCTTGCAGATGGAACAGTAGCCGTCACGGCGACCGCAAAGTACATGAAGCTCAAAATCAGCGACATCGCGGACTTTGACTCGGATGGCGAAGACTGGCAGTGTTACCACTACGACAACGACCCGGACGAAATCGAGTTGCCGGAATAACCCCTGCAACCGAAATCAAACATAGTCATTTTGTTTGAACGCATTTGTCACCCCATCGGCAATGCTTGTCGGTGGGGTTTTTGATCATCTGATTGTTCGTATGGCTAACGAATTATCCTCGGATAGAACCACTCTCCCGAAAGGAATTTTCTTCTATGCATATTGGTATTCTCGGCGCTGGCACATGGGGCATTGCCGTTGCGCGTATGCTGGCAGACAGCGGGCATGCTGTTGCGGTCTGGTCCGCTCTTCCGGCTGAAATCGAAAATTTGCAGCAAACGCACCGGCATCCGAACCTCCCCGGTATGATTGTTCCTGATTCGATTGTTTTTTCTACCGACTTGAAGACGGCGTGTTCCGGGCAGGATCTGATCGTGTTTGCCGTCCCTTCCGTTTTTGTGCGCCGCACCGCCGAACAGGCGCGGGACTTCATTCCGAACGGTCAGATCATAGCCGATTTGGCGAAAGGTATTGAACCCGACACGCTGCTTACGCTTTCTGAAGTGATCCAAAGCGTTTTGATGCAGAACGGTCGGCACGACGCAATCCGGCTCGTCGCGCTCTCCGGTCCCACCCACGCGGAGGAAGTTGCCCTGCAATTGCCAACTACCATCGTTTCCGCGAGCGAGGATATCGAAGCTGCGGAGTTTGTACAGACTATTTTTACCAGCGAGAATATGCGCGTGTATACCAGTCTCGATAAGAAAGGCGTTGAAATCAGCGGCGCGCTGAAAAACATCATCGCCCTCGCGGCTGGCATCTCCACGGGGCTTGGGTACGGCGCCAACCTAAAGGCCGCGATCATCACGCGCGGGCTTGCGGAAATCACACGGCTCGGCATTGAGATGGGCTGCGCGGAGCAGACGTTTTACGGGCTTGCCGGCATTGGGGATATGATCGTAACCGCAACATCTGAACACAGCCGAAACAACCGCGCCGGAGAACTGATTGGCAAAGGTTTCTCCGCCAAAGAAGCGGCGGAGAAGGTAGGCATGGTGGTGGAGGGCATCTATGCGCTGCCCGCGGCGATGCGGCTTGCTCAACAGTATGGTGTCGATATGCCGATTACGTTTGCGGTCAACGCAATCGTCTCCGGCGAAACCTCTGCCGAAGCCGCCGTACGGGAGTTGATGACGCGCACACAAGGTGCGGAGTTTTCTGTCGCTAAATAAATTTTTTTAGTAGATTAATCGAACAACGAGCAAATAACCACAGCCCGCCTTCCGGCGGGCTGCTTGCTTGTAATCAAACTTAGTTTTTCAGCGCGTTCAACGGAGAAGGAATGCGTCCGCCGCGGTGGATAAAATCCGCGCTGCTTTCGGTGTGCACCGGCATCACCGGCGCGCTGCCGAGAAGACCGCCCATCTCTACCATGTCCCCAACTTTTTTCCCAGGTGCGGGAATGATGCGTACGGCTGTCGTCTTGTTGTTGATCATGCCGATGGCGGCTTCGTCCGCGATGATCGCGGAGATCGTCTCCGCCGGGGTATCGCCCGGCACGGCGATCATATCGAGGCCAACGGAGCAGACGCAGGTCATCGCTTCCAGTTTATCGATGGTCAGCGTGCCCGCCTGCGCGGCGGCAATCATGCCTTCGTCCTCCGAAACGGGAATAAATGCACCGGAAAGTCCGCCAACCTGCGAACTCGCCATGACCCCGCCCTTTTTCACCGCGTCGTTGAGCAGCGCCAGCGCGGCCGTTGTGCCGTGCGTGCCGCAGCGCTCCAGTCCCATCTCCTCCAGAATCCGCGCAACGGAATCCCCCTGCGCGGGCGTCGGTGCAAGGCTGAGGTCGACGATGCCAAACGGAACGTTCAGTCGCGAGGAGGCTTCCCGCGCAATGAGCTGACCCATACGCGTCACCTTGAACGCTGTTTTCTTTACCGTCTCCGCGACAACGTCGATGGGCTCGCCTTTTACTTCTTTGAGCGCATGGCAGACCACGCCGGGGCCGGATACGCCAACGTTGATGACGCACTCCGCCTCTCCAATGCCATGGAACGCCCCCGCCATAAAAGGGTTGTCCTCAACCGCGTTGCAGAACACAACAAGTTTTGCGCAGCCTAACCCGTCCTGATCGGCGGTACGCTCGGCAGTTGCTTTCACGGTTTCACCCATAAGGCGAACGGCATCCATGTTGATGCCCGCACGGGTGCTAGCAACATTGATGGAAGAGCAAACATATTTTGTAACGGCGAGTGCCTCCGGAATCGAACGGATGAGCCGCATATCACCGCGGGTAAAACCCTTTTGCACCAGCGCGGAGAACCCGCCGATGAAGTTGACGCCGCAGGTTTCCGCGGCGCGATCCATCGCAACCGCAAACGGAACATAATCCTCCGTATCGCTCGCGTCCGCAACCAACGCCATCGGCGTCACCGAGATGCGTTTGTTGACAATCGGGATTCCCATCTCACGTTCGATGTCTTCGCCTACGGAAACGAGTTTTTCCGCGCAGCGCGTGATTTTATCGTAGATCTTCTGCGTTGCGCGCTTTGCGTCGCCGTCCGCGCAGTCACGCAGGGAAATTCCCATCGTGATGGTGCGGATGTCGAGGTGCTCGCGGTCAATCATATGCTGGGTTTCAAAAATTTCATTCAGGTCGATCATGAATCATCGCCCCCTCAGATGCGGTGCATGGCGTTGAAAATATCCTCCCGCTGAATGCGGATGTTCACGCCGAGCCGCTCGCCTTCCTTGTCCAGAACGGAGGTGATGTCCGCAAAGGGCACGCTGGCTTCTTTGATGTCCACAAGCATGACCATGGTGAACATTCCGCCGAGGATGGTCTGGGAAATATCGAGTACGTTGACGTTGATTCCGGCGAGGGCGACGCAGATTCCCGCGATAATGCCCACGCGGTCGTGGCCGATGACGGTGACGATGGCATGCATGGTAAAAGGGCTCCAATCCATATATAATCTTTTGTTCCAGTGAGTTTAACATAGTATAAAATGAAGTGCAATAATTCTTATACAGTTAGTTATGCAAAATAAAATCTCGCTACATCTGCGAGATAGGCGTGCTAGATATGGTCACTTGTTTTCCTCGTCACATTTTTTATCTGCAAATTCCTTAACTCCATTAAAAATTCCATTTT
>QKAN01000006.1 GCA_003246365.1 Clostridia bacterium
AAAGTTTTTTTGCACGCGCACATTACCGCGATAAGCGTCAACTACATATGAGATCGCCTGAAAAGTAAAGAACGAGATACCGATCGGCAGTCTCGGCGCTTGCATGGTATAGCTTACGCCAAACAGGCTAAGAATCTGGTTTGTGAAGAACGCCGCATACTTAAAATAGACGAGCGCCAAAAGCGCGACGATAATCGTAAGCGCAAATAAAATACGTTTCCAGACCTGTGACTTTGCCGCGTAAAACGCAAGCGTGCCCAGATAAACAGAGAGCGTGACGAACACCATAACGAGAACAAATACGGGTTCTCCCCAAGTGTAAAAAAACAGTGAGCCAAGCAGTAAAACGGCATTGCGGAGCGGGATGCTGCGGCATGCAAAATAGACCGCGAGCAACGCAGGCAAAAACAGCAGCAGAAATGTCAGGCTCGAAAATACCATAGGCGTATTATATCACAAGCAAATTCGCGGATAAAGAAAGCGCAGCGAGTCGAGTTGTAAACGAATCAAAAACGTGTATCGTTCACACACTCTTGGCGTATGGATTTTTGTTGTCTTTGTGCTATAATGCATATTGATCAACTACGAGGAGCGGCCAGATGAAAGAAGTAAAACCCGGAAAAAGACGCATTTTGATTTGGATTTTGAGTGGTTTTGTGCTACTGATTCTGGCGGCGCTCGCCGTGTTCTTCTTTGTTCTTGCGCCAAAACAAAATATAGTAAATGAACTTTCGTTTGAGCAGTGTTTGAATTATACGACAGAGAACAATCCCGACGCGAAGATCGGTGTTGTGATCGTAAAAGACAACGCTGCCAACATCTCTTTCTATGGCAACAACGGCGGAAGAATCCCCTATGACGCATATGAGTTTGAGATCGGTTCCTTGACCAAGACAATAACTGCCGCGCTGATTTTGCGCGCCGAGTCGGAAGGCAGCCTTTGTTTATCGGACTCGATTGATCGTTTTCTAAAACTTCCAAAACAGGTGTATTATCCAACCATTCAACGGTTGTTGACGCATCAGTCGGGTTATCAAGAGGATTACTTTGAAAAACCGATGATCAGCAACTTCTTTTCCGGCGGCAACAGCTATTACAACATCACGCAAAGCATGATGCGCCGCCGGATCGGTAATGTCCACCTACAGGATCGCGACTACGCTTTCCGCTACTCCAACTTCGGCATGTCCACGCTTGGCATGGTTCTGGAAGAGGTCTATCAACAAAGCTACACTGACCTTGTCAACGCATATGTTCAGCAAGAACTTGGTATGCAGCACACGCACGTCTCCGACGGAAACGGCAATCTATCCGGTTATTGGAGTTGGGCGGAGGACGATGCGTACATCCCTGCCGGTGCGCTGATTTCGACAGCGGATGACATGGCGATCTATGCGCGCGCTCTACTAAGCGGTTCGCAGGAAGCTCTGGTTCGCGCGCAACTGCCGCTAGCAAAAATCGACGCAACGACCGCACAGCTCGCGCAGTATGGCATTCGAATGGATTCCGTAGGCGCAGCATGGATGATCGACGACGAACGCGGCATCGTATGGCACAATGGCGGAACAAGCAATTTCTCCTGCTATATGGGGTTTGATCCTGTCCGCCAGATCGCCGTCGTCGTGCTGACCAACCTTTCGCCGGATTATCGCATCCCAGCCACCGTGCTCGGCGCGAAACTTTTGATTGAACTGCAGAATACTGCACAGTAAATTTGGGTTTCATATGTCAACGAATATCTCAATTTCATCTGAATCAATCCACACGCCGGACGCTGCCATGCTGCTTTCCGAGCTGTCAACTGCGCTTGTTGGCATTACCGGCTGCAGCGGCAACTCATCCTTTGATTTGGATGATATGACAGACTCGCGTTCCTGCTTCGCCGTTGCCAGAGATGACAACGGCATTGCGTTAGGCTGCGGTGCAATTCGTCCCTTCGATGCCAGCACCGCGGAGATGAAGCGCGTTTACGCAAGGGATAAGAACAGCGGCGTTGGCAAGAAAATCATACAATTCTTAGAGCAACGTGCGGTCGAACTTGGATATTCAAAAATCATTCTGGAGACAAGAATCGTCAATAAAAAAGCCGTTTCGTTCTATCTGCGAAACGGCTATACGATCATTCGAAACTATGGGAAATACGCAGGTCACGAAGAAGCTGTTTGTTTTGAGAAGATATTGCAGTAATCATTTTGATTGGCGATGAATATCTTGTGCCTCTCTATTCAAACGTGAGTCAATCGGCTGTTGCCTGCGTCAGCGCATTCTCTACTGCCTTTAGAAATGCGTTTTGATCGAGCGTTGCGCCGGACACCATATCGATGACAGGACTTTGCGCCTTAATGACTTCGTTTTTCAGTGTTTCGCTAAGCTCTTCCCGCTGCGTCTTAATTATATCGATTGAAACAATCTGATGATCCTCAACCGCAACTTCAACAATATTCGTAAAGCGAAAACCCTGATATGTTCCGGTATAGGTGCCATCCTGCAGTTGGCTCATGTCCACATCTTGGATTGTTAGGGTTCGTGTTTTTTGCATCCCCGGAAATGCCATCGCAACAATCAATACGATGAACGCAAGAATAATAATGCCAATCCACTTTAATACACGTTTCATTGTGTTATCCCCTGAATCATATTTGCGCTCTGTTCAGCGATCGCATCGATCTGCGCCTCGCGCTTTGCGTTTGACCAGTTCACGATACCCAGCGATTGTGCCGCAATGCCTTTCGCGCGCAGTTGTGATAGCAGCTGTTTCATCGCGTGGTTGCCACCCATCCAGGGCTTCTTGAAGTATTGCGTGAGAAAGCAAAACGTCGGTACTTGTTTCGTGAACTCCACTTGTTGCAGGTACATCGTCATCGCCGAATCCAACGAAAACGCCTTTACCGGAGAACCGATGATGAGCGCGTCGTACAGGTTTGGATTTGGAGTTTTATGAAGACGCACCGGCCTACTGGACTGCGCGCTC
>QKAN01000019.1 GCA_003246365.1 Clostridia bacterium
CAGATAATCCAAATAAACCTTTACCTTCAAGTTCATTATAAATAAACCCACTTACAATCTCTCGGACAGTGTACTTTTTTAAAGTAGTATTCATCGCGGGTCTCCTTTGCTCTTTATAAATAGTCTTTTATAGACCCTCTTTCTGTCAATCATAGCTTGTGCCGTGCCACCTAACCATAGATCCCCTGAAAATCCACGACCTTCACTTTCTGTGGCTCCAATAATCTCAAACTGATCTGGACAATGTTTGAATAGAAAGCTAATCGGAACCCCCATAACACCTGTATAGTCGGAAGGTATCGAATCTGTAAAAGGAACATCTATTGCAGAGTAATTATCATATTTTCTATATGCTTTCTTTGCTTTTATCTCCTTATGCTTGCTGAATTTAATATTGTCAGCTAAAGTCATTAGAGGAAGTGGTTTATGCCGTCGCCCATGATCGAGATTTGTGAACCAGCACGAGTTCCCTAGTCTCGTAAAATCACCAACATAGCCCAATCTTGCAGCTTTACGCCTATCCTCTTCTGATACCTCCGTCCCTTTAGGGACTCCGAAAACCATATCATTTCCGTTTCCTGTAGCCCCAAGCCAGATCTTACTATCTTTTATTAGCGGAAAAATCTCCCTGTAGGTTATTGCATTCATATTTCCAATAACCAAGAATTTCTTATCGGCTTCAAGAATCCATCCGATGAACTCTCTAAACAAAGAGAAAGGTGGATTTGTTATTATAATATCTGCTTGGTCACGTAGTCTCTTTACTTCATTGCTTCTAAAATCTCCGTCACCAGATAAGTACTCCCATTTCAAATCATCTATATCAATCTTGTCATTATGATCGCCAGCATCTCTATCTAATATAAAGAGTTTCCCATTGGTTAACGTTTTAGTATCATCGAATTTTGGGTCGCTCTTCTCAAAGAGTGTAATTTGATAGTCCGCTTTATAAAGCTTACTTTCCTGAGCATAACTTGTTGAGATAAGTTTTTTTATGCCATATTCACAGAAATGCAATGCAAAAAACTTTGTAAAATTACTCCATTCTGGATCGTCACAAGAGCAAAAAATAGTTTTCCCACGGAATATATCAGCATCAAAATCTAAATAAGCTTGGATTTCTCGTTCAATGTCGATCCATTGCGTATAAAACTCGTCATTCTTCGAACTTTTCGCTTTTGTTAAGTTAGTGTTTACGCCCATATTTCCCTCTTAAATAGTATTTTAACAATTCTCAGTTTTTTCACTAAGTAAATATTTACATAAAACTTGAAGAAACGCAATCACGATTTGAAATTTCAACAAATGAAGAAAGTTGAATTTTGATAACAAGATACTAATTCATCATAAAGATACTTCAAAGACCCGCTTAACAGTAGGTCTTTTTGTTTGCGGTTTGTGATAGAATTTCTATTTAATTTGTTAGATACCCATAATTCTCGCCCACAAAGTTATTGACCAGATAGCGCGCCATGTTCAGCGGTGTTGCGAGCGCGTTGGGTTCCTCTCCGTTGCGATACGCTTCCGGCACGCAAATTGCGCTGATTGTGTTATTCCAAATATCAAGCACCGCGTCCTCACCGAACGCCTCGGTAATCTGTTTCTCCGTCATCACATGCAGCCCGTGATCCGCCTGAAGCACAATGACGGCGTTCGGGTCCGCCTGCTGCACCATGTCGATCAGGTTGATCAGCACCTTCGCCGCATAGGTATGGTGCGCGCCGTACGAGTCAATTTCCTCCGGCTCTGCCGAGCGGCTGCCGTTTTCGTCCGTATCAAACGGATAATGCGCCAGAAAATCGTGGACAATCACAAACTTCGGCGCGCCGATCTCGGGCGAATGCACCGCGTCATAAAGGCTCTCAACAAGTGCCGTGTTGATCAGCGCATCGCGACTATCCAGCAGCACATCCGAAACGCCGTCAAACTGCGTCGCAAGCGCCCGCTCCACCTCTGTCTTGCTGGGGAACAGCAGGTCGTACACCTGCCCCGGGATGCCGCCGAGGAACAGCTCGCCCAGCTGATAGGCGTAGAGCCGGCCTTCGTTAAACGCATGCGACGCGCTGTCGATATTCTGCGTCAGCCGCGGGCTGGTGCGCTCGTCCTTTTCGGTTTCAAACCGCGCATCGATGCGGTAATAGTAGTCCGTCGTCGGGTAAAAATACGGCCCATCGACCGAAATCGTGGTCGTGGTGTAGCCCTTCGCGTCAAACGCCAGGATCGTCTCGTTGTTCTTGCGCGCGTTGTCGAGGCCGGTTCCCGTGATCTCCCGCATCGCCAGTGCCGAGACATGATCCGACATCACGCGTTTCAGATAGGTGTCATAATACTGCGGGCACATCAGAATTGGAATCGAACTTCGCGTCCGGTGGCCGGACTCAAACGCAGCTTCGCGATTGATCGCAAAGCCCCGCTCCGCCAGCGCATCCGAAAACGCCTGCTGTTCATCGCCAAAATACGTCTCCATCGCGTCAAAGCCCAGCATGCCGTCGCAGAGGAACCAGTAGACATTCGGCACGTCCGTCTTGTCGTTTACAATAAACTCTGTCTTATATTTGTGCCCTGCCCCGGCGTCTGCGCCCACGCCTCGGGTCACGATGGGCACGAGGTTGAAGAGCAGCATGGTCGCAAGCGCGACGGACGCGAGCACGGGCAGCGCGCTCCATTCCCGCTTTTGAAACCACTTTCGGTAGAAAAACCCAGCGATATATGCCGCAGGAAACGGCAGCACAAAGATCAGATAAACCAAAAACAGTTCCAGCTTGCTGAACACGCCGCTTGCAAAAAACACAAACGCGACAAACACGACGCTCGCGAAAAACGAGCCGGTATAACTGCGAAACAGCGCGTGGCTCAGCGCAAAAATGCCCAGCGTGACCGCGGCAAAGAGCAGCGCCGCAATCATGACCTGGGCAAACGAAAGAAGCTCGAAATTCTGATTATA
>QKAN01000205.1 GCA_003246365.1 Clostridia bacterium
ATTATGACACCTATTTAAAACGCGTGATGTCGGATCATGTCTCGGCGCTGGCGATGCGGGAGATCACGGGAACCGGCCTCGACAACGCGCGCAAGAACAACGAAACGATCCTGGCGTTTGACGCAAAGGGCTACACCACGACCACGATTTCAGTCGATGGGCCGTATTTTTACCCGACGACGGACTACTATTACTGCATCGATGCGCGGTTTGAAACCGAAAAGGATGAGCGCACCAGCCCGCGGCTGACGCAGAACATCGACAGCGCGTCACATGCGTTTAACGAAGGCCGGCTCTACGCCTATCAGCTGGGCGAACTGTTCCTCGGCGGCATCCCGGGGCAGGTGTACGACCTGCTGTTCCCCAGCAAGACCGAGGTGGAGCGGGCGCTTGCGACGCAGTTCGACGGCGTTTCGGACGTGCTGCTGGGAAGTTCAGATGCGCTGATCAACACGGCGCTGGTAGAGAGCCTCTATGACGCGGTGCATTCGCCGGAGATCGGCGCGCCGAAGTTTGTGATTGTCCACGATTTTCTGGCGCATTATCCGTTTGATACGGACGAAAACGGCAGCCGCTCGGCAGAGCCGAAGGAAATTGACTCGTACGGTGCGCACCACACCTATGCGGCAAAGGTGCTGATCAACCTGATCGACATGGTGCAGCAGGCGGACCCGAACGCCGTCATCGTGCTGCAGGCGGATCACGGATTGCACGTGATGACGGAGAAACAGATTTCGGAGGCGTTCGGCGCGGATGCGGTGCTGGATATTTGGAACAGCACGATCAGCGCAATCTGCGTACCGGAAGCGTATCGCAACGGAGAGGAAGCCTACGCGTTCACAACCCCGCTGAATATGGCGCGCTATCTCGTCAATAACTTTGTGGGCGAGAATTATGGGTATCTCACGGATTAAATAGAAAATCTAACATCAAACCACAAACAAAAAGACCTGCTGTGAAGCGGGTCTTTTGTTTTATTATTAAAAACCAGTGTTGCTAATTTGGCATCATTAGTGTCACTAATCAATCTCAATATTACAGATTTTTGGTGTATCTGCTTGAAAAGTTGAAAAACAAAAATATTTGAGATATATTATATCTATTACAGTTTCCACTAATATATTACTGAGGTGATGTGATGAAAATCGTCCGTTTACTCGTCAGATATTCGATTCTACTATTTGCTCTTATATCTGCAGGATCGCTCTTGCTATTAACTGCCGGGCTGCTTCCACAACAGCGAGTTGAAAAAAACGTGCTATATTCGTTGAATCAATTAGAGGCGGAAATGAGCAAGAATAACTCGATAATTCTGGATTATGAGAATTGGGCATGTAAGCTAGATGTGTATACTGATTATTACATCGTTAACCAGAGTTACTTTATGAACACACTGAAAGACCCTGCTTCAGTATTGACGAATTCGCAACAAACCGTCAACGTCACAGCGTTTCGTACTGCTATAGAACAGCATTTGGATCCAAACGAAACCTATCCACGTTATTGGGGAGGATTTCGCGTCACGGTAAGGTGGCTTCTGACATTTTTTACTTATACACAGATACGTCGCATCATAAGTATTGTATTCATTATGCTTGCGGGTGGAACCGCCATGTACCTGTATTCTCGCGCGAAAAATATAGCGGGCGCACTTTCATTTTTATTGACACTCGGCTTGCTGAATCCCCCGATTATCACAACCCTGCTTCAATATTCCTGTTGTTTTTTAATCGCGATGGCAGGCATCCTCTTACTACCAAAAAGAGAGTATAAATACTTGACCTATTCAATGTATTTTTTCATATTAGGTGCCTTAACGCAGTTTTTTGATTTTTATACAACACCAATACTTACGTTCGGGCTTCCGATGCTTGCGCTCCTCTTTATTAGTCAACATGAGAATTCGCAGTTATCCGCGAACCAGATGTTCCGTCTCAGCGGACGCGGTTTAGCTGGCTGGTTTTCTGGTTATATCTTAATGTGGATTGGCAAACTTTCGCTTACGACAATTTTTACAGAATATAACGCATTGGGCGATGGGCTCAGCGCTGCGCGAGATCGAATATTTCATAGCACTGGAAACGCGGGTGGTTCGGCGATCTATCGGATAGGCTTAGTATTATGGCGTGTATTCATCAGGGTGTTCGATAAACCCATTTACATTCTGCTGGCTGCGATCGGAATATTTGCTATCTGGTTGATTTTATTCATTATACGAAAGAAAACGAAGAATGACATAAAATCGTCAGCCGTATATCTTGCTGTTGCATGTTTGCCTCTTATTTGGTTCATGGCGGCATCGGGGCCGACCATACAAGCGTCATGGTACCAATACCGAGGAATGGGAGTATTCCTTTTCGGCGTTCTTTTGTTTGTAATCCAATCAACAAAAAAGAAGCCACTTTCAGAATAAGATAGCGCATGCAATACACGCAAAATACACGGCTCTTGAGAAATGTTTATCTAGTAATTGCGCTGGATTTTTGGAAAATGGCTAACTTGGGTCGCTGTGCATTACATTAACTCTCAAATAGCATTGCACACGAAGTTCGATTCCTAGTTCTGCAATCAAATCGAAAACAAAAAGGCCCGCTGATTCAGCGGGTTCTTTGTTATCTGAATTGCGCAGAAAGAGAACCTTACTCCTCCGTAGAAGTCGCCATATCCTTCACCTCAAACTCCTCCGGCATCACATCCGGCGCCCAGAGGCCGCGCGCCATGTACCAGTCGATGGACTCGCGCAAAAACTCCACGCTGACGTTGAGCGTAAAGGCGATTTCGTAGATGTCGTCCGTGTTGCGCGCGGCGGTGCGGATTGCGTCCGGCGAAAGCAGGCGGTCGTGCGCCCATTTGCGCGCCTTTGCCTCCGCGCGCCAGTCGTCCGCGGCGTTGTAGTGCAGCCTGCGATCCGAGCCGGTGTAGTGGTGCCCAAGCTCCTC
>QKAN01000055.1 GCA_003246365.1 Clostridia bacterium
GGAGAATAAAAAATCTCCTGCACATATTGCAAAAAACACCTTCGTTGTTTTGAGAAGAATATTCGCGGCTAATCGATCGTATCTGCCGTCAGTTGTTCAATATTCAAGCCGTTCGTTCCATCTATATATCCATAGCTGAAAATGGTGAAAATTGTCGCAACTTGAACGACGATAATCGCAATAAAAGCAAAAGCCCAAGTGCCTCTCGGAAAGCGTCCTCTTCCGCGAAACGCACGATAGAGCAGACGATTCAGCACAATCGTTAATATCAAAGGGGAAAACAGAAGCAGCAACTGCAAAGAGCTTTCTAAAATAACTTGAAGCGTTCCGCTCTTTAGGATTGTCCAATCAAATGCCAAAGCAAAGCCGAGCACATACAGCGCATAGACAGCCAACAAAACGTTAAACACGATCATAACGAGAAAATAAGCGATCACTCGTCCGGCTCTGTGACGCGGGCGGTCAAATATATGTCTCCCGTAATGTTCTTCATACGGTTGTTCTCTGTGGTGTCTGTTTTCCATTTTCTTGTTCCTTTCCAAGCGCCTGCGCGAATATCATCAGTCTTCGATTTCCAGCTCTTCTGCCTGCGGCGGTTCGTTGGATGCGCATTGTTCTGTTTCTACAAACCGTTCCGCAAGAACCTTTGTCGTAAGGTAGGCTGAAATTGCATCAATCGCCATCTTGTTTTTCCCGCCGCGCATTACGGCAAAATCCGCGTCATTGATGTAGTTTGCAATGTATTTCTCGTAAACGGGTTTTACCGTTTCAATGTATTGCTCCGCGATGTTGTCGATGGACCGCCCACGCGCCTTGATGTCGCGTTTGATGCGCCGAAGCAGGCAAATATCCACGTCAACATGCAGATAAACTTTGAGCGACATTTTTTCGCAGATGCGCTTGTCAAAAAACATATGAATGCCTTCAAGAACAAGTACTTCCGGCGGGGCAATCAGTTGCTCCGGCGTGTCTGCGCGTAGATAGTTGACGTAATCATACCCCTTCGTCGTGATGGATTGCCCGCTCTCCAACAATTCGATATCGCGCAAAAGCTCATCAAAATCAAAAATATCCGGTTCATCATAATTAAGTTTAATTCGCTCGGAAAACGGCATATCAGGAAAATTTCTATAATAGCAATCCTGTCCGATAATGGTGCAGCTGCAAGCCAGCGAGTCTTTGATTCGCTTTGCAAGAGTACTTTTTCCGCTTCCGCTCGCGCCGCATATGCCGACAATAATCATGAAACCACCGCTCCTATATAAACACAACTTCGTTCAGATTTGATGAAGGGATTGTTTTGTTTTTGTCAGTTTATCATGAAATGGTTATCGTTGGCAATCTGCATACGTTTTGCTTTATATGTAAACCTGCTTGGAATCACATATCTGTTTTCTTGGCGCTACTATGTTTCAAGATGTTCGCACATCATGTTAACAACTAAAAAATATTAATAAAACAAAACCGGCTCGGAAATCCGAACCGGTTTGTATGCGCTTTTATAATTACGCGATTTCGCAGGTCGCGCCGACTTCTTTGAAAGAAGCAACGATTTTCTCGGCATCTTCTTTGCTGATGCCTTCTTTGACCTTGCTCGGCGCACCGTCGACAACGTCCTTGGCTTCTTTGAGGCCAAGACCGGTCAGCTCGCGAACAACCTTGATGACCTTGATCTTCTCGGCGCCAACATCCTTGAGGATGACGTCGAATTCGGTCTTTTCTTCAACTGCTTCGGCTGCGCCAGCGGCGGGGCCCGCAACTGCAACGGCGGTTGCCGCTGCGGATACGCCAAATTCCTCTTCGAGGGCTTTTACGAGCTCGCTGAGCTCAAGAACGGACATCGCTTTAATGTCAGCGATTAATTTTTCCTTATCCATAAATTCCTCCATACATTTTTATTGCGGAAGTTCCGCATATTTGTCGTTGTTGGTTACTGCGGGTTACGCTTCCGCTCCGCCTTGTTTCTTTGCGATCTCGTTGATTACGATTGCGAACTTGGAAATCGGGGTCAGCATGGATCCCAGCATCCGTGCAATCAGCACCTCGCGGCTCGGCAGGTCTGCAATAGCTTCGATCTGCGACGCATTGAGAATGCCGTTCTCAACAATACCACCCTTGAGCTCACACTTCTTCGCCTTCTTTACGAATGCTTTGAGGATGCGTGCCGGTGCAGCGATGTCATCATACCCGAATGCGAATGCACTGGGTCCTTTGAGCATATCCAATTCTTTTGCGTCGATCCCTGCGGCTTCGCAAGCGCGCTCCATGATGTGGTTTTTGATAACCGCATATTCCACGCCGGCTTTACGCATTTCAGCACGCAGCTCTGTATCTTCCGCCACGGAAATTCCGCGATAGTCGAACACGACGATGCTCTGCGCCTTTTTGATCTTTTCGGAGACAAGAGAAACCTGTTCCGCTTTACGCTCGATATTCTGAACGTTTGCCATCTTTTTGTTTCACCTCCTTGTAAACTGCTTGGGAAAATTAAAAAACCTTCCGCCCTTTACAAGACAGAAGGATAGCATACAAATAGTTCGTTTGTACGCATCACCTCGGCAGGACTTATGCAGTTTCCCGCAGCCGGCTGTCTTGGGCGATTTGTGACCGTTTGAAATGTTACCACACAGCCAATCGTTTGTCAACACAAGCGATTGACAATATAGAACAAAATCCGCCCGGAAAAGCCATTTTCAGGCTTTTCCGAAGCGAAACAGTGCTTAGAACTTGAGCGTGTTGAACTTCACGCCTGGGCCCATCGTCGCGCTGATGACAACGCTCTTGAGGTAGGTGCCCTTTGCCGCGGACGGCTTCGCCTTAACGATCGCGTCCATCAACGTGGTGAGGTTCTCTTCGAGCTTGTCTGCGCCGAAAGATGCTTTGCCGATCGGGCAGTGCACGATGCTCGTTTTGTCAACGCGGTACTCGACCTTACCGGCTTTGATGTCGGCAACGGCTTTCGCAACGTCCATGGTGACTGTGCCGGATTTCGGGTTCGGCATGAGGCCTTTCGGGCCGAGCACGCGACCGATGCGGCCGACGACGCCCATCATATCCGGGGTCGCGACGCAAACGTCGAAATCAAACCAGTTCTCGGTCTGGATCTTCTTTACAAGATCTTCGTCACCAACGTAATCGGCGCCGGCTTCCTGCGCTTCGCGGGCTTTGTCTGCCTTAGCGAATACGAGGACGCGAACCTTTTTACCCGTGCCGTGCGGCAGAACGACCGCGCCGCGAACCTGCTGGTCAGCGTGGCGGGGGTCTACGCCCAAACGGACGGATGCTTCGATTGTCTCGTCGAACTTCGCTTTCGCGGTGGTCAAAACGAGATCAAGGCCTTCACGAACATCATAAGCCTTCTGGGCTTCAATGCTCTGTTTGCTTTCGGTATACTTTTTGCCGTGTTTCATTCTCTCGTTCCTCCTTAGTCACCGACGTTGACGCCCATGCTGCGAGCAGTACCCGCGATCATGGACATGGCCGATTCCACACTGCCCGCGTTGAGGTCGGGCATCTTCAGTTCCGCGATTTCGCGAATCTGCGCTTTGGAAATGGTGGCAACCTTGGTCTTGTTCGGCACGCCGGACGCATGCTCGATGCCGCAGGCTTTCTTGATCAGAACAGCCGCGGGAGGCGTCTTGGTGATGAACGAGAACGAACGATCCTGGTAGACGGTGATGACGACCGGGATGATCAGGCCGGCGGACTTCTGCGTACGTTCATTGAACTCTTTGCAGAACGCCATGATGTTTACGCCCTGTTGACCCAGCGCTGGGCCTACCGGCGGCGCGGGCGTAGCTTTTGCCGCAGGAATTTGCAGTTTTACATAGCCTTGGATTTTCTTTGCCATTGCAGTTTCCTCCGTTTATTGGTTGTGGTATGCGGGGTGCCTCCCCTTCCACATTCTATATACGCGAAATACGCGTTACAGACGATTGTTTCGCTGCTACTAAGCAGCCAATGTTCTCAGATTCTCTGAACCTGAACGAAATCGAGTTCAACCGGCGTTTCTCTGCCAAACATCGAAACCGTGAGTTTGATCTTCTGGCGTTCGGCGTCCAGTGCCTCTACGCGACCCGTGAAGTTTTCCAGAGGGCCGGAAACGACGCGAACGGTTTCGCCAACCTCGATATTGAGGACAATCGGAATGCGCTCAACGCCCATCGCGGTAACTTCCTCATCGGAAAGCGGAACAGGCTTGCTGCCCGGACCGACAAATCCGGTAACGCCGCGCGTGTTGCGAACAACATACCAGGCGCGAGGATTCATCACAAGATCGATGGACTTTCCGCCGCCCTGCTCAGCGGGACGTTCTTTTTCGTTAACGTCCACGAGCATTTTTACCATTACATAACCGGGAAATACTTTTCTCTGGGTTACTTTGCGCTTTCCGTTTGGCAAAATTTCAATGGTTTCCTCCGTGGGGTATTTCACCTCAAGGATGATATCCTGAAGTCCTGCGTTTTCCACGGATTTTTCAAGGTCTTCTTTTACCTTGTTTTCATAACCCGAGTAGGTATGAACCACGTACCATTTTGCTTCCTGCACGCTCATAACTCCTTACCCGATGTTGATATTGCTCAACGCGCCAAAGCCAGTTGAAAATGCGAGGTCGAGAACGTAAATGATCGCAGCCATGCCAAGCACGAATACGAGAACCGCCAGCGTGTGGCTAAAGAGCTCTTTGCGGGAAAGCCACGTGAGCTTTTTCACTTCGCCGATCATTTCGCGGAAAAAGCGAATCAGGCCGACGTCGAACATTCCGTCCACAGCAATGATGAATACGACGCCGAGAACAACCGCGACGATACCGCCAACCAGAGCGACAACGCCCATTTTAGCAGTCGCCGTCAGGATGATGATTGCGTACACGAGTGAAAACGCGCCAAGCGTCATCAGCGTTCTTCCCTTTGCCTTCAGCAGGCCGAGCACGCCGGACACCGCGATCAAAACACCCAACAGAGTGCTGGCAACTTTTAATCCGGTCGAAAGCGTGTATGCTTCGGCGGGTGTTACCATCTGATAGATATTGTACGCGGCAAGAAACAGGCCGCAAAGCGTAAACAAGATGCTGGCCGGAAGCAACAGCTTCTTGGCAATTTTGCTCCAGAACGGCTGCTTACGCGCAGTGTGCGAATGTGCGTCGATCTTCGCGATCTTCTTATCCGCGCTCTTTGCGTCCTTCTGCGGTTTGACTTGATTTTGTGCCATATGCTTCCTCTTTCGTCGTTGCCGTTATTTGGATTCGCGGTGCGTTGTGTGCTTGCGGCAGAAACGGCAATACTTGCTGAACTCCAGCCTCTCAGGGTCGTTCTTTTTATTCTTGTAGGTGTTGTAATTCCTCTGTTTGCACTCTGTGCAAGCAAGGGTGATCTTTACGCGTGCATCTGCTGCCATGGTTAAAACCCTCCGTAAATTCGGTCAAAACATCATAAATCGAGCCCCTTTGCGGGGCACCTTCAAAAGATACCATAGCAGAGGGGCCATGTCAATCAAATCTTTTAATTTTTCTCTACTTTTTCTTTATTTTTTGCGATAAACAGGCGTTTTGCGCACTATTTACCTGCAACCGTCAGGCCGGACACAAGCATGCTCGGCGCACCGAAAAAACCACCCTGCGGCATACCATAACGCAGATCGTTGCCAACTGAAACCACATCTTTCATCATGGTCACAAAATTGCCTGCAATCGTGATGTTGGATACGGGCTGTGTTACAGTTCCGTCCTTTACAAGAAAGCCGGATGCCTTGAGCGAAAAATCACCCGAAACAGGGTCCACGCCAGCATGGAGTCCTTCTAGTTCGGCAATGACAAGTCCGTCGCCAAGCTCCCGATACAGCTCGTCAATATTCTTATTGCCCGGTTCAATGCGAAACACCGTTGGCGCAACGCCGACTGCTGCGGCTGCGCTTCTGCGGCTTGCATTACCCGTAGTTTCGGTCTTTACCTTCTTCGCTGTCTTTAAATTATGCAACAGCGTCATAAGCTTTCCGTTTTCGATGACGGCTTTCTTCACGCAGGGAGTGCCCTCTCCGTCAAACGCACGCGGAGCGACCGGATCAAACGGATCATCCCACAATGTAATGATTCCGCTTGCGATTGTTTGCCCTTCTTTTCCGGCCAGAAGCGATGTCCCCTTCTGCGCTTCGTCCGCGGAGAACATGGAAGAAAACGCCGCTAGCAGATCGCATACCGCATACGGTTTCAATATCACCCGATAGCAGCCGGATTCCACCGGTTTTCCGCCGAGCTTGCCGAGAGCATCCTCAACCGCTTCCTTTGCGCAGCCTTCCGCATCCGCCGCATCCTGTCCCATGCGAAACGCAAAGCCGGTTTGAATCTCTTCTCCATCCTGAACCGACGGCATGACATAGATCACCGAACTGTTCGATGCGCGCTCGGCACACAGCCCGAGTGAATTTTCCATTACAACGCTGCCCGCGTCGTAACCCGCCGTGCAGTATACAACGCGTTTCACACGCGGGTCCGCAGCAAGACACAACGCTTCCATTTTCTTCGCGAGCGCAATTCGCTCCGTTTCGCTGAATGTCTTCAACGCAGAATCGGCGCGCTTCACTTCTTTATAAGTTTGTCTGGTCTGCATCGGATGCTCGTCGTCGCTTTCAACACACCTCGCATTATCAATCGCATGATCGACCAGCTTTTCCGGTTCGTCAATCAACTCCGTATACGCATATCCTTCGTGTCCGCCGATTGAAACACGCGCAGAAACGCCCGCTTCCTTACTGACGCTGTAGCGGTCGATTTCTCCGCCGTTCGCGTTTACTTCAAACGAATCGCCGGAGGCGTAAAACAACTCGCAAGAGTCGCAGCCGGAAGACGCGGCATATGCCATCGCCTGTTTCGAAAATTCCTGATACGTCATTCGATTGCACCTCCCTTTCCGCCAACCGTTATATCAGATACGCGGATACGCGGCTGGCCGACATTCGTCGGCACCGAACCGGACAAAGATCCGCACATTCCCGGCGCCATCCACATGTTTTTGCCGACGCGGTCGATCTTGAGCAATACTTCGCTGCCTTTTCCAATCAATGTCGCGCCGCGAACAGGAGAAACGATCTTGCCGTTTTTCACCCAATATCCTTCGGCAACGCTAAAGTTGAATTCACCTGTCGGCGGGTTCACAGAACCGCCGCCCATCTTCTTTGCGTAGAGGCCTTCCGCCATGCCGGAGATCATCTCTTCATCGTCGTCGTTTCCAGCGCAGATAAAGGTATTTGTCATCCGGCTAGTCGGCGCAAAGGTGTATCCCTGCCTGCGGGAGGAACCGGTGCTCGGCATGTTCATGCGCCGAGAACCGAGTTTATCGATCAAATAGCCTTTCAGAATTCCGTTTTCGATCAGGAGATTTCTCTGCGGTTTTCCGCCTTCGTCGTCAACGTTGATCGATCCCCATTCGCCGGGCAGCGTGCCATCGTCAACCGCGCTCACGCAGTCCGCCGCAATTTTTGTGTTCAGCTTTCCGCAGAAAACGGAATTGTTGCGGCCGACCGCCGTCGCTTCGAGAGAATGGCCGCAAGCTTCGTGGAAAATGACCCCGCCAAACCCGCCGTCGATGACGACCGGCAGATTTCCCGCCGGACATTCCGGCGCATGCAACATGGTCACCGCCATATTCGCGGCAGAAACAGCTTTTTCTTCCACATCAATTACTTCGCGATAGGTTTCAAACCCACGACAACAACCGGGGCCTTCGTATCCTGTTTGCGCTTCGGTACCGTTCATGGCAACCGCCTGCAGAAAAATACGTGTTCTCGGCCGCTCGTCGGTTACGAACACGCCGTCCGTCGAAACGATAGTGACACGCTGCACCTGATCGAGATATCGAACAAGCGCCTGCGTCACCTCTGCGGATGCGTTTTTCATCGCGCGCGCTCCCTGACGCATAACGCCAACACGGTCCGCATTGACAATTTCATCGAACCGCTGTTTCACCGGAGTTGTATAGCGAGTCAATCCCAGCGTTATTTCTCCGTTTGGCGCATGTTTTGCCTCGCCGAGCGCCGCGGCTGCCGCGCGAGCCGTTTCCATGAGCGCCCGTTCGCTTGTGTCGGCGCTGTAAGCATATGCGCTCTTCGTGCCAAGCAACACGCGCACTCCCGCGCCGTAAATTCGCGCATAGTTTGCCGACTCCACTTTTCCGTCGATCATCTCAATGCGTGTGCTCTCATTATCCTCTAAAAACAGCTCGGCATAGTCTGCGCCGCTTTTTTGCGCTTCATGCAAAACCATACGAGCCAAATCTTCACGAATCAATCCGTTTGCCTCCTTTGTGAAAATAAGCGTCGTTCGCTCCGCGGGTATCTCATTTCCCCGCATCTTTTCATCAACAAGTATCATCATAGATGACGCGAGGACAATCGTCAACCCGCGCAAACCAAGCCACCTACATTCCGCTTGATTGCTCGCAATATTGCAAATGCTTAATTTTACTGAATCATGTTGGTGTTCCGGTTTGGCCGCGAATTTACATCCTGCTTTTTGTCTCTTTACAAGTAGGGATCGTACGTGATATATTACCCGTCATGGATATGGTGAAGCAAAAGCTCTGGACAAAAGACTTTACAATTTTGACGCTCGGTACCATCGTTTCCATGTTGGGGAACGCGGTTGCCGGGTTTGCTATTGGCCTTTTGGTACTGGATCAAACGAACTCCGTTCTGCTATATTCTCTGTTTATGGTGTGTTACAGCCTGCCGCGTATCGTTCTGCCGATGTTTGCTGGGCCGTATCTGGATCGCTTTTCACGAAAGAAAGTCATATACTCTCTCGACTTTCTCTCCGCATTTCTCTACTCGATATTCTTTCTGCTTCTTTTAAAAGGATTTTTCAATTACACCGCTTATTTGCTGCTCTCCATGCTGATTGGCTCGATCGACAGCGTTTATAGTGTTGCTTACGACAGCTTTTATCCGGTGTTGATCAGCGAAGGGAACTATACCCGCGCCTATTCGGTTTCCAGCCTGATCTATCCGCTCAGCACAGCGATTATGGTGCCTATCGCGGGCATTTGCTACAAAACCATCGGTCTTGCTCCGCTGTTTCTGTTTAATGCGGCAACGTTCCTGATTGCCGCCATTGCGGAAACGCAGATACGCGCGAAAGAAACGCATGTGGAACAGCGCGCAGACGAGAAATTTGACGGCGGGCGCTTCATGCAAGATTTGCGCGACGGGTTTGACTATCTAAAGCGGGAACGCGGCCTGAGCGCCATTACCTGGTTTTTCTTTGTCATGATGCTGGCCAGTTCCGTCTGCCAAACGCTTGCGCTGCCATATTTCAAAGGAATAAGCGCCGCGGATGGCGTCATGCAATACACATTTATCATGGGTGCAAATACCATCGGCCGGTTAATCGGCGGAAGCGTCCATTACTTCTTCCGCTATCCGGCCCAAAAGAAATTCGCAATCGCGCTGTTTGTCTACATCGCAATCTGCGTTATTGATGGATCTTATCTGTTTTTCCCGTTCTGGATCATGCTGGCGTTCATGCTGATCGACGGTGTGCTCGGCGTAACCAGCTACAACATCCGAATTTCCAGCACGCAAAGCTATTTACCCAACGAAATGCGCGGTCGCTTCAACGGACTGTTTCAGATGCTTCTCATCCTCGGTACGATCAGCGGCGAACTGATCGCCGGAGCGGTTGGCGATTCGCTGCCCATCCGTTGGGTTATTGCGGTGAGCATGGCTGTGACGCTGATTGCTGTTTTCGTGATACTTTTACCAAACAGAGAACATGTCAAAAAGATCTACAACGTTAACGCATAAGGAGCTCGCATCGATCTAAGTTATAGTTTAGATGCATAACGAACACTCATATACAATATATTTCCTCAACGCCGGCGTATATGCTGGCGTTTTTGATTGTTATATGCAATAATAAGATCGGTGTCGAAGAATAGTCGATACATTGATAAAACAATTACCATTTAGGAGGCAATAACGATGTTTGATCCTAGAATACTCAAGTTGGCTGATGGCTTGGTTAACTTTTCCTGCGACGTAAAACCGGGCGAGAAAGTACTCATCGAAAGCATCGGCGGAAACGAAGACTTGACCCGTGCGCTCATCAAGGCGGTCTATCAGGCGGGCGGCATTCCTTTCCTTTGGATATTTGACAAACGGTTTGACCGCGAACTGCTGCTCAACTGTACGCCCGAGCAACTGGCCATTCGCGCGAAAGTCGATGCTGAACTCATGTCTCAAATGCAGGCGTTCATCGGTGTTCGCGGCGGCGCAAACGCAAGCGAAACTGCAGATGTGCCGGCGGAGCGGATGAACGATTATATGAAATACTACTGGGTGCCGGTACACGGCGAAATTCGCGTACCCAAAACGAAATGGGTCGTCCTTCGTTATCCGTCGCCCGGCATGGCGCAGCTTGCCGAAATGAGCACGGACGCGTTTGAAGATTATTACTTCAATGTATGCACGCTCGACTACAGCAAGATGGATAAGGCGATGGATTCCCTCAAGGCGTTGATGGAGCGCACGGACAAGGTTCGCTTGGTCTCTCCGGGTACGGATTTGCGGTTTTCCATCAAAGGATTACCCGCCATCAAATGCGCGGGTCATATGAACATTCCGGATGGTGAAGTGTATACCGCGCCAGTGAAGACCAGCGTAAACGGTACAATCGCCTACAACACGCCATCTATCGAAGGCGGCTTTACGTTCACCAACATCAAATTCACATTCAAAGACGGCAAAATCATTGAAGCGAGCGCAAACGACACCGTTCGAATCAACAAGCAACTCGATATCGACGAAGGCGCGCGCTATGTCGGAGAATTCGCTATTGGCGTGAACCCCTATATCACCTTCCCAATGAAAGATACGCTCTTTGACGAGAAAATTGCCGGCAGCATTCACTTTACGCCCGGCTCTTGCTATGACGACTGCAACAATGGGAATAAATCCGGTCAACACTGGGACATCGTGTTGATTCAAACACCGGAATACGGCGGCGGTGAAATTTGGTTTGACGATGTGCTCATCCGCAAGGACGGCCGGTTCGTTTTGCCGGAACTTGAAGGACTGAATCCCGAAAATTTATTGTAATACGCGCAACAGCAGAAAGCCCGGCGTATAACGCCGGGCTGTTTTTTATTCAATCATTTTTTAACGTGAATCGACACAGATGAATCAATCTTCCGGTTCGATGAGACCGTAATTTCCGTCTTTGCGCTTATAGATTACGTTCATCTGGTTCGTGTC
Organism: Clostridia bacterium; assembly: GCA_003246365.1. GTDB lineage: Bacteria > Bacillota > Clostridia > Christensenellales > CAG-138 > UBA7703. The sequence continues at coordinate 11,245 of QKAN01000055.1, forward strand.
GGAATTTAAGAATACATAGAACGAGTGGCCGATCATCTCGATCTGCAGCATTGCCTCTTCCTCGTTCATCGGCTTGATCGCAAAGCGCTTTACGCGAACAATGCGCGGGCCTTCCTCTTCCAATTCGTCTTCCATTTCGCCGATAGCAGATTCCATTTCGCGGAGCGCGCCGCTGCGCAGGCATTTTTCAAGTCGTGTGCGGTGGCGAATAATCTGCTTTTCGAGCTTGTCGAGCACGTTGTCGATGGATGCGTACATGTCTCCGGTGATCTCTTCCCCGCGGATGACGCCGCCGTCGTACGGGATGGTTACCTCGACGATGTGACGGTTCTTTTCCACAGCGAGGGTAACAAAAACCTCGGTATCCTGGGGAAAGAATCGTTCGAGCTTACCAACCTTTTTATTGACCAGGTCGTTGAGGTAATCGGAGATCTCTAGATTTTTCCCTGTAATTGAAATACGCATGATACCACTCCTTCTTCGGCAAACTGTTTCGTACTCTGCCTGCCTTTAATATTCGATACAACATTGGCATTCCCTTGTGATCGATTTAATTAATTATTCGATAAAACTATGTTGTTCTCCTGCCATTGTTGTGTACGAATTATATAATGATTTGTCAACTCCGTCCGTAATTGTGTCACTTGCAAAGCGTTTCCCTTTTGTGTAATATAAGTACAACCGGGTCGGTAGATTCAAAAGCAGCGGCAACCACATGCACGCTGCTTTTCTGTTTATTTTAGTTTTCTGCCGCCGCCGTAAACGGCAACAATATTCCGATCATCCGAAAGGTACACGGCGCGCTCAAAGCGTTCTTTTACAGTAAGCGGTCGCGTGTTTGGCGGCAGCGACTCGTCATTGAGCACGACCGCATGGAGCATGTTCCCCGCCGCAAAGCCGTCTTTATCGCCAAAGTATCGCGCCCCCGCACTCGTCGCAAGATAATAGGCTTCGCCTACCGTTAAAAACGGATCTGCTCCATTGGTTGCAATTGCGCGTGCCTTAGACATGCGCAGACAGCAGGTGAGCACCTGAAGCATCGGTAACTGCGCGCCGCCGGCAATATCCGAACCCAACGCAACCCAGACGCCGCGCTCGGTCATGCGGCGAACCGGCGCAAACCCGCTGCAGATGTTGATGTTGGAATCCGGGCAATGCACGCAAAGCACATTGTGGTCGATCATCGCCTGCTGCTCGCGTTCATCGGAATGAACGCAGTGCGCCATGATCGTGTGATCTTTCCAGAGTCCATATTGATCGTATGTCTGCCAATACTGTTCGCAATCGGGATGGAGCTTTTTAACAAGCTCGATCTCCTTTTTGTTTTCACTTAAGTGAGATTGAACGAACACGCCGCGCTCCAGGCTGACTTCACCGAGCCAGCGCATCAGTTCATTGGTGCAACTCGGCGTAAACCGCGGCGTTAGAATCGGTTTGACCAGCGTGAAGCGTTCGCAGGCATCCAACCAGCGGAGCGTCTCGTGTTTACTCTCCTCTGTCGTTTCCTGACACTCATAACTGTCTCGATCCATGTTTACTTTGCCAACATAGCCGCCAATTCCCGCGCGTTCTAATTCTTCCATTAGAATCAGCGTCGCATCCGTATGCACGGACGAATAGATGCAAACGCGCGTCGTTCCGTTGTCAATCAACTCCTGCGCAAGCTTACGATAAGTCTCCCGCGCAAAATCGTTGTCGGCAAAGCGTGCTTCCGTTTTAAACGTATATGCCTTCAGCCAGTCCATCAACGGCAAATCCATGCCCATGCCGAGCATCGGATACTGCGGCGCGTGCAGATGCATATCTGAAAATCCCTGCAAAATCAGGTGGTTCGAATAGTCCGCAACCGGTTCGCCCCGGTATACTTCGGGCAACTCAGAAAACACGCCCTGTATTGAGCCGTCTTTTATGGCAATATATCCGTTTTCCGTTATCTCCGGTTCGCCAAATGACTTGGCTTCTATAATATGTCCTTTTAATAATTCGATCATGTCGATACTTCCTTGTTTCACGCGTAAGATACGCACGTTGATTTATTCTTGTTTTATCGTGTCTATGTCTTCCAGCTCACGGGCAGAATATACCTCGACAAGTTTGAGGCAATCGATATGCTTTTTTATAACCGCCCCGCCGCCAATATCTTCCGTCAGATTGGATAACTCTGCAAAATATACTTTTGGAAAGACCGCTGGATTCCCGCGAACTCCGTTATATGCAAGAGATACGATTCTATCGCTGTTCTGCTCAAACCCTGATAACAGGTTTTCGATTGTCTGTTTGGTCAGGTACGGTTGGTCAGATACTGCGTAGAGAATTCCGTCAAGATCCGGTTTTCGCTGAACTAACGTTTGTGTTGCAATCGACACGCTTGTGCCGACGCCGCGGTCCGGATCGGGATTGATTGCGACAATATAGTCATATTCCGAGGCTTGCGCTCTGATCTCAACTGCCTCCGCTCGCGTTACGCAAACGCGCGCTTCAAACGGTACGGATCGATAAAGGCGAAGCGCGCGGGCAATCATCGATTCCCCGTCAACCTCATGCAGCAGTTTCCCGCTGCCGAAACGCTTTCCCGCCCCCGCCGCGAGCAGTGCGCAGCCGATTTTCACGCGCGGTACCTGCCGGATGCTTTGCGGAACACAAACCTTCCTTTGCCCTCCTGCAGGAGTTTGCCGCCTACAACGATATGCCGTCCGCCGAGTAATACGTCGGAAACCGAGCCAAAAACATTCATGCCTTCATAGGGCGAATTATCGCAGGCATGCGCATTAGTGCGGAAGGAAATCGTACTTTCTCCCGTCGGATCATAGATCGTAATGTCCGCCTCTGCGCCTTCACGAATAACGCCGCGATGCGGATACATGCCGAAGAGTTTCGCCGCGTTTTCGCTCATCAACGCCGCCATCTGCTGCAGCGTGATCCGCCCCGTTCTCACGGCGTAGGTGTAGATGAGCTGCGCGCGGTTTTGCACGCCAGCGCCGCCGTTCGGCGTCTTAGAAAACTCACCGCCGCCGAGCGCTTTCTGGCTCATCATAAACGAACAGTGGTCGGTACCGATTACGTCGATTTCTCCGGAACCCATTGCGGAGAGCAGCGCATCCTCGTCCTCCGGTTTGCGAAGCGGCGGCGACATAATGAATTTTTCCGCATCCGGTTCGGCATAGCGCGTATCATCCAGCACAAGGTACTGCGGGCAGGTTTCCAAATAGACCTCCTGTCCTCTCGCTCTTGCGCGGCGTGCTTCTTCCAATCCTTCATGCGTAGACAGATGCACCACCCAAACCGGCGCTTTTGCAAGCTGGCCAATGCGCATCAATCGGGAAATCGCTTCTGCTTCCACAGCATTTGGCCGTGACAGCGGATGGCCGAGCGGCGAACGCATGCCAATGCTGTTGAGTTCATGAATCCGCTCGTTCAATACATCGTAGTTTTCGCAGTGCACGCCGCTGATGCAGTTGAGCGCACTCATGTGTTTTAACGCGGCGTAGATTTCTCCGTCGTTGAGTCGCATGGCGTCGTATACCATGTACATCTTAAAAGAGGTTACCCCTTGCGCCACCATACTTTCCACTTCTGCGGCCCGTTCTCCGTTCCATTCGGAAATGGCCATGTGGAATCCATAGTTGCAGCTGGCTCCCTCCGCCTTTTTATGCCAGGTATCAAGCGCGTCCTGCATCGTCATTCCGTGATCTTGTGTGGCAAAATCCAGCACCGTTGTCGTTCCGCCGAGAACAGCCGCGCGGGAGCCGGTGATAAAGTTATCCGCCGTTACGGTAACGCCAAGGTCGAGATCAAAATGCGTATGGGTATCGATGAACCCCGCGAACACCAGTTTGCCGCCCGCTTCTATGACTTCATCCGCAGACTCGCTGATTCCCGCTGCAATGCGTTTGATAAAACCGTTTTCAACGAGAATATCCGCCTGCTCAATGCCTTGGCTGCGCACGAGTGTTCCGTTTCGTATAATGGTTCTCATGGGGTTATCGCCTCCTTACGCAAGTTCCTGTCTTCATTTATTTATATTTATATATTCGATTGAATCAGGATACATATTATATAAGAAAATTCTTTGATATATTTGTTTCATGAATGCAGATGATTTCGATCTGGCAAAACGAAAATTTGCCCAAATCATCCTGCAAAAATAACTACCTGTCATTATTTTAGCACAGTAAAAAATAATTGCAAAGTATTTGCATCTAACAATCTTTGTGCTATACTAACAAAAAGGTGGGTGAGCATTTTATGCAAAAATCACGTCTACGCGCCGCCATCCTGAACGCGGCCAATCGAAACGCTGCTCTCGTCATCAAAAACGCAAAAATTGTCAATGTTTTCACGGAAGAAATCATAGAAGGCGACGTCGCCATGCGTGACGGCATCATTATTGGCGTTGGTTCTTATACCGGTCGCGTGGAAATTGACGCAAAAGGCGGATATCTCTGCCCCGGTCTGATCGATGGACATGTGCACATCGAATCTTCTATGGCGCATCCTTCCCGCTTTGCCAATGTAATTCTCGAAAAAGGCACTACCTCAATCATTGCCGATCCGCACGAAATTGCAAATGTATGCGGCTCCGACGGAATTCAATATATGCTCGACCAAACGGAATGGCTTCCCCTTTCCGTTTTTATTATGGTTCCATCCTGCGTGCCTTCAACCGCGTTTGAAACCAGCGGTGCAAAATTGACGGCGCGAGACCTTGAATCCTTCATCGATCACCCGCGTGTGCTCGGTCTCGGCGAAGTCATGGATTATGTAGCGACGGTGGAAGGCGAAGGCGAAATGCTCGATAAACTGCATTTGTTCCGCCATCATCCAATCGACGGACATGCGCCGACGCTCACCGGAGACGCGCTTAACGCCTACTGCGTAGCCGGTCCATATACCGACCACGAATGCCTGACATATAATGAAGTGCTCGAAAAACTCCGCAACGGAATGCGGATCCATCTTCGTCTCGGTTCCGCAAACCGAAACGTCGAGCAGATCATGAAGCAAATTGCGGACCACAACCTGCCGACACGCAGAATGTCCTTCTGTACCGACGACAAACACCTTGCGGATATTCGCGAAGAAGGACATATCAACTATATCGTCCGCCGCGCGGTTGCAAACGGAATTCCGCCAATCAAGGCAATCCAGATGGCAACCATTAACACGGCAGACGCTTATGGCATCCGTCATTACGGCGCCGTCGCGCCGGGTTATCGCGCAGATCTTGTTTTGTTCGATAATCTGACGGATTTTAATCCGCAGTTTGTCATCACCGACGGCAAGGTGTTCGAGCCCAGCGTTGATACGCACATCAAGCCCGACCCGAAGATTTACAACAGCGTCCACCTTGCCCCGCGCAAACCGGATTTGTTAAAAATGCCGATTTCCGACAAAGCAAACATTCTGCGTCTGATTCCCAAGGAACTGGTCACCGCGCTGGATGTGGAAGACGTCTACACGGAAGACGGACTGTTTGTACCGAAAAACGGGTTGCTGAAGCTTGCGGTGTTGGAGCGTCATCATGCATCCGGCAGAGTTGGCCTTGGCATTCTCCGCGGATTTGACATCACAAACGGCGCAATCGCAACCACGGTCGGCCACGATTCGCACAATCTGGTCGTCGTTGGCGACAACGACGCGGACATGCTTGCCGCGGTAGACGCCCTCGAAGAATGCGGTGGTGGCTACGTTGTGGTTCGAAACGGCGAGATTCTTGCGAAACTCGTCCTCTCCGTAGCTGGGTTGATGAGCGACGCGCCGCTCGAAAGCATTTTAAAACATCAGCGGGAGTTGCTCGCCGCGGCTGCAACGCTCGGCATCCATACGGAGTCCGACCCGTTCATTACGCTTTCGTTTATCGCGCTGCCGGTCATTCCCGACGTGCGACTTACGGATATGGGTCTGTTCGATGTTCGCAACATGGAGTTTTTCAACAAAAGCAATCCGTAACAAAATATCAACGAAACAATTGTAGTTTAATATGTTGTTTATTTTGTGATATTCCCGTAGCGATTTCATGAAGCTCTACCAAGTGATAATCATTCGTAGTATTATAAATTTGGGTCGAAATATCTAGTTATTTATAACGACACATTTTCGGTCAAACGAAATGCGAGTATTCTGCTTGCAGGTGAGACTATTAAGCCAACTCCGGCGGTCAGGAGCGACGAAGCCGGTTTTTTTACAAATCACAGGAGGGTACTATGGTAGTAGGAACAAGCGTCAAACGCGTAGACGCGATCGACAAAGTAACGGGGCGCGCCCGGTATACGGACGACCTTGTCGATCGAAGCGCCCTCATCGTAAAAATCTATCATTCAACCATTGCGCACGGCATGGTGAAATCCATCGACACCAGTGAAGCGGAAAAGATTCCCGGCGTCGTGAAGGCTCTCACCTGTTTCGATGTGCCGAATCGCCCGTTCCCGACGGCGGGTCACCCTTGGTCCGTTGATCCGCATCATCAGGATGTCGCCGACCGTCTCCTGCTCAATCGTCATGTGCGATATTATGGAGACGACGTCGCCGTGGTCATCGCTGAGGATGAAGTTGCCGCGGAGCAGGGTGTTCGCGCGCTGAAGGTGGAATACGATGAGTATCCCTTTGTTATGGATGTGCAGGAAGCCATGAAGGACGGCGCGCCACAGCTGCACGACGAATTTAAAAACAACATTCTCAATCATACCGGATACGAAGTCGGCAACTACGAAGAAGCGATTCAGGAACCCGGCTTGATTAAAGTCGAAGGCTGGTATGACACACCCGTTGTGCAGCATTGTCATATTGAAAACCACATCTGTTATGCCGAAGAACAGTTCGGAAAAATCGTGATCGTTTCGAGCACGCAGATTCCGCATATCGTTCGCCGCATCTGCGGGCAGGCGCTTGGTCTCCCCTGGGGCAGCGTGCGTCTCATCAAGCCGTATATTGGCGGCGGGTTCGGCAACAAGCAGGACGCGCTGTATGAACCACTCTGCGGATACTGCTGCCAACAGGTTGGCGGAAGGCTCGTTAAGCTGGACGTCAGCCGCGAGGAAACATTTGTCAGCAACCGTGTGCGTCATGCAATTCGTTACCACATCATCACCTACGCCCGTCCGGATGGTCGCTTTGTAGCGCGCTGCATGGAAGCGTTTTCCAATCAGGGTGCATACGCGAGTCACGGACACGGCATCGTCGCCAAAGGCGCGGGTGCATTCAAGCAGATTTATGTGGATGACAAGGCGACAAAGGTTGACGCATACACCGTGTTCACCAACCTGCCTGCCGCCGGCGCAATGCGTGCCTATGGTATTCCGCAGGTCTCGTTTGCTATTGAAAGCAATGTGGAAGATGCGGCGGTCGTGCTCGGTATCGATTCGCTCAAACTGCGTCAGATAAACATGATGCCCGTCGGATATACGGACGCGTTCTCGAAAAACGTCAACTATTTCGATAGTTTGAATCAGTGCATTGCCAAAGGCAAAGCCTATATCGACTACGACCGCAAACACGCGGAATACGCAAAAATGACCGGGCCGATTCGCAAAGGCGTCGGCATGGCGATCTTCTGGTATAACACCGCCGTTTGGCCGATTTCTCTGGAAGCATCCAGCTGCCGCATGCTGATGAATCAGGACGGTTCGGTGCAGTTTGAAATCGGTGAAACAGAAATCGGTCAAGGCGCGGACACGGCCTTTGCGCAGATGGTTGCCGACACCGTCGGTATCCCGTTTGAAAAGGTTCATGTCCACACGACTCAGGATACGGATCTTACACCGTTTGGCACCGGCGCATACGCTTCCCGTCAAACATATGTTGCGGGATTTGCGATTCATAACATCGGCACGCAACTTAAAAACAAAGTGCTCAGTTACGCTTCCTATATGACAAACAAACCGGTCGATTCAATCGATCTGGTCAACGGCATTGTCATCGAAAAAGAATCCGGCGAACAACTGTTGACGATTGAAGAACTCGCAACGACCGCGCTCTATTCCACAGAGCAGGCGGAACAGTTCAGCGCAGAAGGCACGACGCAGATCAGAAGCAATGCCTATTCTTTCGGCTGCGGCTTTGCCGAGGTTGAAATCGACGTTCCGATGTGCAAGGTCAAGCTTGTGAAAATGATCAACGTGCACGATTGCGGCAGACTGATCAACCCGCAACTTGCCGAGGCGCAGGTGCACGGCGGCATGAGCATGGCGATCGGCTACGGCATGGGTGAGCAACTGTTGTTCGACCCAAAAACCGGCAGGCCGCTCAACAATAACCTGCTCGACTACAAACTCTGCACGATGATGGATCACCCCGATCTCAGAGCGGAATTTGTGGAGAACTTTGAACCGACCAGTCCGTTCGGCACAAAGGCGCTCGGCGAGCCGCCAACCTGCCCGGGCGCTCCGGCCATTCGCAACGCGATTCTAAACGCAACCGGCGTCGCCGTTAACCAGACGCCAATGACGCCGCATATCCTCTTTGAGCGATTCAAAGAGGAAGGGCTGCTGTAAATAGGAGGAACTGACGAATATGTATGATTTTTCCGCTTTATACGAGGCAACCAGCGTGCAAAACGCCGTTGAACTCATGCAAGCACATCCATCGGCGGTTCTGATTGCAGGCGGCAGCGATGTTTTGATTAAGATGAGAGAAGGCCGGCTAGCCGGTGCGGAGCTCATCAGCATTTTCAAACTCGACGAATTGCGCGAGGTCACCATGGATCCTGACGGCGCGTTGCGCATCGGCCCCATGACCAGCTTTGCGCATGCAACAAACAGTCCGCTGTTGCAGCAGTATATGCCCGTGCTCGGCGAAGCCGCCGACACAGCGGGCGGGCCGCAGCTTCGGAGCATTGGCACGCTCGGCGGCAATATCTGCAACGGCGTAACCAGCGCGGATACCGCCAGCACGCAGGTTGCTTATGACGCTATGCTCGAAATTACAAGTGCCAACGGCATGCGCAAGATGAGCATTCACGATTTCTACAAAGGCCCCGGCAAAGTAGCGTTGGAACCGGGTGAATTGCTGACCGCAATTCTGATTCCGAAAGAGAGCTATGAAAACTGCTATGGCTATTACATCAAATATGCCATGCGAAACGCCATGGATATCGCAACCATCGGCTGCTCGGTCAACGTTGTGCTGAGCGAAGATAAAAAAACGATTCAGCGCGCACGTATCGCATACGGCGTAGCTGGTCCTGTTCCGATGCGCGCGAAAACGGCGGAAGCGGCGCTGGCCGGTCAGCCTGTCGGTGAGGCGGCTATTACACTTGCAGGCGACGAAGTGCTCAAGGACGTGAACCCGCGCACCAGCTGGCGCGCCAGCGCAGATTTCCGCAAACAGATTATCAGCGAGACAGCCCGCCGCGGTCTTCGCGCCGCGATTGAGCGCGCAGGAGGTGCATTCTAACATGGAGAAAAAACTGGTTCGTTGCAACATCAACGGAAAAGACGTTGAAACATATGTTGACGTTCGCGCTTCTCTGACGGATATGCTGAGAAACGATTACCGTCTCACATCGGTCAAAAAAGGATGCGAGGTTGGCGAATGCGGCGCATGCAATGTCATCATCGACGGAGAAAACTATAACTCCTGCATCTATTTGGCTGTCTGGGCGGAAGGCAAACGCATCCGCACACTGGAAAGTCTGCTTGGCCCCAACGGCGAGCTGAGCGACATTCAACAGGCATTTGTGGATGAAGCGGCAGTACAGTGCGGCTTCTGCACGCCAGGGTTTATTATGACCGCTGTACGCATTCTTGAATCCGGCAAGGAGTATTCGCGCGACGAGCTTAGAAAAGAGCTCAGCGGGCATCTCTGCCGCTGCACGGGATATGAGAATATTCTCAACGCCGTCGAAAAAACGATGAAAAAGAGGCTCGGCAAAGCGTAAAACACGCATATTGCATAAGATTACAAAAAAATCTATTGGCTATGCGAAAAAAGCAATTGCAATCCTTTGTCAGTTGAAGTAGCATAAAAACCAAACCACTTGATTCGCCCGGAGCCGCGAAAGTACGGTTTCGGGCGGTTTCACATTCATTTCGAAAGGAAAGATCGATCATGCATTATTCGGAGATGGACAAAGCGGCACTCCAGCAGGAGCTTGTTCGCGTACAAAAGGACTATGAGGCGCTTCGCGGCTATAAACTCAACCTCAATCTCACGCGCGGAAAACCCGAAACCGCACAGCTCGCGCTGTCGGACGAGATGTTCCATATGCTTGACGACGGTAATTTCGAAATGGATGGCGTTGACTCGCGCAATTACGGCGAACTCGCAGGGCTTCCCTCCTGCCGTAAGCTCTTTGCCGAAATTTTGGACTGCAAACCGGAAGAAGTAATTCTCGGTAACAACGCGAGCCTTCAACTTATGTATGACCTCATTGCCAAAGCACACACGCACGGCTTAAAAAACAGCGTTCGTCCCTGGGCAAAAGAAGAAAAGTTGAAATTCCTCTGCCCTTTCCCCGGCTATGACCGTCATTTTAATGTGACCAAGTCGTTCGGCATGGAGCTGATCCCTGTCCCGATGACCGAAAAGGGGCCGGATATGAATCTGGTGGAAGAGCTGGTGAAGGACGCTTCCGTAAAGGGTATGTGGTGCGTCCCGAAATATTCAAATCCCGATGGATACGTTTATCCGCTTGAAACCTGCAAACGCATTGCCGCGCTAAAGCCTGCTGCGCCGGATTTTGCGCTCATGTGGGATAATGCCTACGCGATTCACGCGTTCGATGGCGACGAACCTTCGTTTCCGGACATCATCGGGCTCTGCCGCGAAGCGGGCAATCCCGACCTCGTCTACGAGTTTGCATCCACCAGCAAAGTGACCTATGCCGGAGCGGGCGTTTCCTGCATGGCTTCCAGCGTAGAAAACATCAAATACATTCTCGGTTTGATGACGTTCCAGACCATTGGACCAAACAAGGTAAACGAGCTCATGCATGTTCGCTTCCTTAAAAACCGCGAAAACACGCTTGCGCACATGAAGAAGCACGCAGCGATTATGAAACCGAAATTCGATCTTGTCTGCGAAGCGCTCGAGCGCGAGATAGATCCTCTGGACATCGCCAGCTGGCATCGTCCCAAAGGCGGTTATTTCGTAAGCATCAACGTTATGCCCGGCACGGCAAAGCGCGTTGTCGCACTCAGCAAGGATGTAGGCGTTGCCCTCACCGGAGCTGGCGCTACGTATCCCGGCGGTGTTGATCCGCTGGACACCAACCTCCGCATTGCGCCTTCCTATCCGCCGATCAACGAAGTAAAGCAGGCCATGGACGTTTTCTGCGTTTGCGTCAAGCTCGCAACGCTCGAAAAACTGTTGGCATAAACATGAATCGATAAAATAACGCCGCTTCCAACCAGTTGGAAGCGGCGTTTGTTGCTGCTGAGACGGTTTGTTTTCTTTATGCCTGGAACGAATCGAATCCCATCTTGTGATACACTTTGCGGACGGTCTTGCGTGCGGTTGCCGACGCGCGTTCCGCACCAATCCGCATTTGCTCCGTCAGGTAAGCCTTGTCCGCAAGCAAGCGTGCGTATTCGGTTTGTATAGGTCGGAGTGTTTCAATAATCGCATCCGTTACGCCGCTCTTGAGGTCTCCATAGCCTTTACCCGAAAAGTATGCAACAGCGTCTTCAATCGTCGTATTCGTGCATGCTGAATAGATCGAAAGCAGATTGTATATGCCCGCTCTTTCAGGATTACCGGTGATTTCGCCTTCACTGTCCGTCACCGCGCGTTTGAGTTTCTTCACGATATCATCCGGTTTGTCGAGAATACGGATATAGCCGTTCGGATTTGGATCGGACTTACTCATCTTCTTTTCCGGTTCCTGCAGGCTCATGATGCGCGCTCCGACTTTCGGGATATACGGTTCAGGCACGACGAACGTTTCCCCATATGTGTTGTTGAAACGAATCGCGATATCGCGTGTCAACTCGACGTGCTGTTTCTGATCCGCCCCGACGGGGATGTATTTTGCCTGATAAATCAGGATGTCCGCCGCCATCAGTACGGGATAGGTAAACAAACCCGCGTTGATGTTTTCCGAATAGCGCGCGCTCTTTTCTTTAAACTGCGTCATTCGAGACAGCTCACCCATATAGGTGTTGCACATGAGCGCCCAAGTGAGCTGTGTGTGTTCCGGAACATGGCTTTGTACAAACACCGTCGATCTGTTTGGATCACAGCCAGCGGCAAGAAACAGTGCGAAGGTTTCTACACTCCTTCTGCGCAATTCGGTCGAATCGATTCGCACCGTCTGCGCATGCAGGTTGGCAACCATGTAGTATGCGTCGAATTTATCCTGCATCGCCACATAGTTTTTCAGCGCGCCGAAATAATTGCCGATCGTCAATACGCTCGTCGGTTGAATTCCGCTGAGAACAGCATCTTTTTTTGTCGTCGTCGTTTCCATTTCCTTCTCCCAAATCACCGCCAAGCAAGCGGGATAAAAACTAGTTTTCTGCAAAACGCGCCTTCCGGCGCGTGTGCAGATATGAAATTAATTGAGCAAAAAGTAAACCGCGTTCTGTCGTGTGCGACCATCTTCTGAACCATTTCAAATGAGCGGAAGATTTTGTCAGCCTACTCATATTAAAAGTTTTTGAGTAAGAAATAAGCCGAGTTCTGTCGTGTGCGACCATCTATCTAAGGCCAATCGTTACCGAGAGGCTCATGCGATTCCCGAGAGCGTAGCGGGCAGCTATTAAATGCTCTCATTCCAATCTTGCACCGGGTGGGGTTTACAGCGCGCTTCCGTCGCCGGAGCGCGGGTGAGCTCTTACCTCGCCTTTCCATCCTTACCCGAAAAACGGGCGGTTTATTTCTGTTGCACTTTCCCTGAAGTCGCCTTCGCCGGGTGTTACCCGGCACCCTGCCCTGCGGTGCTCGGACTTTCCTCACCCGCTTGCGCGGGCGCGATCGCCTTTCTTACTCAAACCATTATTCTGTTGTCAAAGATTGACCCGATTTTCGTTATTACTCTTTATAAGGTTTTCGTTATTCATCTCCGGAATACAGTATCCTGCCGCAGTTTTCGCATTCTACAATCCCGTCTGTCGTTGCAATCTTCTTTAGCATGACCATCGGCAGCGACATATTGCACCCACCGCACTTGCTGTTCACGATTTTTGCGATTGGCACCGCATGATGCTGCTTCACTTTGTTATACCGCTCCAGCAATACGGGGTCAACCGACTTTGCCAGCATAGCAAGCTTTTTGTCGTGCTGTTCCAGCTCGCCCGCACGGGCCTCCTTTTCTTCCTCGCATTTTACACGGAGTAAATCATATTCCTTCTTCGCTTTGCCGGCGGCGCGAACAGTGGTTTGATAATCATCCGTCGCCTTTTCGATTTCGGTCAAGAGCGTTTTTGCTTCCCTTACGCCCTGCGAGATCTCGCGGTTTAAGCGCTCGATATCGCCCTTGAGTTCCGTCATCTCCTCGGCGGTGCTCTCTTCATCCTGCTTTATGGTGACAAGTTCCGAACTTTCCACCTGAAGCCGTTCTTCGAGTTTGCCCACTTGATCGGTCAATTTATTCAGCTGGCTTTCGTATGCTTCGATGTCCTCGGAAAGCTTCGCGATTACCGCCTGCTGACTCTTGAGCTGCTTATGCAGTTTTGCCAGCTGCTGTCTCGCGGGAGTTGAGCGAATTTCCGTTTCAACGTTGTTTTTCGCTACCTCCGCTTCCTGATAGGCCCATAGCGCTTCCATTTTTCTCATGGGTTTCCCTCCTCAAAGGCGCACGAACAGATTCCCGTCCGCACGCGATAACTGATATTGTACATTAAAACACTCGTTCTGTAAACGTTTGATCAACGGTTCCAGTACGATGCATTCCGTCTCGTAATGGCCTGCCACAATTAGGTTTAGGCCTAGTGTTCGCGCATCAATGCCGTCGGAATGCTTCACTTCGCCGGTCACCAACACATCTGCTTTCTCTTCTGCCGCAGGCAAAACTGCGCTTCCGCCGCTCCCCCCCATAACCGCCACACGTCGCACGGATGCTTCCGGCGCACCAACAAAACTAACGCGCGTTCCAAGCAGAGATTCGATTCGTCTTGCCAATCCCGAAAGCGTTTCCTTCTCTTTTAGTGTTCCAACCCTGCCGACGCCCTCATCAAAAGGAATCACGTCCCGAATGCCAATCAACTCGCAAAGCGTGTCGTTCACGCCCCCGCGTGCCGCATCCAGATTTGTGTGCGCCGCGAATAAACCAATTCCGTTTCTAAGCAGCATGCATGCGGCTGCCGTCGCCGGGTCCGAATAGGTCATCTTCTGCACCGGATGAAAAAACAACGGGTGATGCGTCAACACTAAATCCGCACCCCATATGATCGCCTCTTCCGCAACCTCCTTCGTGCAATCGAGCGCAATAAGGACGTTTCGTATTTCATCGTGATCCGGCTCAACCAGCAATCCGGGGTTGTCAAACTCCATAGCAAGTTCGCGCGGGGCAATGCGTTCCATTGCAACCAAAAATTCTTGTAGTTTCATTGTTCGCACTCCCAATTACTCAATATCTGTTCCAATTGCGCCGCTTGACGATCCAGAGCATCTGCCCGTTGCGTTTTGCGTTTTCGGTTCGTGGTAGCTAGCATGCGAAGCGCCAAAGGTTTCATCAACGGTTCTCTGCGAGCAAATGCGGTGTAGCCAAGGAAAAAACAATCTTCCGGCCAACCTTTTGGCAACGTTTGCCGCTCTTTCGTCGGCTGTACGATTGAAAACATCTGGTAATACCGTCCAGCATCGAGCATTACACGGTCGTCCAGCACCGGATAGTTTCGCTCATATAACCATCTACGAATATCTTCTGCCGCGCGCATCGGTTGCAACACAGCGATATGAGCACCCTTCAACGGCGGAATGACGTTTAAAATCTGCGTCATGAGTGTGCCGCCCATGCCTAGAATCGCGAGCGCGTCCGCTTCACCCTCCGATATTGGAGAAAGTCCGTCACCCAATCGCGTTTCAATGCGCTCCTGTAAGCCGGTTTTCTGTATCAAGCGAACCGCTTTTTGCAGCGAAGGCTCGCTGATGTCGGTCGCTATGCATCTTTCAACCACATTCTGCTGAATCAGCGCACAGCTCAACCTTCCGTGATCGCAGCCAATATCCGCAACAACACGCGCGCCGCTGAGTAATTCAATTGCATCGCTCAGCCGCTCGCGCGGTCGAATCCCTTGTTTTTCCTGCTGCATATTCCTATTATAAAAAACAATACCCGAAAAAGCAAACCGAATACAGGTGCATATTGTGTCTTTTATGCAAATGTAAAACTATTCTACCGTTGAAAAAACGCCGATGAACGGCGTTTGTATGGTTCGGATAAAAATCTAAATCTTTATCGCTTTTTTCGGCTCTACGCGGTCGATTGGACCGCCGCCAAGACAAACATCGCCCTGATAGAAAACAACCCACTGTCCCGGCGTTACCGCGCGCTGCGGCATATCAAAGGTAACATGCACGCCTGCGCCGCTCGTAAAGACTTGAACGGGTTGATCCGGCTGACGATACCGGAACTTCGCCGTGCAGGCAAACTCCGCTTCAGGCGGTTTTCCGGCGATCCAGTTGATCTTTTCTGCATCGAGCGATAACGAAAAGAGTTCGTCATGTTCGCCTTGCTGCACGATTAATAGATTTCGCTTTAAATCTTTCCCGATGACAAACCAGCTTTCGCCGTTGCCGTCGCTACGCCCACCGATGCCGAGACCTTTTCTCTGCCCGAGCGTATAATACATCAGTCCGTCGTGCCTGGAGACCTTTTTTCCCGTTTCGTCTACCATATCCCCTGGCTGCGCAGGAAGGTACTGCATTAAAAACTGCTTAAAGTTTCTCTCGCCTATAAAGCAAATTCCGGTAGAATCTTTCTTTGCGGCGTTGCTAAGCCCCGATTCCTGTGCAATACGGCGCACTTCGCTTTTTTGCAGCTCACCTATGGGGAACATCGCGTTCTTGAGCTGGTCTTGCGTTAAACCCGCAAGGAAATATGTTTGATCCTTGCCGGCATCCCGCGCACGCAGCAGTTTTACTCCGTCGCTCTTGTCGAGTCGCGCATAATGCCCCGTTGCCAGCGTTTCGGCTCCTGTTGAAACCGCAAAATCCAAAAACGCACGAAATTTGATTTCGCAGTTGCAAAGCACATCCGGGTTCGGTGTGCGTCCGCGCGAATACTCTTCCAAAAAATAGGAAAAAACGCGGTCGCGATACTCCCGCGCAAAGTTAACCGTATAATAGGGAATCCCTATGGCCGAACAAACGCTCTTGACGTCATCGTAATCACTTGCTGCGGTACATACGCCGGTTTCGTCGTCGTCCTCTTCCCAGTTTTTCATAAACACGCCGACGACGTCGCGCCCTTGCCGCTTTAATAACAATGCGGCAACGGCGCTATCTACGCCGCCGGACATTCCGACCACTACATGGCCGGTATGGAGTTCATTCATCGGTGCGTTTGCCTCGTTTTCTGCCGAAGCCGCCGCGCGATTAGTTTGCAAGTACCGTCGTGAGCATGTACCCTTCGTCTTCCAGTACCGCTCCTGCGGTTTTCAGCACGGTCGCGGGCGTCATATCGGTTTTAATCATAGCGTCTCCCAGATCAACGGATAAAACGTCAAACCCGGATTCTTTCAGAATCTTCGTTACTTTTGCAACGCAGTGCGTACAGCTCATCCCATCAATTTTCAGCCGATATGTATTCATGGATACATCCTCCTTGTTTGATGTTTTGATACTAGCATGATTCGTTCGCGCGATTCCATGACTTTGTCACATTAACGTTGTCACGATAATCTCTCTTCGACTTGCCTTTTATTGTATTCGACCGGGTCTATGTAATTCCTGCTTTTTTTCGTATTTTTTGCAAGGTATTTCTGTTGCGTCCAGAGCCCCGCGCTCCTTGACAAATATGCCGTATTCCTGCGATAATATGCGTTGACTGACGACGAAGGAGCATATTGTAACATGGCAGCGGAAACGCAAAAACCATCCTGGTACACAATGGATCAGATTGTTTCGCTCTGCAAAGGGCGCGGCTTTGTTTATCCCGGCAGCGAGATCTATGGCGGTCTCGCCAACAGTTGGGACTACGGCCCGCTTGGCGTAGAGTTTAAGAATAATATCAAGCGCGCATGGTGGAGAAAATTCGTGCAGGAATCGCCCTACAACGTTGGTATGGACGCGGCGATTCTCATGAATCCCGAAACCTGGGTAGCCAGCGGTCACGTAGGCGGTTTTTCAGACCCGCTGATGGACTGCAAGAGCTGCCGCGCCCGTTTCCGCGCGGACAAACTCATTGAAGATTACGCGATGGAAAACAACCTCACGGACGTGCATCCGGACGGATGGTCGAACGCGCAGATGGAAGAATTCATCAAGGAAAAAGGCATTGCCTGCCCGGAATGCGGAAAGACGGAATTCACCGGAATCCGCAAGTTCAACCTGATGTTTAAAACATTTCAGGGCGTTACCGAAGATTCCGCGTCGGAGCTTTATCTGCGCCCGGAAACCGCGCAGGGCATCTTTGTCAACTTTAAAAACGTTCTGCGCACCACGCGCAAAAAACTGCCGTTCGGCATCGCGCAAATTGGCAAATCCTTCCGCAACGAAATCACGCCGGGCAACTTCATCTTCCGTATCCGTGAATTCGAACAGATGGAACTGGAGTTTTTCTGCACGCCAGGCACCGATCTGGACTGGTACAAATACTGGAAAGATTACTGCCATAATTTCCTGCTGGCGCTCGGCATGAACGACGGCAGCATCCGCTTGAGAGAACACGAAAAAGAAGAACTTTCTCACTACAGCAAAGGCACAACGGACATCGAATTCATGTTCCCGTTTGGCTGGGGTGAACTTTGGGGCATTGCCGACCGTACGGATTTTGACCTCAAGAGCCACGCGGATCACAGCGGCGAAAACTTTGAATATCTTGATCCCTACACAAACGAGAAATTTATTCCGTATTGTGTTGAACCGTCCCTTGGCGCAGACCGCGTCGCGCTCGCTTTCCTCTGCAATGCATATGACGAGCAGGAACTCGAAGGCGGCGATGTGCGTACAGTGCTGCATCTGCACCCCGCGCTTGCGCCTTATAAGTGCGCCGTTCTTCCGCTGAGTAAAAAGCTCAGTGAGCAGGCACAGACGGTCTATGCGAAACTCGCGAAGAAGTTTATGGTAGACTTTGACGAGACGGGTTCCATCGGTAAGCGGTATCGCCGTGAGGACGAAATCGGCACCCCGTTCTGCGTTACGGTAGACTTTGATACCGAAACCGACAGCTGTGTAACCGTTCGCGACCGCGACACGATGGAACAGATTCGGTTACCCATCGACGAGCTCACCGCATACATTGAAACGCGGTTGGATTTCTAAGATAGTTGAAAAGCCCCCGCGCTCAGCGCGGGGGCAGTTATTATCCGCATATCTTTTTCACACAAACAATAAATCAAAAGGATATCATATGGCTGAACTAACCGGCGTCGTCAATTCCATCATCTTCCGTAACGCTGAAAACGGCTGGACGGTGCTGGAGCTTGCCCTTGACGACGGCGATCGGCTCACCGTTGTCGGCGCACTGCCGCTTGCGAACGTCGGCGAACGGATTGAACTGGAAGGTGAACACGCCTCTCACCCGAAGTATGGCAGTCAGTTTAAAGCGGTCAGTTATCATACCGTTGCGCCCGCGACGCTATCCGCCATCGAAACCTATCTCGGCAGCGGATTAATCAAAGGCGTTGGCGCAGCGACCGCGCGCGCGATTGTAGAAAAATTCGGCATGGATACGCTCAGCGTACTGGACGAAGACCCCCTGCGTCTATCTGAAATTCCGGGAATTGGCGCGAAGCGAAGGGATATGATTCTCGCAAGCTACACCGAGAACCGCATGATGCGAGATATTTTGCTTGCGCTGGAACCATATGGGATTACGGTAAATCAGGCGTACAAGCTTTACAAAATCTATGGCGAGCTTTGTCTTGCCCGTATTGAAGAAGATCCCTATCAGATCATCCGCGATGTGGAAGGCATTGGATTTGTCACTGCCGATAAAATCGCGCAAAACGTATCCGGCTATTCATTCGAGTCGGAGTCCCGTTTACGCGCAGGTTTGCTCTATGCGCTCTCCATGGCGGCAAACGAATACGGGCACACCTATCTACCGAAAACATCTTTACTAAACTACGCGGGAAAACTGCTCGGCGCACCGGAAGAGCGACTGATCGACACGCTGGATACTCTTGTTGCACGCGGCGAGGCAGTGCAGCAGTTTGTTGGCGATACAGAGGCGCTGTTTTTACCCTATTTTGACCGCATGGAAACAAACATTGCGGAAAAGCTGCTGCGCCTTTCGCAAAAACCGGTCGAAAACCCGTTCTTCGATTTTGCGGCGGTGCAGTCCGCGCAAAAACTAGAACTTTCTGCGCAGCAACGCGCCACGGTATTAACCGCGCTGAGCGAAGGCGCATTGGTCATTACAGGCGGCCCGGGAACCGGTAAAACGACTATCATTCGGTTTATTACCGCCATTGTAGAAGAAATAGGACTGGAAGTTGCGCTCACCGCACCAACCGGACGCGCGGCGAAACGCATGAGCGACGCAACGGGACACGACGCAAAAACCATACACCGCCTGCTCGAATATGTTCCCGGCGAAGGATTTTTACGAAACGCGGACGATCCGCTGTATGTAGATATGGTCATCGTGGACGAGATGTCCATGGTGGATGCCGCGCTCATGAACGCGCTGCTAAAGGCAATCACCGTTGGAACGCGGCTGATTTTGGTTGGCGACTCAGACCAACTGCCCTCCGTCGGTGCTGGAGATGTGCTGCGCGATATCATCAGCAGCGAAACCATTCGCGTCGTCAGGTTAGATGAGATTTTCCGTCAAGCACAATCCAGCATGATCGTAACCAACGCGCATCGCATCAACATGGGGTTCGCGCCTTTGCTCGATGTCCCGGAGAGTGACTTTCTGTTTGAAGATGTCGCCTCTCAGGATCGCATACTAGACCGAATTTTACACATCTGTACGCATCCGGGCGAAGTTCTTGCAACCAACGAACCGTTGCTGGATGTTCAGATTCTCGCGCCAATGAAAAAAGGCGTTTTGGGGGTTTATAATATCAACGCAAAGTTGCAGGCGGCGCTAAACCCGCCCGCGCCGGGTAAGCACGAACACATCAGCGGCGATTCCGTCTTCCGCGAAGGCGACCGCATTATGCAGATGAAGAACAACTACAAAATCGAATGGAAAAAACGCCTTCCTAACGGCGGCAGTGAGGATGGCGCTGGCGCGTTTAACGGCGATCTTGGAACAATCTTCCAAATCCACGAAATGGATCGCTCCTTGAGCGTAATATTTGACGACGACCGCCTGGCTGTGTTTGATTACACACACATCGACGAACTGGAACTTGCGTACTGTATTTCGATTCACAAGAGTCAGGGCAGCGAATTTCCAATTGTTATACTTCCGATGTTTGGCGCGGCTTCTCCAATGATGACGCGTAACCTCCTCTATACCGCGGTAACCCGCGCAAAAAAGCAGGTAATCTGCATCGGTCGGCGCGACGCAATGATGAGCATGATCAACAACAACCGCACCGACAGAAGGTATACAGCGCTCTGTAACCGGCTTAGCGAACTCAAGTCGCTCGGCGGCGTATGAGCGGGCAAACAAAACGCGGCATTACCGCCGCTTTGTTGGATGCTCTTTATCCGCCGGACGTTGCCTGCGCGTTGTGCGGGCGCGAAACTGTAATCGACGAGCGTCATCTCTGCGCATCCTGTCGCGATTCGCTTGAGGTTGCCCCTGCTCTTTCCGCTCAACCGCCGTTTAGCGGTATGACGGCAGCTTTTCGTTATTGCGGAAGCGCTCGCGATGGAATTCGTGCACTCAAATATCATAATCAGGTACGCCTCGCTTCGTTTTTCGCTGATTCCATAATAATTCCTCACGACTGGAAGATAGACGCCGTCATCCCCGTGTCGCTTCATCCGCTGAAACAATGGCTTCGTTCCTATAATCAAAGCGAGTTGATTGCGGCGTCGCTTTGTCAGCGTTATCATATTTCATTGCGAACCGATCTGCTGCAGCGCAATCGATTCACGCGTTCTCAAACAACGCTGGACACATTTGAACGCGCGAAAAACGTTGCAAAAGCATTCTCCGCCTCACCCGAAGCAAAAGGTCTAAACATTCTTCTCGTAGACGATGTAACGACCACGCACAGCACACTTCTATCCTGCGCTGTCGCGCTTCGCGCTTCCGGTGCGGAACGCATGTATGCCGCTTGTGCAACCGTAGCATCGCATTCCTATAACGGTCGGTTAGAGGATAGCGATTCGATTGATTAAAAAACTTGGTAACAATCACTTAAAAAGACCGCCCTTTATCGGCGGTCTTTTGTGTTGAGTTGACTTATATGCAGATGTTCTTACCGGCCTGTCTTCCTGAAACGAATATAATAGCAATCAATACCGCTACACAGATATACGCCAGATTCCAGTTGCCAGACAAATCAAACAGCCATCCGCCCAGAATCGGCCCTGTTGCACCAAACGCATAACCAAGAGACTGCACCATGCCGGAAAGACTGGTTGCGCGTTCTGCATTCGCCGTTCTGAGACTGATGAGAAGCATGCAAAGATTAAAGCAGCATCCAGTTGCGAACCCATAGAGCATGACAGAAATTGTTAGAATAACAGTCGATTTAGAAAACACCAATCCCGCAAGCGAAATGATGTATAATGCCGCAGCCATTGTGATTAGTCCTCTTTGATCCTTCATGCGCGCTGCCAACGGCGGAATTACCAACGCCGCCGGAATGGTTGTAAGCTGAAATGCAAACGCCATATAGCCTGCCGTTTCCGGTGAGAATCCCTTGAACTGCGCAATGCTTGGCAGCCATGCTGTGAAGAAATAAAACAAAAATGACTGCGCTCCCATGAGGATGGTAACCCACCATGCTATTTTCGTTTTCCAAACAGATACAACAGGTCCTTCCGATTCGTCCGCTTCCAATGAACGGACAATAGTCAGCCGTCTCTGCGGCAGCCAAGCGAAAAGGCCAACAACAAGCAAAACAAGCCAAATTGCGAGAGAATTACGCCAACCAAATCCGGACAGTTGAGAAACCGGATAACTAACCGCAGCTGAAATAGCCGCAAAAGAAGTCATTGAAATTGTAAATGCACCGGTTGCTATGCCGAGATGATCCGGAAACCGCGACTTGATGATTCCGGGAACGAGCACGTTTCCAATTGCAACGCCAGCGCCGAGCAACACCGTACCAGAAAACAATCCGAATACGCCCGCATAGGAACGAAGCGCTACGCCCAGTGCCACAAGCAAAATACTGTAAAGTAATGCGTTTCCGGCGCCGAAACGATCGCTGATTCGTCTGACAAACGGCGAAAACACCGCAAACATAATCAACGGAATTGTCGTCAGCAACCCTAAAACGCTGCCGGAATACGGCAAATCCGCTTTTATACTCGATATCAGCGGGCCTACGGCTGTGATCGGTGCTCGAAGATTCACAGATACGCAGATAATACCTAAAAATAATAAATATTGAAATCGTTGTTTCTTCAAGCGATCCGTTACCTTCCATTAATAGACTATTTGAATTTAGAATATACTAAGTTATGAAATGAACAAAACGCACCTCTACCCAGTGCGGATAAAGGTGCGATTTGCGTTGGCGGAGGGCCAGGGATTCGAACCCTGGGTCCCTTTCGGGACACGGCATTTCGAGTGCCGCACGATCGACCACTCTGACAACCCTCCAAGATTGCTCACGCGAAGCTTATTATACTGAAATCTTGATCAGATTGCAATGTTTTCGTTAAAAAAACGAGATATCGCGTCAGCGTAATATCATTTGTGCTATACTCGTAACAATCGTAGAAATGATACCACATTTTATTGGAGGAAACGAAAATGGCGGAAGACTTTGGAAAGAAAATCGAACGCTTTGGTCAGGATATTTGGAAAAAAACGACGGACGCTGTTGGCGCAATCGGCAAGAGTGCGGAAGTAGCCAACAAAACGCGTGATCTGAAAGCCGTTTATGCCGAAATCGGCAAACAGTTTGTCGAAAATCATCCTGCACAGGCTGCGGATGAATTCGCAGACCTTTCTGCGCAAGCAAAGCAACTTCAACAGGAAATCGCAGATTTGGAGGCGCAGATACTAGAACAACGCGGCACGAAAAAGTGCGTCGCTTGCGGAGAAGAGCTTCCATATATGTCGTCTTTCTGTTCGAAATGCGGTGCTGCCCAGCCCAAGGTTGAATCCGAACCCGCCGCTGAAGGCGAAGTTGTTGACGAATGGATTTGTCCGATCTGCAGTGTCAAAAACGACAGTTCCAGAGAAACCTGCGTTGCTTGCGGAGCTAGCCGTCCATAATTCAAAATAGTAGAAAAGAGCGCCGATTGGCGCTCTTTTTCTTACCAATTATTTGCTTAGTTTACATTCGTCTTCTTTGCGCAACAGTAGTTCGGCACAAGACCAATCAGCAGGTCTAAAAGTTCCGGTGCGTTGCACAGTGCGGCATCCATCAAAGCGCCAAGCTTAGAGGGAAATGCAGCGTCGTCAATCGGTAGCGGCTGTGTGCGGAATATTCTGTTATGCGTGGTCTCAAGCAGACTTTGTTCCTCTTCGTCCAGCGTCAGTTCTTCATACATTTTCTCACCGGCGCGCAAGCCGATAATTTCGATCGGCATATCTTCGTTCGGCGTATAACCATAATAACGAATCAGTTTTTCAGCCAAATCCATAATACGAACCGGCGAACCCATGTTAAGCACATAGATCGCGCCGCTTTCGCCGAGCGCGCCAGCTTGCAAAACGAGCTGTGCAGCTTCCGGAATCGTCATAAAATAGCGGGTAATATCAGGATGCGTCACCTGCACAGGGCCACCAGCACGAATCTGACTTTCGAAAAGCGGAATCACGCTGCCATAAGAGCCGAGCACATTTCCAAAGCGAACGGTCATGCATTTCATACTGCTCTTTTTCGCATAGTCCTGCACAATCAACTCGGTCACGCGTTTGCTGGCACCCATGACATTTGTCGGGTTAACGGCTTTATCTGTCGAAAGTTGAACAAACCGCTTGACACCATGTTCACCAGCGCTATGAATCACGTTGTATGTTCCCATGACATTGTTTTTAATCGCCTCAGCCGGACTGTCTTCCATAAGCGGTACATGTTTATGCGCCGCACAATGAATTACAAGATCCGGCGAAAACTCTGCCATAACGTCATCAACTCTAGCTTTATCACGAACAGAACCAATACGAATACATACATTTAACCATGGAAATTTGCGTTTAAACTCCATTTGTAACTCATACGCGTTATTTTCATAGATATCAAAAATGACGAGTTTTGCAGGATAAAACATTGCAGTTTGCCGACATATCTCCGAGCCGATAGAACCGCCGCCACCGGTAACAAGTACGGTTTTGTGTTGAATATATTCGGCAATTGCTTCTTTATCGAGATTAACCTCTGGTCGAAACAAGATATCATCGATGCTAATTTCACGTATATCGCGCATCGTCGGTTGCGTATCCATGTCGCGAAGCGGAGAAACCATACGAACGCGACATTTGGTAGACTTGCATAATGCAACAAGTTCTACTTGCCTCGCTTCGCTAATTGAAGGTATTGCAAGAATAATTTCGCGAATTCCAAGACGATTGACAATTTCTGGTATTTCAGCAGTTTTCCCAACAACTTTTACGCCACGAATTTTTGTTCCAATTTTCTTCGGGTCATCATCTACGAAAGCCGCGACGTAACTGGTACCTTTCATGATTCCAGACATAATCTGTGCCTGAACGTATTTCCCAAAAAATCCGGCGCCAACAATCAGAAGCGGAGATTTTCCGCTGCTTTGGCGATTGATCAGTAGTCTTCTTGCTCTTTGGAGAGTTCGAAATGCATAACGTTCAATAAATAACAGCGGCAATAGAATCATTCCCGCTAAAAATATTGAAAGTTTGTATTCATTTCCGAAGAGTATATTAACAGCAAATATGACAGCCGTACCAACGCCGACAGCAGCCAGAATATAAATGTTTTCGGCGTTCAATCCTTCAAGCCATGTCTTGCCGTACATGCGAAAAAGAGTAAAGCTAAGTAAATATATCGCAGTATAAGCCACTAATTGAAAATATGAAAAAGCGATTCTTCCGTTTACATAAAATGGAAACAAATACTTGCTTCCCTCGCCGGAATATGGAACCCATACAGCGATTATATATGCAAGCGTAATCAGAATCATATCTGCAGCGACTAATACGATCACTCGCGCAATGTGATCCAGATTAAAGCTTTTTAACGGGTTTTTCATAGCAACCTCACTCGACCGTGCAATTTATTTAAAAGTCTTTTGCCAAATTGAACAAATACAAGTATAGGTGATTTATGCTTAAAACGCAAGCAACCCCAACAAGTCAAGTGCGCTTCGCGCGTTTTTTGTCAAGGTTCGTGGGAGTAGGTAAACACAGGTATACGAACAAACCAAAAGACCATGCAATGCATGGTCTTTTGGTTTGTTGGATCCCGGCAGGCGAAGTTGAACGCCCGCAGTGCGGGATAAAGTGAAACGTAAGCCCAGTGAGCTAGGAGCCATTCAAACGACAGTGAAGCAAGGCGACATTAGCGAACTGCAATACTTACTCTCCCGGATGGCTGCGCAATAGTCGCAGCGCGTCGGGGCTGAAGCCCACTCCTACCGCTCCTTTGCTTGCCATTCCTACGCCTCGCTGTATCCCGCACAGCGGGCGCTCGGCTCCCGCGCGGTTCGCAGTCGTCGTTTCGCGTTGCCGCTGAAGCGGCTTCCTGAAACTCCGCTGCTTACCGTTCCTCCGCGGCGCTGTATCTGCCACAGGCAGCGCGCCGCTCCGTCATGTTGCAAGTCAAGCGCTGCGAGCAAGCTGACGCAAACCCGAAAGAGAATGTATCCGAAAGAATTGACAAGTCAAGACCACCCGTAAAACGGGTGGCTTACTTTTGGCTATAAGCCCTTGGTGCCTACAAACGCCTCAAGGCGCTGCTTTCACTTTATTCAAGCTACCATGCAACTTCTTACTTTATGCCCCTAAAGGGGCTCTTTTGTTT
>QKAN01000128.1 GCA_003246365.1 Clostridia bacterium
ATTATTGATCACGGTACTGTGCAGACACAAGGCGGAATCGTTGCGCAGCTAAGCGAAGCGCTTGCTTATGGCGAGGCGTTTTTCCGCGGAAACGGCGCTTCGGAATATGTGCTGGTGATCCCGCTGCTTTCTGCAATGATTACGATCTTCTATTTCCTGCGCGAGAGAAAGAGCGGCATAGAACTGATTTTTCTATTAGCAATTTCTTTCGGTGGAGCGGCGCTCAGCCTATATTTGTGCTTCCAGCAACGGCTGATTCTCCGCGCATTTCAGGTGATTGTGCTGCCAACGGCGGTGCTTTTGGTGCCGCTGGTCCTGCGGATTCGCGCAAGAAACCGTATGTTGCCGTTTAAGCGTACCGGCAAAATTGTTGGAGTTGCGTTACTGCTGGTTACGGTTGCCGCGCTTGGCTGGAGCCTTGTGAAAACCGGAACATGGCTGGGCAACTATCAGCCCGCACAGCAAATTGCGGATATGCGCACCGCGGAGCAATATGCAATCGATCACGAAGACAACGTCTATATCATCAAGCCTACGTTTATCTATAATAACGAAGCGTTTAAAACGTATCCAAACGAGAAGCCGGTGAACATCATCGACTGGGGAGACACGGGGATGTACTCCGGCTGGAAAACGCGGCAGTTGGAGATCAACGGCCTTTCGGGACTTACACCGGATATTTTCAAGCAGGACAATGTGTATCTGATGGGGACGGAAAGCGCAACGGAGCTTCAGGTACTGATCGATTATTTGGTGAAGAACGCGGGCGCAAAGGGTATTGAACGGGTAGAAAACTTTGGCGAGGGCTACGCTGTATATAAGGTGGTGTATTAATCGTGGAACAGAAACCAAAGACACCGTATTCGGGAGATGGATATATCGTCGATCAGGCGCGGTTGACGAACATTCGCTACGGCGTATTCACGAGCGATATCAACGGATGCGGCTGGATTGCGGCGTTCAATTTTTTAAAGCGGATGGGGCAGGATGTACAGGAGCAGGCGCTTGCCGATGAATTAATACGGTTTTCACTTTTTCGCGGATTAATTGGAACCGATCTGCTTCGCCTGAAGCGGACGCTGAAGCGGCACGGGTATCGCACAAGCCTAAAATTCCGCTGGAATAAAAAAGCGCGCCTGCCCGAGGGGACAAGCGCGGGGCTATTCTATTACTGGCATAAAGACGGACCGCATTTTGTAACGTTTTACGCGGATGAATCGATTCTTCCAAGCGGCGACGGAGAGCCGAAATACCGGTTTTTCAACGCAATCGCGGGAAAAGAAAACCACGTTGATACCATGCCCGGATTTTTCACGAAACACAATATTATACCGTTTACGCTGATTCTTGTCTGGCCCGGGAAGAAAACTACTTTGCCGTCAGAAAATCCAAAAGAATCGGATTGAGCAGCTTATAGTTGCGAAGTACAAAATCATGACTGCCTTGCGGAAAGATCACCGTGAGGCAGTTTGTGTTTTGTTCGCCTAGTGCGCGTACAGACGATTTGGTTTCTGCCGTTTCGCCGCGCGCGCACAGCGCGAGCAACGGGATAGAAACCGACGGGTACCCGCCAAGTTCGCTAAGGCGAATCCGTTTTTCGAAGAAAGATATATATGTTTCCAGCGAAATTTTAGGACTGTATGAAACGAGCGTTTCCGTTTGTTCTGCCGTATATCCCCAATACTTGGCTTGCAGACGCAAGAGAGATACGTTTTTCACCGCACCATAGGACATGCGCGCCAAACTGGCATATCGGCGCGCGCTGGCGGGAGAGGCGCTTAGCCATGGGCTAAGAAACACTGCGCGGGAGAACAGGGAAGGGTGCTCGGAAACCAGTTTCACCGCAAGCTCCGCGCCGACAGAGTGCCCCATAAGTAGCACTTTGTTTTCTCCAAGAGAACCAATCCAGCCGGAGAGCGCGTCTGTTGTTGCTTGCGGGTCATATGCCTCTTCAGCGGCTTTCCCCGCGCCGGGGAGATGCGGAACCAATACATGAAACCATCTGGAAAGCGCTTCATACTGGTGCGTAAAGGTGTCTAGAGCCGCCGCGCCATGCAGCAAAACGAGTGTTGGAAGGTTTTCTGAACCGTACGAATCGAAAAACATAAAACACCTCAAAATCGTTGCTAAGACCGCAGAAGAGCACCCGGGCTGACCCGGGTGCTCGTTGCGCTTGCTTTAGATTGTAATTTCCTGCGCGACGCGATACATATACTCGTCGAGATCTTTGGTCATATCCATCGCTTCATCGATCGGAACGGTCGTTATCTGGCTGTTTCGATAACATACGATGAGATTTGTGTTGCCGGCGATGATTTCTTCCACCGCGCGGTGTCCCATGCGCGTTGCCATCACGCGGTCTCTTGCGGATGGGCTGCCGCCGCGCTGAATATGGCCGATAATCGTAACGCGTGTGTCAAGACCCAGCTCATCGCGGCAGCGCTGCGCGATTTCGTTCGTGCTGCCCGTGCCTTCGGCAACGATGATGAGATGATGGTGCTTGCCGCGGTATTGTGCCTCGCGGATGTGCTCTACAACGTCCTTCTCAAAATCAAACGGACGCTCGGGGAGTATGATCGCGGTAGCGCCAACCGAGATGCCGACGTAAACTGCCAGATGTCCTGCGTTACGACCCATGATTTCCACAACGCTGGTACGCTGATGGGATTGCATGGTGTCCGAAAGTTTATCGATGGCTTCAATTGCGGTGTTTGCCGCGGTATCAAAACCGATGGAGTAATGAGACGCGGCAATATCGTTATCGATCGTTCCGGGAATGCCGATCGTATTGATGCCGTACTGGGACAAGTCGCGCAGACCGCGGAAGGTGCCGTCTCCGCCGATGGCGATGATGCCGTCGATGCCGAGGTATTTGCAGTTCGCCGCGGCGCGCTGCACGCCTTCCTGTGTGCGGAATTCTTCGCTTCTTGC
>QKAN01000189.1 GCA_003246365.1 Clostridia bacterium
AAACACAGGCGGAGCATATCTTTCCATCATCGCCGGGTTCGGCGGGCTACGCATAGACAAATATGGCCTCCGGATTTTTCCGTTGCTGCCAAACGGTTGGGAGAGTTATTCGTTTGCCACGGTGTTTCGCGGCAGTCGGATGCTTGTTTCGGTCAATCAAAATGGCTGCACGCTGTGTTTGCTGGAAGGCGCAGAAGTCGAAATCAGGGTGTTCGATCGGCTGATAAACGTAACTAGAGCGGAAAGACAGATCGATCGCCCGGTGCGCGCGGTCATTTTTGACCTCGATGGGGTGATCACGGACACGGCTCGATATCATTTTGAAGCCTGGAAAAGAATTGCAAACGAGCTTAGAATTCCATTTGACGAAGGGAAAAACGAGCAATTCAAAGGTGTGTCCCGTGCGGAATGCATGACATTGCTCCTGCAGATGGGGCAGCGGGAAATGTCCGCGCAGGAAACAGAAATGTGGCTCGACCGGAAAAACGCATATTATCTGGAAGCGTTGCAGTCGCTTTCTCCAAACGACGTATTGCCAGGTGTTTCGGAGACGCTCACATTTTTGCGCGAGAAAGGTGTTCCGATTGCGGTATTCTCATCCAGCAAAAACGCAGATTTCATCCTGAATCGGATTGGACTGGATGGCGCGTTTGATGGCATTGTCGCGGGAAACGATATCACCCACTCCAAACCGCACTTTGAAGGATATCTGCTTGCAGCGGAGAGAATCGGGACCGATCCCCGGCTTTGCTTGATGGTTGAGGACGCAGCGGCGGGGCTTGCGGGAGCGAGCGCGCTTTCTATGCGGACAATCGGAGTTGGCGCGAAGCTGCCGGCCGACATTGCAGATGTTACCTTGAGCGATACCGGCAGATTGCTCGAACAGATTGAACGTATGATAGCGGAGTCTTGTTGATCAGGTTTGAGTAAAATGGCGGATGGTTGCATACCCGACATAGATTTGCTGTACTTCGGACAACGCATAACACAAACAGACCCTTTCGGGTCTGTTTTGTTTTTATGACTCATATCACGTTTATGCGCTTCAGGCGGGCCGCTATTTCGTTGATTTTCTCACGTGCCATCACTCAATTCGGCAAGCAATTCGTCCAGCACGCCGGAGAACATATCGGGAAAGCGGGCATCCTCTGCGGCAAAGTATTGCTCGTAAAACAAAATCTCTTCCGCGTCGGTTGGCAATATACGCTGATAAGCGATGAACGTGTATCCGTTTCCCATGTCGAATCGGGCGGCTTCGAAAAAGTGTTTTTGCGGAATCTCACTGAAAAATGCGCTGTTGTACTTCTCGGCGAGGCTAAGGTTGCAAAACGGCTCACACGTCAGCACATAGTCCGCCAACAACAATCCGCGCGGGAAAGTATGCGTCCCCAGAACCGCAGAACCGTAGGGTAAAATGTTTGAAACACATTCATCCGGCATGTCAACACAGCGAAAAACATCCGGATTATACGGTTCACCGTGGGGAATCATGTAAGCAGTTTTTGTTTCACAACAGTTCTCGAGCAACC
The DNA here is from genome assembly GCA_003246365.1 of Clostridia bacterium. Taxonomy (GTDB): domain Bacteria; phylum Bacillota; class Clostridia; order Christensenellales; family CAG-138; genus UBA7703. The sequence goes on from QKAN01000189.1 coordinate 1,530, forward strand.
AGCCATTCACGGCTCGAATTTCGTCGATATCATCTCGTTGCGGCAACTTCAAAGGAGAATAGGAGAATAAGACGGTTTGCGTAAAACTCGTCATCGCGGCGCAAACCGCGGCGTTGGTCGCACTAAACGACAATACGACCACTGCCGAGAGCAGGAAAAGGAGTTTTCGTCGTATGCGGCTGATGCCCGCAAAGCAGAGCAGCATCAGCAGAAGATAAGCGGGCACGAGAATCAGCGAGTGATGGAACCCCATGTTTTGTATGCGTGTAAAGAGCAGAATCACAAGAAGGATATCTACCACGGCGAGGATGCTCCACACCCTTGTCTGCTTCCGAAACATGCCCCACAGGAACCCGGCCAGCAGCAGGATCAACAGCCCATAGCCGAGGAAATGCGCCTGGTTTGATAACTCAAACGGAAATCCACCGACGTTATACTCGCTGTAGCTTACGGAATAATTCGTGCGCAGAATTGCGCGAATCAAGGGGAAAAGCGCCGCGCCGACAACCGCACAACCAAGCAGAACAAACCTGAAAAAACGCTTGAGCTGCTCCAATTGCTTGCCCTGAATCAAACGAACAAGGGTCGCAAGGCCGTAGCAGGCGTAGTATGCGATTACCCAGTAGATATACCAGCGGCGCGACGCGATGATCATCACGGTCAGACTGAAAATGATCAAGTAACGTTTGGTATCTGCTTTGGAAAAATCGAGCGGAACGGTCAAAATCATAATCAAAAACGCGAGAATCAGACCAAAGAGATCCGGCTGTCCGTAAACCAGCGATACGTGGATGAGCGGGAACAATCCGGCAAGCACGATGCCTGCGGTAAAGAAAAAGTTTCCGCGCATTGGTTGCAGAATCTGTTCCATGAGTTTCAGGAAGATGGCAATCACCCAATATAACATCGGGAGAATGGTGACAGCGCATGCCGCGACAAACCAATCGGGCGTTTGCGGCGTAAACGCGAACGGAACAGCGAGAAAGATATTGATGAAGGAGGAGTAGGCGTAGTACCAGATGCGCTTGATCACGCCCGTCGCCGCAGCGAAAAATCCGTTTACCTGAAAGTCTGCCGCCGTATCGATTTGCAAGCGGTAGTAGTTCGCGTAATCCCAGTAGTAGATGAATTTTCGCGTCGCAAGGCTATAGGTGTAGAATCCCAGAACGACGACTATTATGATTGCCAGAAGGATGAGGTTCTGCTTCGTGAAGCGAACGCCCGCCATGCGCTGCGCTTCGGTCACGATCCAGATGAGAAGCAGCCAGGCCCAGATGCTGAACAATAAGTAGCAAAGGTTCTGCCCGGAAATGGTCGCCTGAAACAACGCGAGGTTCGGAAAGAATCTGGCG
>QKAN01000070.1 GCA_003246365.1 Clostridia bacterium
TCGACCCGCTGCGCTTTCTTTATCCGCGAATTTGCTTGTGATATAATACGCCTATGGTATTTTCGAGCCTGACATTTCTGCTGCTGTTTTTGCCCGCGTTGCTCGCGGTCTATTTTGCATGCCGCAGCATCCCGCTCCGAAATGCTGTTTTGCTGCTTGGCTCGCTGCTTTTTTACGCCTGGGGAGAGCCCGTATTCATTCTCGTTATGGTGTTCGTCACGCTCTCCGTCTATCTGGGCACGCTGGCGTTTCACGCGGCAAAGTCGCAGGTATGGAAACGTGTTTTATTCGCGCTTACGATTATCGTCGCGCTTTCGGCGCTTGTCTATTTTAAGTATGCGGCGTTCTTCACAAACCAGATTCTTGGCTTGTTTGGCGCAAGCTATACCATGCAAGCACCGAGACTGCCGATCGGTATATCGTTCTTTACATTTCAGGCGATTTCGTACGTGGTCGATGCTTACCGCGGCAATGTACGCGTGCAAAAAAACTTCTCGCGTCTGATGTTGTACGTTTCCTGCTTCCCGCAATTGATTGCAGGCCCTATCGTGCAGTATGCCGATATCGAGTATGAGTTGGCCGAGCGCCGCACTTCGCTGGACGATTTTACGGGCGGCATGCGTCGCTTTGCAATCGGGTTATGCAAGAAGGTATTGATTGCAAACATTCTAGGAGAGATGCTCTCTACATTACCGGATGCCGGTGCTTCCGTGTCGGCAGGGTGGTTGACGAGCTTGATTTTCGCATTACAGATTTACTTCGATTTCTCGGCGTATTCCGATATGGCAATCGGTCTCGGCCGCGTGCTCGGTTTCCGCTATCACGAGAATTTTCGCTATCCGTACATTTCAAGTTCCGTATCCGAATTCTGGCGCAGATGGCATATTTCGCTTGGACATTTTTTCCGCGAATATGTCTATTTCCCGTTGGGCGGCAGCCGAAAAGGGAAGTATCGCACGACGTTCAACCTGCTTTTCGTCTGGTCGTTGACCGGCCTTTGGCACGGCGCGAGTTGGAACTTTGTTCTGTGGGGACTCTACTATGGAATACTCATCGCGCTGGAGCACGGCACATTTAAATATGTGGTGAAACGCACACCGCGCCCGGTTGGAATTGCGCTGACGCTGCTTGCCGTTCTGATCGGCTGGGCATTGTTCTACCAGACGGATCTAACCTCGTGCGCGCGGCAGCTGTTTGCGATGTTTGGCGTCGTGAAAGACGGTGCGGCAATTTCGTTTGTTGGGTGGATGGACGCGCAGACGCTCTATGCGCTGCGCACCTATACGGTTCTACCGGTGATTGCCGGTGTGCTTTGTCTGCCGATTTTACCCGCGTTGGAGCGATTCATGCGCCAGCGCATTCGATTGCAGCGCTCGGCGCAGCTGTTGTCCGTTGTTCTGCTCACACTCGGCGTTGCGCTGAGTGTTATGAACCTCGTATCGGATAGCTATAACCCGTTTTTGTATTTTCGGTTTTAGCACATTCAACTTTCAAATTTTCGGGAAGGAGCAATCGCATGCGAAGAAAACTTTCATTTCTCGTGACGCTTTGGTGGATCATCCTCTGCGGCGTAATCGGCGTGTGTATGCTCCTGTTCGCAAACCGCCTTCCGATTGTCTCCGAGCAGGAGAACCGAACCCTCGCCGGATTGCCGCAGCTCTCACTGGAATCGATGCTGAAAGGCGAGATCAGCGAACAGTTTGAGAGTTTCTTGACCGATCAGTTCTTTCTGCGATCCGATATCGTCGACGGCATGAATTCGCTCAAACATCTGTTCTCTGCGTTGACGGTTGATGATCTGCTTAACGAAGAAGGGGAAGAGGTGTTTGTTCCGCAGATCAAAAACGACCAAACGGAGACCGCTGAAGAGCTCATCGAAAATTCAACGCAAGAAATTTTAAAGGGAACCGATGATAGTGAAGCGTCTTTAGCGGCGGACGAGACTGTCACGGGTGATGCCGCGCATGTTTGGCTCGAGCACAAAGATGGCACGAAAGATGCGCTGATTACGTACTCAAAAGAAGATATTCAGAAAGCTGCCGATGTGATCAACGCATACGCTGGTCTTTTGCCTGTCGGCGGAACCGTTCATGTGATGCTTGTGCCGCGCGCACAAACCGTCAACAAGTTTGCTCTCCATCTGGACACGGAGAGCGGCTGGTCGAGCGAGACAGAAGCAGCGTTAAAGACACTTACGTCCAGCAATGTCAAGGTCTATAACCCGTACGAGCTGTTCCAGAGCGCGATTCTCGATGGAGAATACGTCTATTTTCGAACCGACCATCATTGGACAGCGCGCGGGGCATATCTCGCGGCGGACGCCATGCTGAAACGCGATGGTTATCAGACAGTTCCGCTTTCGGATTATCAGCAGAAGACGATCGACGGTTATCTGGGTTCCATCTATCTGCATGGACGCAATGCGAAGCTGAAGGAACTTGCAGATGATATTGAGGTGTTCTATCCGCTGCTTCCGGCGGAATCGTTCCGCGTGTCCAACGCATATAAGAAAAATCAGCTGCCCGTGATCGACGATACGCAGACCAACTATCTTGTGTTTCTGGGCGGAACATCCGGTCCATATCGCGTGCTGGAGAGCGGATATCATACAGGCCGGAACATGCTGATGGTATGCGACTCGTTCGGCAACAGCATCGCGCCGTTCTTCCTGCCGTATTATGACGATGTGTATATGGTCGATTTTCGGGATGAGTATTACACGCGCGCAGACGCCCGTGGCGGCGTAAAAGACTATGTCCGCAGGCTCTCCATTGACGACATCTATATCGTACTTTCCGAGACAAACGGAATCGGCTCCATCTATCTCAACAAACTGATGCCGGGAAATATTAACTGACATGAGCGAACAAAACGGC
>QKAN01000218.1 GCA_003246365.1 Clostridia bacterium
GCGATTACTTCGCCGGATGGACGCGTTCTCGGAAAAATGGGACACAGCGAGCGCATTGGAACCGGATTGTGCCAGAATGTGCCGGGAAAATTCGATCTGAGATTATTTGAATCCGCGGTTCGTTATTTCTCTTAAACCCAGACAAACAAAAACCGCCTTCAAAGGCGGTTTTTTGCTGTTATATTAGTTGAAGTCAGTGGCCTTTCTGCCCGTAATACGCATTTTTTCCATGTTTTCTGAGATAATGTTTATCAAGCAAAGCGGGATTAATCTGTGCTTCGGGCGTAAGCTGCAGGGTGTGCCAAGCCATCATTGCGGCTTCCTCCAGAACGGCGGCGTGATACACCGCTTCTTCCGGGCTTTTGCCCCAGGTAAACGGGCCATGCTCCTGCACCAGTATCGCGGGAATTGCGGCGGCATCTTTTCCACGCAGGGTTTCCACGATGACGTTTCCGGTTTCGAGTTCGTATTGACCCGCGATTTCTTCGTTCGTAAGCGGACGGGTAACCGGGACGTCACCGTAAAAATAGTCCGCATGCGTGGTACCGAGTGCGGGTACTGCGCGACCGGATTGCGCAAAGATGGTTGCCCATCTGGAGTGCGTATGCACGATTCCGCCGATCTGATCGAACGCGCGATACAGCACCAGATGTGTCGGTGTATCAGAGGATGGATTTAGGGTTCCTTCGACCACCGCTCCGCTGGCGAGATCGACGCAGACCATCATATCCGCTGTCATTTCATCATAAGTAACGCCCGACGGCTTGATGACCATAATACCGCTGTCGCGATCTATGCCGCTGACATTGCCCCAGGTGAACGCGACAAGGTTCAGTTTCGGCAGTTGCAGATTGGCCGCGAGAACCTGCTGTTTTAACGATTCAAGCATGGATAAATCTCCCTCCGGTGAATTAGTCTTTCAGCGACTGTACCGCTGCGCGTTCTACCGACAGACAACTTTGATAACCGCTCATAAAGGCAGCGAAACCCGCCGCTTCTGCTTCTGTGGCAGACACGGTGGAGCTTTTTGCGCTTTGAAATACGCGATTGGAAAGATAATCGGAAAGCGTTTCTTCTTTTGCGTTATGCATGTATGCCGCCAGAACCGCCATGCCCCAAGGGCCGCCTTCTCCGGCGGTTTCCATAACGGTTACAGGGGTGCCGAGCGCAGCGGACATAATCGACTGTCCGATTTCACCCGCTTTAAAGAAGCCGCCGTGGCCGGTCATGGCATCTAATTCAACCTGTTCGGCCGACAAGATATCCATGCCGATGCGAAGCGAGGCGCAGGCGGAGGTCAGATGCGTGCGCATTACGTTTGCGAGCGTAAAGGAGGCATCCGGTTTGCGAATCAGCAGCGGGCGGCCTTCATCCATGCCGGTGATCGGTTCACCGGAAAGGTAGTTATAGGACATTAGCCCGCCGCCATCCGGCGCACCCGTTAGCGCCTGCTGATACATGGTTCGATATAATGTGCGTTCATCATATTGCGCACCGAGTGCAGTTGCCGCCTCACCAAACAAACGAATCCAGGCGTCGATATCGCTTGTGCAGTTGTTGCAGTGCACCATGGCGACAGGATCGCCCGCCGGCGTGGTGACCATGTCCACTTCAACATAGTGCCTTGAAAGCGGACGCTCCAAGACCAGCATTGCAAACACGCTCGTGCCTGCGCTGACGTTTCCTGTGCGCTGACGTACGCTGTTGGTCGCAACCATTCCCGTGCCCGCGTCGCCTTCCGGTGGGCAGAATGGGATGCCGCTTTGCAAAGCGCCGCTTGGATCGAGTAGCTTTGCACCTTCCTGCGTTAACGCGCCCGCGCTCGCTCCGGCGGGCAAGAGACGCGGCATGATATCCATCAGTTTCCATGTGTATCCGTCTTTTTCAACGAGAGATTGGAACGCATCCACCATTGCTTGATCGTAACATAAATGCTCGCTATCTACGGGGAACATGCCGGAACCGTCACCAACGCCGATGACCTTTTCTCCGGTTAACCGCCAATGGATATAGCCGGATAGCGTGGTGAGGAAGGAGATGGACGAAACATGCGGTTCTTTTGCCAACATGGCCTGATAGAGATGCGCAATGCTCCAACGTTGCGGAATGTTGAATTGAAAGAGCGAGGAAAGCGCATCTGCGGCTTCGCCCGTCGTTGTGTTACGCCAGGTGCGAAACGGAGCAAGCAGATTGCCGGAATTGTCAAACGCCATATAACCATGCATCATTGCGGAGACACCCATTGCGCCGACGCGCGATAGCGTTTCGCCATACTGCGTCTGCACATTGGCGGCGAGTTTTGCATATGCATCCTGCATACCGGCAAAGATATCCTCAAGCGTATAGGTCCAGATTCCGTACTCCAAACGGTTTTCCCAGTTATGTCCGCCGGAGGCAAGAACGGTATGCGCTTTGTCGATGAGAACGGCTTTGATGCGCGTGGAGCCGAACTCGATTCCAAGATACGTTTCGCCGCTGCGGATTGCGGATGCGGCAATGTTGGTTTCCTGCGTCATAGATATTCCTCGATTCTGTATAATTTATATATTAGTTCCTTTTTAACGAGAGTATCTGCATTTGGCTCGAATCACTAAAATCACATTATGTTTGGCTGCTTTCTTTCTCAACCAGCGTCCAACGCAAAGTTTGCGATTCGACAGATTCGCCTGCAATTTTGCGTATCAGCTTTTCCGCCGAAATGCGCCCAATGCTTTGGGCACCATAGGAAAGGGATGTGATTTTTACAGGCGATATTTCGCTTAGCGCGCTGTTATCAAAACTGACGACCGAAACATCCTGCGGCACGCGTACTCCTTTGGTTTGCAAAAACGGGATCAGACGGAATGCGATTTCGTCGTTATAGCAAACGACGGCAGAACATGCAGCGATCTTTTCTGCCAATTCCTCACTAAATAATTCATGACTGCTTTCGGTCGTATACCAAAACACCAAATTATCTGAAACCAATTTGTTTGCATCGCGCAGTGCGGAGATATAACCGAAATAACGCTGGTGCCCCTGAATATCGTCGCTCTTGAAGATTCCGGCGATGGACTCATGCCCTTTTTGAAGCAAGTATTGAACAAGCTCGTAGCCGCCGCCGTAGTTATCCGCATAAACGCTTGGCGTACCCTTTAAGTCCGTATAATAGCCGTTAAAGAAAACGATCGGAATATTTCGCTCCAGAAACGTGCGGTAAAGGTCTATGTTTGGATTGGGTAAAGCTGTTTTTGTACCTTCAACCAACATACCGTCGATCGGTTTGTTCAGCAGATCGACGAGGATATTTCTCTCGTTATATACGCTGTTTTGGGTTGCAGCGAGGATCGCCGTGTATTTGCAAGCCGCAAAGGCGAACTCCGCTTCGCGCAAAATACCGGGGAAGATGTAATCGCTGATGTATGTAGCGATGACCGCTATGTTGCCGCTTTTTGTCTGAGCAGACTGCGCGCGCACACGCGATCCGCTGCCGCGCAGCTTGCTGACAAGTCCTTCGGAAACAAGAACGGACAACGCGTGGCGAATTGTCTGCCTGCTGGCGGTAAAGCGTTCCGTCAGTTGTTCTTCCGTCGGCAGCATTTGTCCGCCGGTGTAGTGACCGTTATTTATTTCATTTCTTAGGACATCGGCGATGGCTTGATACTTTGGCATAATTCCTCACGCATCAGCGAAATCAAAATACATTATATAAAAATTGTAACATGGTTGTATGCGTACAAAAATAAAACAAATTGAGGGATTGTGAAACGTCCAGCGGTTAATACTTGTATGGTTTACAAAATGCGAATGAATCGCGCCGGAACTTTTCTGTTAAATTTTATCGCGAAACAAACGGAAACACAATATAAAATGCTTTAGAATGTTGTGTATTCTTACGAAAATCAGTAAATTTTCAAAATTGCAGGAAATTGTATTGATCATACATAGTATAAATCGTTAAAATGGGTACAAATCAGAAAAACATATTTCTCAGTCTGAAAAAAGAATACAAATTTGCGCGATTAAAGTGTCACTAGAAAGGTTTGCTGTGGTGAACTGGGACAAAACTTTGCTAATGTTGTTACAATTTTCAGGAAAAAATCAGAAATCATTAAAATCTTTACAAAACATCGGAAAAAATTAAACAAAAATCTAAAAAAAACCGATCACATAATGTGTAAAATTTAAATGGAGTGTTATGCAAGTCGAAATTTCTGACCAAACCACAATTTCTAAGAAAGTAGATAAGATGTTTAAAGTCTTTTTAGTTGAAGACGAAATCGTTGTACGCGAAGGCATACGCAAAAACATCCAATGGGAGCAGTTCGGTTTTTTATATGCCGGAGACGCACCCGATGGCGAACTTGCGCTGCCTCTAATTCGTGAAATTCAGCCGGATTTATTGATCACCGACATTAAAATGCCTTTTATGGACGGATTGGCACTCAGCGAGTTGGTGCGCAAAGAACTGCCGCGCACAAAAATCGTCATCATCAGCGGATACGACGATTTTTCCTATGCGCAACGAGCGATTCGAATGGGTGTGGAGCAATATCTGCTCAAGCCAATTATAAAAGAAAAGATGGTAGATCTGCTGATGAACCTCCACAAAAAGATGGAGACAGAACAGCAGCAGCGTGAATATCTTGCAATGTTTCAGCGCGAAGCGCAGGAATATGAGGCGTTTTCGCGCAGACGCTTTTTTGAGCAGATCGTTACCGGAGGACTGAGCGTTTCGGAAATTTCCGAAACAGCGACGGCGCTGGATATCAGTTTAAATGCGCCTTCTTATAATATTTTATTATTTTCACTCAACAGTGCGGAGTATAACGGCAGCGCACCGGAAGGCTACACGGATGCGTTGGCAGAAATTCAAGACCGTGTAACGCGGTATTTTGTTTCCAGAATGGATCTCTTGCTGTTTCGCTGGAATATTACGACGCAGGCGGCTTTGATCAAAGGCACACCGGAGGACATCGTGCAACGTACGCGCGAGTGCATTGAACAGATTCAAAACCTATGCGCTGAGGCGGGGCATGAAGTTAACTGGCATATAGCGCACGGCACGCCGGTGCCGCGATTAAGCGCGCTGCCGATCTGTTTTATGGAAGCAAGCCGAATCCTCTCTTACCGCTATCTTTGCCCGGAAGAGCACGTACTATCCGAATCGAGCGTAAGGAATATACGGTCTTCGGATGCCGGAACAGCGGAGGACGAAAAAAAGGTAATCGATCGGGAACGCGTTCGCTGCTTTTTAAGCGGCGGCACGACGGAAGAAATCGATTCGTTTGTAGATCAACTCCTGCGCGGCGCGGGAGAGGCAAATGTTCCCGTTCCGTTGATTTGCCGCTATCTGGCGATGACGATCTATTTTGCAGCGACAGAATATCTGGAATCCATTGGTTGCCGCACCTCAGAATTCTGGCCGCAGGATCTGAAACCGCGGGATGATATCTCCACACCTGAGGAAACGAGGCAGTATGCGCGGCAGGTCATGCAGCATTCTTTAATGCTGCGCGACCATGAAAGCAAAAAGCAGCAGCGTGATCTGCTGGTGCAGGCGATTGGGTTTATCGACAAATATTATTCGGACGATACTATTTCGCTGGATCGCGTGGCGAAAAAAGTAAACATCAGCCCGAATTATTTTTCCGCGATGTTCAGTCAGGAAGTGGGACAGACATTTGTAGAATATCTGACCGACCGTCGTATTGCCGAGGCGAAACGATTACTCAGACAAACGGAAATGCGCGCCAGCGAAATCGCCTTTGCCGTAGGATTTCGGGACTCGCATTATTTTAGTTTCGTGTTTAAAAAGGTAACCGGCAGCACGCCAAGCGAGTACCGCAAAGGAGAAAAACGGTGATCGAGGACATCAACTGGGCGCCGAAACGCGGAAAAACAACGATGCAAAAGAAGCTGTGGAAGATGATTTTAATCGTCACCATTCCACTGATGCTCATTATCGTTTTAGTCGTCGGTATATTCATCGGCTACGCTTTGCAATACAATTCCATTTTAAATAACGTGACAACAGCTTCGGACTTTAACCGCGAGTTTACAGACAATATCAAGACGAAAATGTACTATTTCGTCATCGACAGCCAATATTCCGAGGGGCTGCCGATTGAAGAGGTGAAGTCGGCAGAGGCGATTGCCACAAAGCTGATCGACACGACGGCGGAAAAAGACAGTCTCCGTGCCATCAACAGCGTGCTCAACCTGTGCCACAACTTGGAAGACAAGATGCAGGAGATTGCCGAGACAGAGGGATATGATTCCCGCATGTCGCAGCTCAATGACAATATCTACGTCATGGCGGATTTGATTCAGGAATATATGTACACCTATTTATATTATGAGGCTGTGCATTTAGACGTTCTACAATCTACTATGCTGACGAACATGATCGTGTTGATGTGCGTCGTGGTCGTGCTGGCGTTGGCGCTGTTGTATGTGCTGTTAAGCTACTCCAGAAAACTCAGCCGCAGCATCGTAGACCCGATTGACATGCTATGCGAGCGGTTGGTTGCCATTGGCCGGGGCGGTTTGCTTGTTTGCGAGCCGATACAGGCGGATGTGGAAGAGGTGCAGCTGCTTTCAGACGGAATCGAGAACATGGTTGTGCACCTGAAGCGACAGATCGACCGCAACGCAGAGCAGGAGAAAGAACGGCGGCGAACGGAGCTTGCGTTGTTGCAGGCACAGATCAATCCGCATTTCCTTTATAATACGCTGGATACCATCGTCTGGCTGATCGAATCCGGCGAAATCAGCGAATCGGTCAAGATGGTTGGAAGCCTGTCCAACTACTTTCGGTTTTCGCTCAGCCGCGGACAGAACGTGATTACCCTCAAAGAGGAACAACAGCATATCAAGAGCTATCTTGAAATTCAGCAGATGCGCTATCGCGACCTGATGGAATATGAAATCGACATCCCGGATGAATTAAAGCGCTATATTTTGCCGAAGCTCACATTGCAGCCGCTGGTGGAAAACGCGCTGTATCACGGAATAAAAGTGCGCCGGAGAAAAGGACTCATCCGTGTTCAAGGCCGAATACAGGATGATTCTGTGATTCTCGAAGTCTCCGACGATGGCTGTGGCATGACGGCGGAACGGCTTGCTGAAATTCGTGCATCGCTGGAGGACGAACGCAGCGAAGGATTCGGCCTTCGCACCGTTCACCAACGAATACGAATTTTATTTGGCGGAGATTACGGATTATCCGTCGAAAGTACGCCGGATGTAGGCACCCGGATAACAGTGAAAATTCCAATGCAGACAAATGAAAAGGAGATGGGCACATGAAGAAATTTCCGGCAATTGTTTGTTTTGCTGCGTTGTTAACCGGTATATTGTGCGGCTGCTCTGCTGACATAGATGCAACGGCAGAAACGCAGGAAAAAGAAATAAGCAATCTGATTGTCGTTGGGTTTTCGCAGGTTGGGGCGGAATCCGAATGGCGTGTTGCCAACTCCGAAAGCATGAAGTCTGCTTTGAGTGAAGCGAACGGATATGAACTGATTTTTGACGATGCGCGCAACGAACAGGGAAATCAGATTCGCGCAATCCGCACGTTTATTCAACAGGATGTGGACTATATCGTTTTTTCGCCGCGTGTGGAAACCGGCTGGACTTCAATTTTGCAGGAGGCGAGAGACGCAGGCATCCCTGTAATCGTCATCGACCGCGATATTATCGTAGAGGACAGAAGCCTGTATACGGCGTATATCGGTTCCGATTTCCGAAAGGAAGGGGAAACCGCCGTAACTTGGCTGGAAAATCTGCTGAAGAAACAGGGTAGATCGGAAGACACGATCCACATCGTACATATTCAGGGAACCATCGGTTCCTCTGCGCAGCTCGGACGCTCCGCCGCGCTGGATGCGGCGATTGTCCAAAATCCGAACTGGGAGATCGTTACACAAGAGCAGGGGGATTTTACGCGCGCAAAGGCTTATGAAGTCATGCAAGGGATATTGCAGACGACGAAGGACATCGACGTAGTTTATTGCGAAAACGATGGCGAGGCGCTCGGCGCAATTGACGCGATGCAGGAAGCTGGGCTGACTTGCAACGCGGATGACGGCGTCATTGTGATCTCATTTGACGCGACCAAACTGGGGCTTACCTATTGCCTGGAGGGAAAGATAGCGCTGAATGTGGAATGCAATCCGCTGCAGGGGCCGTATGTTGCCGATATTATTCAGCGACTGCAACAAGGAGAAACCGTCGAGCAGGAAAAATACATCGACGAGACCTGGTTTGACAGCTATACAATTACCAAAGATATGATCGAGGGACGCGGATATTGAACTGATGCGAGAAAAAGCGCTCTGATATCCAGACCAAATAGGTTATAAATACAAACCTACGTAAAAACGAAATGTTGAAAATTTACGTTTGAGGTTCGAAATATTATTGATTGACTGCGCCGGTTTTTTTACGAAAAATCGTGCGCAGTTTGTTATTCAATCGAGTCGGTTGACATTTTTCTGGGCTTGCCGCCGAGCTGTTGGCTTTCCAATTTTCCCATGCTATAAGTGGAGCGTAGGGTCACATCAAGCATTTCAGACCTGCAATTCACATCTCAAAATTGGAAAGGAAATCGGAAACATGAAAAAATTGATTGCTGTTCTCCTAGTTGCCTTTTTGGTAGTGGGCCTTGCCGCCTGCGCCAAGAGTGCGGAAGTAGCGGCGGAAGCGACCGAAGCACCTGCTGCCGCAGCGGCGGCAGACGTGACGGAAGCGCCGGCGGCTGCAACCATGATCAAAGTTGGTATCGTCAACAATCCTCCCTCCGAGTCCGGTTATCGCGCGGCGAACGTTGCGGACTTTGAAAAAGTATTCACCGAAGCCAACGGATACGACGTATCCACCTTCTATAGCCTGAAGAATGACGAGCAGCTCAACGCGGCTTCTCAGTTCATCACCGACGGCGTAGACTACCTGCTCATCTCCGCTGCGGCGACAGATGGTTGGGATGCGGTTCTGACCAGCGCGCAGGAAGCGGGCATCAAAGTGTTCCTTTTCGACCGTATGCTGAATGCAGACGAGAATCTCTATGAAGCGGCTGTTGTTTCCGACATGTCTCAGGAAGGCATCACAGCTGTCAACTGGCTGAAGGCGCAGAACCTGGATTCCTATAATGTTATCCATATTCAGGGCGCTATGGGCTCCGACGCGCAGATCGGCCGCACGGCCGCGCTGGATGCCGAATTTGCAGCCGGCACCATGACCAAGGTTGTACAGCAGACGGCGACCTGGGATGAAGCGGAAGCAAAGAAGATCGTGGAAGCGGTCATCAACTCCGGCGAAGCATTCAACGTCATCTATGCTGAGAACGACGGTATGGCAAAGGGCGCGGTTGCCGCGCTGGACGAAGCGGGCATCACCCACGGCGTCGGCAAAGCCGTCATCGTGATGGGCTTTGACTGCAACAAATGGGCTCTTCGCGAACTGCTCGCCGGCAACTGGAACTATGACGGCCAGTGCAGCCCGTTCCAGGCATCGGTAATCGACGGCATGATCAAGACGCTCGAATCCGGCGGCACGCTGGCAGAGAAGAAAGTGATCTCCGAAGAGCGCGGCTTTGACGCGACGACGATCACGCAAGAGGACATCGACACTTACGGTCTGGGAGATTAATCTCCTCATTAAACAATTCAAGCACTTGTAATTCAACCAAGACAGTTCGGTGCGGAGTATGCGGATGATCATCCGCATACTCGCGCCGCTGTATTCAGGAAGTCTGTATCGAATAAGGATGGTACCCTATGCCAAACGACATCGTTTTATCCATGCGGAATATCTGCAAGTCATTTCCCGGTGTACGCGCGCTGCATCAGGTGGATTTCTCTCTTAAGAAGGGCGAAATTCATGCACTGATGGGCGAAAACGGCGCTGGTAAATCCACGCTGGTGAAAGTTTTGACCGGCGTTTACCCGAAAGATTCCGGACAGATTCAAATTAAGGACAAAGAAATTGCGATTCGCTCGCCACAGGAAGCTCAAAACATGGGCATCAGCACGGTGTATCAGGAAATTACGCTTTGCCCGAATTTGACCGTTGCCGAAAACATGTTCATCGGACGCGGCAGTTACCGCTTTGTAAACTGGCGCACGATGGAAAAAAAGACGACGGAGATACTCGAAAAATTGAATATTCCGGCACGGGCAACGCAGCAGCTTGCTACTTGCTCGCTTGCCGTACAGCAAATGGTTGCGATTGCGCGGTCTGTAGATATGGACTGCAAAGTTTTAATTCTCGATGAACCGACGTCCTCGCTGGACGAGCGAGAGGTGCTGAAACTGTTTTCCTTGATGCGGGAGCTCAAGGAACGCGGCGTCGGCATTATTTTTATCACTCACTTCATTGAACAGGTGTATGAGATTTGCGACAGAATCACGGTTCTTAGAAACGGCGAACTGGTTGGTGCATACGACGTAAAAGATTTGCCGCGCGTCCAACTTATATCAAAGATGATGGGAAAAGAGCTGGACGACATTTCGGCAATGCACAACCGTACGTCTGGTCAGTTCGGTATGAATGCGCAGCCCGTTTTTGAAGCGGATGGTTTATCCAGCGCGGAGTGCAAGATGCCGTTTGACTTTCAGATATGCAAAGGCGAAGTAAACGGATTTACCGGCCTACTGGGATCCGGCAGGAGCGAGTGCGTACGAGCAATCTTCGGCGCGGATCAGATAACTGGCGGTAAAACAAAATTAAACGGCAAAGCCGTGAAAATTATGAAACCGAAGGACGCTATGAAATGCGGTATCGGTTATCTGCCGGAAGATCGGAAAGCGGATGGAATCATTGAAGACTTGTCTGTGCGAGAG